>JANPIB010000019.1:0-55954 GCA_031424775.1 Chitinophagales bacterium | reverse complement strand
CGAATTTCAGTTAATGAAAAGAACATTGGAAGATTAGCAAGGCTCTCATCCGAATTGGTGAAAGAGAAGCTAAAACAATTGCAGGCTTATAACATAGTTGAATATCTGCCTCAAAAAGAAACGCCACAGATTTACTTCTTGCTGAACAGAGCTCCTGCCCAGCATTTACACATCAACAACGAAGCCTACCTGGAAAGAAAAAAACAATACACCGAGCGGGTGCAGGTAATGCTCAATTACCTTGAAATAAAAACTTGCAGAAGCACTTACATAGCTGAATATTTTGGAGAAGAGCAGCCAAGCAGGTGTGGTGTTTGTGACAACTGCCTTAACGAAAAAGCAAAAGAACTTACTGAAGAAGAATTCAAAAGAATAGAGGCATCGCTTTACAACCTCATTCCAGAAAATGGAATTGATGTGAAAGAACTTTTGCCTTTGATGAAAGGCGTAAGAAAAGAAAAAGTCTGGACGGTACTCAACTTCTTACAATCTGAACGAAAACTCACTATCAATGAAAAGGGCTGCATTTTTCGCAGCCCATCCTAATTATCTGTCTTTATCTTTCGGTAGCTGAATCATAAAACCACTATTCCCAGCAACAGTTGTTGGAACTTGGCCACTCCACTTTTGAATCTTAATGTAATCAATATACAAAGGTGTTAGCGATAACTGTTCTTTCTTAATTGCTTCGGCTCTACCGGCAGCTTGTATTACTGCTTGTGCTGAATCTCCTTTAGCCTCTGCAATTTTTCTCTCAGCTTCTGCAATAGCCACCTGTCTTCTATTCTCTGCAACTTGTACTTCCTGGATAGCTCTGGTTTTGGCAATGATAGATTCTGAGATTTCTTTTGGCGGAACGATGTTGGTTCTAAGCTGAGAAACATTGAACCATTGAGATACTCTCTTATTACACTCTTTTACAATTGATGCTTCAAACTCTTCTCTATGGTTGAAGATCGAATCCACAGTATACCTGTTGGCAACATCGTTTACAGAACCTACAATAGCATTCTTAAGCCAGCCTTGTTCCATCTCTTTTACGCCTACCCTCAGATTCTGAAACATATTAGCAACGTTTCCGGCATTGATGGAATAGTTGAATGATGGTTTGATGGTAGCTCTAAACCCACCTCTTGTTACAATATCGTTCTCTTCATAATCGATGTGCTGCTGATGAATAGGAAATTCATATATACGTGAGATCCAGGAATTGTAAAATACCCAGCCTGTTACATATTCTGTTTTGCCAACTCCACGATCATCACCTACGTTGCTTACTTTGATACCTACATGACCAGCATCAATTCTTTCTACATCAACGGGATTAATTGCAATAATCAACAAAGCGAAAAAAATTGTAGCTATAGGTCTCCAAAGATTTTTGATTTTGAATGAGCCATTTACATCTCTGTACATAGATGAACGGAACACCTGGAATACCAAAGCAAAAATGAGAAGGGATAACAGGAAAACGATAATAGTCATATTAGTGATGTTTGTAAAACTTGATGAACGATATGAGATGAATGATCATTGATCCTAATAAAAGCAACATTGCCAACACCAATACTGCCATGGTTAACCAACTTCCAGATAAATCGAGTTTTGTGAGGTATGCTGCTGCAACAACATTCAGGAAAACGTGTAAGAGTAGCAGTAAGATTCTGAGGATAAGGGTATTCATCTGCCAGGAATTCTACAGTGAATGTCGACAAAGACTAAGATTCTGTAAAAAAAGATGGCAGCTACTTATTCACATAAATAGCTGCCATAACTTATATCAGTACAAGTGAGTGACACAACAGGTGATGACATAAATATCCGCTGCTAGTCAACCAAAAATTATCTTGCTATGTTTACTGCTCTTTTTTCCCTGATCACTGTAACCTTGATCTGACCTGGATACGTCATCTCTGTTTGTATTTTCTGTGCAATTTCAAAGCTCAGCTTATCGCTATCAACATCCGTTACTCTATCAGCTTCAACAATCACACGAAGTTCTCTTCCTGCTTGTATTGCATAAGCTTTCTCTACACCCTGGTAAGCCAAAGCCAGATTTTCAAGATCCTTTATACGCTGCAAATACTGCTGCATGATCTCTCTTCTTGCACCTGGTCTTGCACCACTTATAGCATCGCAAGCCTGGATAATAGGAGATATGACATACTGCATCTCCATTTCATCGTGGTGAGCACCAATTGCATTTACCACAGCAGGATTCTCTCCGTATTTTTCAGCCAACTTAGCACCAAGCAATGCGTGGCTCAATTCTGTTTCTTCGTCTGGTACTTTACCAATATCGTGGAGTAAGCCTGCACGTTTTGCCAACTTAGGATTCAATCCCAACTCGGCTGCCATGATACCACAAAGATTTGCAGTTTCACGACTGTGCATTAATAAGTTTTGTCCGTAAGAAGAACGGAAACGCATTTTACCAACGATACGAACTAACTCTTTGTGTAAACCATGAATGCCAAGTTCAATAACAGTTCTTTCACCGATCTCCATCACCTGCTCTTCAAGCTGGCGACGAGTTTTCTCCACCACCTCTTCAATTCTTGCCGGGTGGATACGACCATCTGTAACCAATCGCTGAAGTGCCAAACGAGCAATTTCACGACGAAGTGGATCGAATGAAGAAAGAATAATTGCTTCCGGAGTATCATCAACGATCAGATCAACACCGGTTGCAGCTTCAATAGCCCTGATGTTTCTACCCTCACGACCGATGATTTGACCTTTGATCTCATCACTTTCAAGGTTGAAAACCGTAACCGTATTTTCGATCGTTACCTCAGCAGCAGTACGCTGGATTGATTGAATTACAAGTTTACGAGCCTCTTTATTTGCCTTGCCTTTGGCTTCTTCAATAATTTCCTGCTGAATGCTTAATGCTTTGGTTTGAGCTTCCTGTTTTAAGCTTTCGATCAATTGGTTACGAGCTTCATCTGCTGTTAAGCCAGCTATTTTTTCTAAACGACGGATATGCTCTTCCTGGTGCTTTTCCAGTTCAGTTCGCTTCTGGCTCACCACTTCTATCTGGCGATTCAGATTCTCCTTGATTGCATCGTTTTCTTTGATCTGCTTTTCTAAAGAAGTCTCTTTCTGAGTGATTGAAAGCTCTTTCTGCTTCAACCTGTTCTCAGCATCACCGATCTTACGGTTCTTGTCCAGAACCTCTTTATCATGCTCAGCTTTCAGTTGAACGAAACGCTCTTTTGCCTCAAGCTGTTTTTCCTTTTTTAGGGTTTCTGCTCTAAGTTCTGCTTCTTTTAAGATGCTTTGTACCTGTAATTCTGCATCTTCTACTTGCTTTCTAGTATTTCTAGCAAAGATGACTTTACCCGCTATAATGCCCACAATTAGGGCAATTACGCCAATGACCACCTGTATGATGATAGGATCCATTTGTTTGGTTGTGTTTTAAGATGTTCGTAATCGTTATTCTCATGTCCTCAAACCTATTGTGTGAGTGAGTGTTGCGAAGATAATTAAATATAGATGAAGTTTAGCCCTAATGCCTGAAGGGAAATACAACATTGGCTGACCATTTTGAGGGATTCAATATGATAAATAGTTTCCAGTTTTGGGAGAGTTAAACCAGAATTTGGAATTTATATTAATGATGTAAAAAATTGGTTACTTGATACTCACCAGCTTGTGAAGTTTTTTTACCTTGGCATCGAATTGGCAATAGTAGCTGTGCTAAAGCATCAGCACCGCACTCGAATCCTAATATCCCCTGACAAGCCTAATAAAGCCAATCATCTTACGAAGAGCCGCTCAAAAAGCGACTCATGAAAAAAAATTTATTTGCTGTTATTGCAATTGTGGCTTTCGCCTCTTGCAGCCAGAAAGACGTTACTGAACCTGAACCACAGGTAACTGGCAATGTCTTTTATAAAGACGCAAACGTGGCTATTGCCGATGTGAAAGCATTAGGGCAAGGCAATGCACTAAAGCTACAGTTTAGCAGCTTGTATGAAAAGAACGTTGCCAAAATGGAGATCATGAGTGGACCTTATGAGAACATGCTCTGCTTTATTCACGAAGAACCGATCCCAACAAATTCTTTACAGCGTAAGAACTATAACATCACAGAAGATAATGGCAACACAAGCAATCGCTATTATGTGATCAAGTACACCTTAAAAAGTGGTGGCTGGATCTTGACTCCGGCTTTCAAATACACAAAATAGTTTCATCCGTACCCATCTGAATAGGTAGTAAAAGTCTCGCTTTGGCGAGACTTTTTGTTTGCCACGGATTGCACTGATTTACACGGATTATTTTGTGAACTTAGCGGTTGGGCTACTATTCAGCTTTGGTTGCGTCGCACACTTCGACTGCAAGATGCGATTCAACAAGAATAAAGTAGAGTCTGGTTAGTGGCAAACGCAGGAAAAGCAACTTTAGAAAACCAATCATTCATAAAACCTTTCAATTTTCTAGAACAAATACCTAGGAACTCATTAAATCCATCTGCTTCTTCAGATAAAGTAATAATTGATCCCTTTAAAACAATGTCAATACAGATTTCGTCGAATGTCATCAAATCAACTTGGTAAGCAATAATACTTTCAATATCAATCCAACTCCAAAATCTTGAATTAAATGTGAACCCTTCTTCGTTGAAAGTAAAATCCATACTCACTTCTTAAAATCAGTAATGCTAATCTTTTGCTGGCAGAAATCATATTCGTTCAGATCGTTACTGCTAACAATCACCAAACGATTCTGGCAGTAGTTCGTGATGAGTTGATGGTAGAGCTCATAGCCAGCAGTATCCAGGTTTGTACAAGGTTCATCTAACATCAAACTAGGAACATCCGAAAAAATTGCCTGGGCAAGTTTTACTCTCTGCTTCATGCCGCTACTAAAGTTCCGGATTTGTTTGCCGGTAGTTTTATCTAGTCCGATAATGCTCAGTATCTCATCAATGGGTAAGATCAATTTCTTGAATACTGAATGAAACTCAAGAAACTCTTTTGCTGTCATCTCTTCAATCACTTCAAGATATGGTGCAGCAATCGCTATATGCTTATGTGTATTTTCATCAGTCAACTTGCCGGGGGTTAAACTCCACTCAACACTACCTTCAGTTGTATTCATGCTACCAGCCAGTACCTGCAGCAACGTACTTTTTCCACTACCATTTGGACCGGTAATAGCGTACTTGCCTCCTGGCTTAAACGCATGAGTAAAATTGCGGAAGATCCAATCCCTGTTAAATCGTTTACCTGCTTTTTCGAGAGTGATATTCATGCAGGAGGGTTGGTTAGAAACCGTAGTCTTCGTTAGTTGTATCCTTATGCCTCTTAATGATACCTGTGGTTGAACTTTTTATAAAGCTGACGATCTGGTTTTTGATGTCAGAATCTTCAACTGTAGCCTGGATGATCTCCAATGCTTTTGAAGTAGAATTTCCCTGAACAAAAACAAGGTGATAGATATCGTGAATCTGACGAATTGCTTCTTTGTTATAACCGTTTCTTTCTAATCCAACAACGTTCACACCAACATAACTTAGCGGATCTCTTGCTGCCTTTACAAATGGCGGAACATCTTTCCTGATAACAATTTGACCGGCAATATAAGTGTGAGCACCAAGGTGGATGAATTGGTGAACACCTGTTAAACCACCTACTCTGGCAAAATCATCAATCACCACATGACCAGCTAATTGAACACCATTAGCCAGAATAACATGATTACCCACAGTACAATCGTGAGCAACATGACTATAAGCCATTATTAAACAATTGCTACCAACTTTGGTAGTCCATTTATCTTGGGTACCACGGTGAATGGTTACACATTCTCTAAGTGTTGTATTATCTCCAATTACCGCAGTTGTTTCTTCACCTTTAAACTTAAGATCTTGTGGAATTGCACCAATTACAGCTCCTGGAAAAATGGTGCAGTTCTTACCAATTCGGCTTCCGTTAAACACACAAACATTGGGCATGATGTGAGTTCCTTCTCCTATTTCAACATCAGCCTCAATAACACAAAAAGCATCTATGGAAACGCTATTGCCAATCTTGGCTTTTGGGTGTATTTGTGCTAAAGGACTAATCATTTTTCTGTTTTACGATTTGAGCTGTAAGATCGCCTTCTGCCACAATTTTATCACCAACGAACACGGTACCATGCATTTCACACATTCCTCTACGTATTGGATGTGATAACTCCATCTTTAAAATTAAAGTATCTCCCGGAACCACTTTTTGTTTGAATTTACAGTTGTCGATCTTCACAAAATACGTATCAAACTTGTCACCTTCCTCACCAACACTTGTAATTGCCAGAATTCCACCACACTGAGCCAGGGCTTCTACCATCAACACACCAGGCATCACACTATTTCCGGGGAAATGTCCCTGGAAGAAAGGCTCGTTGAAAGTTACATTTTTAACCCCGATAACATGTTTAGAATCCAGTTCGATTATTTTATCTACCAATAAAAAAGGATAGCGATGTGGTAAAATCTTCTCTATACCATGAATATCGTAAACAGGAGGTTTGCCAGGATCATACTGCGGTACATTGGCAGCATTCTTTACCTTTTTGATATGTTCTTTGATCTTTTTGGCAAAAGCCACATTACTGGCATGTCCTGGACGATTGGCAATAATTTGAGCCTTAAATGGAAATCCTACTAAAGCAAGATCACCCACAAGATCTAACAATTTATGCCTTGCAGGTTCATTTGAGAATCGCAGTTCCAGGTTATTAAGATACCCTTGACTGGTTATCTCAAATTTTTGAACATGCCCAAAGTGTTGAGACAGTCTTTGAAGCTGTTCATCAGTTACTGACTTTTCAACTACAACGATGGCATTATTGATATCTCCACCTTTAATAAGGTTGTTAGAGAGCAAAAACTCCAGTTCGTGAAAGAAAGAAAAGGTTCTGCAAGGTGCGATCTCTTCTTTAAAATCAGCAATATCTTTTAAAGAAGCATGCTGAGTACCAAGTACTTGGGAGTTGAAATCGATTAATGTATTGATGCGATAATTATCAGCAGGCATTGCAACCATTTCCACTTTGCCATCTTCATCAGTAAAGTAAATGTTCTGCTTTAGCTTGTAATAAGTTTTAATGGCATTTTGCTGCTTTACGCCAGTTTCCAAAATAGCATCAACAAAAGGCTTAGAGCTACCATCTAAAATTGGTAATTCCGGACCATCCAGCTTTACCAGTACATTATCTACACCTGTTCCGACTAACGCTGCTAAAAGATGCTCAACGGTGCTGACTTTAGCTCCGTTGTTCTCTAAAGTAGTGCTCCTACGAGTTTCTGTAACGAAGTCAACGTCTGCTTTTACAGTCGGTTGTCCTTCTAGATCAATACGTTGAAAGATGATTCCAGTATTTGGTTCAGAGGGAGTAAGCGTCATATTCACAGAAGTACCGGTGTGAATACCGACACCCGAAATAGTGATTGCTTTTTCAATGGTGTGCTGGAAATCCGGGCAGTTGCTGGCTGCATTCATGGTTGCGAAAGTAGGGAAAAACTGGATGCAGGAAGTCTGGATGCTAGATGCTGGATACTTGTTTGTTTAATTTCTAAGATAGTGTCTGTTTATTCACAGGTTTAAGCTGGAGGCTAGTAGCGGGATGCCTGCTGTTGTTTATTAGCTGTTCTATTGACAAGAAAACCAGCAGCCAGCATCTGAACCAACTTCCAGCAACTAGCCTCAAGTACGCTTTCCACTAACATAAGGATTACCCTTAACTATGAACCGATATGGCAGCAAAGCATCAGCTCCGGCATAATCAACACCAATTCGAGGTGTCGCTACAATCTGGGCTCCCTTGAATTTAAAGCCATCATCAGCAATAAAAAGCTCATTACTAGATAAACTTAAAGCAGTATGCCTTGTATAAATGCCCAAAGCTTTTGAAACATTTCCCGGACCACGAGTGAGGGTGCTATCCAGTTTCTTTTTTCCGGTTCTGATCAACATATCCTCTATTCCAACCAATGGCTCTACGGCTCTTATCAAAACAGCATGAGGTGTGTCCAGTGCATTCGTCACTACATTGAACAGGTGGTGAATACCGTAACAGAGATATACATACGATAATCCTCCTTCTCCAAACATTACTTCGGTACGATTTGTTCTTCGATTACCAAATGCATGAGAAGCTTTGTCAATAGCACCGTTATAGGCTTCTGTTTCTACAATTCGTCCTGCTGTAAGAATGTTGTCGAAGTTTGTTACCAGGATCTTTCCTAAAAGTTCCCTGGCGATCTTGACAACATCTTTACGTTGGTAAAAATTCTTCGGCAGTTTATTAATTGAGGAAAGATTAAATGATGTCATTGCATTTGGAGGATGAAAGGTATAATTTCGGGCTGCAAATTTAGTTCCGTTGCTCAAAGACCTCATCATTGCCATACAATCTTACGGCAAAGCCCATGAGTTTATTCGTAAACACAGGCTTTGGAAGTGGATCCTTATACCCGGAATCCTCTATTGCATTTTATTCGTAGTGAGTATGTACTACTTCGGTGTGAGTGCAAACAGCTTTTTTGAGTGGGTGAAGAATGTAACCGGACTTACCAGCTGGCAAGAAAAGATCAGCAGTGCTACAGTAGATTTTCTGTTAGCCTTCGGCGGATTGATATTGTGGGTGATTATCATGCTGTTCTACTTTTCTTTATTCAAATATGTATGGCTGATCATCGGCTCACCAGTTTTTGCATACTTGAGTGAGAAAACCGAATCAATTATCGAAGGGAGAGATTTCCCTTTTAGTTTGAAGCAATTAGCTTCGGATATTATCAGAGGAATTAAAGTCTCAGTAAGAAATGCTCTTTGGCAAACTGTTTACGTGATCTTTATTGCCCTCATGTCTTTGTTGCCGATTGTTGGATGGCCTGCACCAATCCTAAGCTTGTTTGTAGAGTGCTATTACTATGGGTTTTCAATGTTGGATTACAGCATGGAACGTCATAAAAAAACGGTTGGAGAAAGTATATACTTCATCGGTCAACATAAAGGATTGGCAATTGGCAACGGAATGGTTTTTTACCTGATGCATTTGTTGCCTATAATTGGATGGATCTTAGCTCCTGCTTATGCTGTAGTAGCAGCAACACTAAGCTTACAGCGTTATAAAACATCAACTCCAGTTACTATATGAGCTTAGGCAAAGTTTATCTTATACCGTCTTTTTTGTATGAGGATGCTGTTGAAACAATTCCTACTTATATAGTTGATGTAGTGAAAGGCTGCCAGGTTTTTTTTGTTGAAAATGAAAGATTCGCAAGAAGATATTTAAAGAAGATGTGGAGAGAGATGGTGATTGATGACTATCGCTGGTTTACGATTCACAAAGCGGAAGCCGAAGTGCAACAGCAGTTTATATCAATATTGAAAGAGGGCAGGAACATCGGGATCATAAGTGAAGCCGGTTGTCCTGGAATTGCTGATCCAGGGCAATTACTGGTAGAAGCAGCTCAGAAACTAGGTACTACAGTAAAGCCTTTGGTTGGACCAAGTTCTATTTTGCTGGCATTAATGGCAAGCGGAATGAACGGACAAAGCTTTCAGTTTGTTGGTTACTTGCCTATAGATAATATTGAGAGAAGAAAAGCAATCAGGGAGTTGGAGGCTGATTCAGCTAAGCGAAAATGTACACAGATCTTTATTGAAACGCCATATCGAAATAATCAGATGCTTGCAGAGTTATTACAGACTTGCAAGGAAGAAACCCGAATTTGTTTGGCGGTAGATATTACCTCACCTACAGAAAGCATCCAAACCAAAACTGTTCGCCATTGGAAAACAAAAGCACCAGACATTCATAAGAAGTTAGCAATCTTCCTGGTGCAAGCTTAACTTCTTTTCCCAAGTTCTATCACTTCGCAATCTTTGATGTCAGCACCATCAATGGTGAATCGAACGATTGTTCTCACCTTGTGCCAACCTTGTTTTCCTGCAGCTCCGGGATTGATGTGAAGGCAATTAATTTCATCATCATAGATCACCTTCAGAATATGTGAATGTCCGCTAATGAAGAGTTTTGCTTTAGCAGCGATCAAATCCTTTTTTACACCAGGTGCATAGCGTTTTGGATAGCCACCGATGTGTTTCATGTAAACATTCACTTGCTCACAAGTGAATTGTAGTACTTCAGGATAAATGCTCCTGACATCGTAGCCATCAATGTTGCCATAAACACCTTTTACAGGTAAGCCAGATTGATGCGTAAGTTGTTCAGCAAGCTGGCTATTTCCAAAATCGCCTGCATGCCAGATCTCATTGCAATCAGCAAAATGCTTGAAAACTGCTTCGTCAAGAAAGCCATGTGTGTCAGAGATGAGCCCGATCCTTGTCATTTGTAAAAGACGGAACAGCACTTAACTGCTCATCTTCAAAGAAACCAAGAAAATCATTAGGCTGAAAATTTTCCTCAATGCTATGATCCTTAACAATATTGATCACCCCTATAACTTTACCATCTTTTTTTAGTGGTTGGATGTATTGTGTGTAATATGAAAAAGGCTGAATGTACAAGTAGATCATGTTTGGGAAAAAGAAACATTGATCTGTTGACATAGCGATATTCAGAAACTTAGTTCGCTGATCATCTTTGACGTAGGGGAAAAAATCCAAAAAGCATTTACCTACGACATCTTTTTCAGCAACTCCTGTTCGTTTCTCTATCGCAGGATTCCATAAGGTAATGTTCAGCTGTTCATCATAAACTGAAACCGATTCGGTTGCAAGCTTCACCTTATCAAGGTTAAGTATAGGAGATAGCATGCCGTAAACTTAGATGCAAACGGCTCATTATCAATTTAATTTTAGGTTAAAGGAGGTTTACAAAACCTTAAAGCTATTTAGCAGCGGGTTTTGCATCCAGAACTTCAACTTCAAATTCTAATATGCTGTTAGGAGGAATTTTGGGTGCCCGGGTTCGTATAGAATAGGCTAAACCGGAAGGAATTATCAGCTTGATCTTTCCGCCGGTTTTTACGAGAGGCACTGCTAACTGCCATGCTTTGATCAGAGACTTGAGTGCAAATGTGTACGATTCGGTTTCGCTGCCGCTAATGACTTCGTTGGTACCGAAGATGCGAAGCTGGTATTTTGCAGTAATTGAATCAGCTACAGTGAATGATTTCCCTGTGCCTGGATTGATGATCTTGTAGTAAACACCTTCTATAGATTGCATTGCTTCTGCTTTACTATCAGCGATTGTCTTTTCTATCTTCTCTTTATCTTGCTGATATTGTTGAACACTATCAATATTAGGAAGAGGATTGATTGAAGGTCTAATTGAAGAATTTTCTTGCAACGATTTCCATGAGCCGGCAATTCGTTGAACCCAAACGTTCGTAACAGATGCAATTGCTTTGTTTTTCTTACCTGAAGAGAAAACAGATGCTTCTTTGAGGCTATTTCGATCTCCGGTAATCTTGCAAGTACCGATGAGTTTCCACTTCATTTCTTCTGGAAGAAAGATATAGCCTGAGTATAGCACAAAGTTCTCTGCAGAATCTGAAGCAGATGCAATTAATAGTTTGTAGGTAGTGCTTGTTTTCCAATTGAATTCCCATTCAAGTTCACCTGCTTCTTTTTCAACATTGATGCCCGTTGCAATTACAGTTGCTGATTTTGGGAACTCGAAAGAAATCCCTTTTTCTTTCTTATCAGCTTCTAAAGAAAGTCTGATGTTTTTAGTTTGAATACCAACAAAGCTTTCCTTTTTGCCTACAGATTGGATGTTCACATCTGCAATAAGCGAAACTGCGGTAACGGAATCTGGAAGTTGATATTTATATGTTGAATCGCTAAATGCAAATAAATTAGTGACTATGAAGCTTACAAGGAAAGTTAGCAGAAGTTTCATGAGGCTTGTTTTACCAAACTTAGCTGAAAAAAATTATTCTGTACAAGTGAGTTACAGGTGATTGTTGCACAATAGGATTGTTACAGTTGAAGAGTCCCGTACGTACGGGAACGGAAGATAAAGAGAGATATTAACCTGACTTAAAAAGGAAAATTAAAGAGGATAGTGGCTTCGCCAGGAATCGAACCTGGATCTGGAGCTTCGGAAACTCTTATACTATCCATTGTACTACGAAGCCGGAGCACAAAAATAGCGAGTTAACTGTAGAAAAGATTAAGAAAGAGAAGATGCTTTCCACCAGTCATAAACTTTTGGAAAAGCGATTTGAAACCAGGCAGTGTATTTAGCTGGTTCTGAAGCGAGAGAAGATAAGATATCATCCATGTGCATGAAAGAAATGCTTTGTACCTCATCTGGATTAGGAGAAATATGTTGATCGTAAGTACCTATAAACACATGATCAAACTCATGTTCAGTAAGCCCATTATCGAAAGTAGTCTTGTAAGTGAAATGAAACACTTGCTGAATGTTTGTGCTGAATCCTAACTCTTCAATTAGTCTTCTTTTTGCAGCATTTATCGTTGTCTCGCCAGGTCTTGGATGACTGCAGCATGCATTTGTCCAAAGACCAGCACTGTGGTATTTAGTTAGTGCTCTTTGCTGAAGAAGCATTTCCTGATTGCTGTTGAAAATGAAAATGCTGAAAGCTCTGTGAAGGATTGCTTTTTCGTGAGCCTCCATTTTTTCCATTCTGCCGATCTCGTTATCTTGCTCATTAACTAAGATTACCTCTTCGAACATGCTATTACTTGATATTTCTAAGATATTGCCCGTAGCCGCTTTTTTCATATTTATCAGCAAGGCTGAGTAGCTGTTGATGATCAATAAATCCCCTGCGATAAGCTATTTCTTCTATACACCCGATCTTTTGGCTTTGTCTCTTTTCAATTACCCGAACAAACTCAGAAGCATCACTCAATGAATCAAAAGTACCAGTATCCAACCAAGCTGTACCTCTGCTCATCACTCCCACTTTCAAATTGCCTTGCTGGAGATATACTTTATTTACGTCTGTGATCTCGTACTCCCCTCTTGCAGAAGGTTGCAAATTCTTTGCAATCTCCAACACTGAGTTATCGTAGAAATAAAGCCCTGGCACAGCATAATTTGATTTAGGCTGATTTGGCTTTTCCTCAATTGACATCGCATTGAATTCATCATCAAATTCTACAACACCATAACGGTCTGGATCGTTCACTTCGTACGCAAAAATTGCTGCCCCTTCTACGTCATTGAACGAACGAACAAGTTCACTTAAGCCAGCACCATAGAATATATTATCACCAAGTATCAAAGCAACTTTATCATCTCCTACAAAATCTTCCCCGATTACAAAGGCTTGTGCAAGTCCGTTTGGAACTGATTGAACAGCATATGTAAAATTGCAACCCACTTCATCACCATTTCCAAGTAACCGCTGAAACTGAGATGAATCTTCAGGTGTGGTGATAATAAGGATGTCTTTTATTCCGGCTAACATCAAGATTGAAAGCGGATAATAGATCATCGGCTTATCATAAACAGGCATTAATTGTTTACTGATAGCTTTGGTTATTGGATACAATCTTGTACCACTTCCGCCGGCTAGAATTATACCTTTCATAAGCTGTTGTGAATTTGTTGTAGGGTGGGATGCAATTTATCTTTCTCGGATAATATGATAGATGCAGCATCTACTTTCCAGTCTATTGCGAGATCAGGATCATTGTAAGCAATGCCACCTTCAGCATCTTTATTATAATAATTATCACACTTGTAAAAAAAAGTTGCCGTTTCGCTGAGCACTATAAAGCCGTGAGCAAATCCACGAGGAACAAAAAATTGTGTTTCAGAAGATTCTGATAGCTCAACAGAAAAGGATTGACCAAATGTAGGAGAATCTCTTCTGATATCTACTGCAATATCGAGGACTGAACCTTGCAAAACTCTTACAAGTTTGGCTTGTGCAAATTCTCCTTTTTGAAAATGCAATCCTCTTAACACACCGTATTCAGACATTGATTGATTATCCTGAACAAAGTCAACCTGCAACCCAGTAAGCTCAGCAAAACGCTTTTTATTAAAGCTTTCAAAAAAATATCCTCTGTCGTCACGGAAAAATCTATCCCGAATTAAATAGCAGTCTTTTAGTGGCGTTTGTTCTACTTGCATGAAAATTATCTATCAGTGTACATATTTTGATAATAAGATTGGTAAGTTCCGGAGGTTACATTATTCAACCATTCTTTATTGGTGAGGTACCAATCTATTGTCTCGCTAAGCCCTTGTTCGAAAGTAACTGTAGGTTTCCAACCAAGTTCTTTGTTGATCTTGGCAGCATCAATAGCGTATCTACGATCATGCCCTGGTCGATCTTTTACATAAGTGATCAAAACTTCGCTTGTGCCTGGAGCATTTCCAAGTTTCTCATCCATCAGCTTACAAAGAAGTTTTACCAGGTCGATGTTTCTCCACTCGTTAAAACCACCTATGTTGTAAGTTTCATCTCGCTTTCCATTATGAAATACCAGATCAATCGCAAGAGCATGGTCTTTTACATACAACCAATCTCTGGTATATAATCCATCACCATAAACGGGTAAAGATTTTTTGGTGAGGATATTATTGATAAAAAGTGGAATCAGTTTTTCAGGGAAATGATAAGGTCCGTAGTTATTAGAACAGTTTGTGATCACTGTTTTCATGTGATACGTTTCTGCATAAGCTCTCACGAAATGATCTGAAGAAGCTTTACTTGCAGAATATGGAGAATTTGGATGATAAGAAGTTGTTTCTGTGAATAATCCTGTTTCTCCTAAAGCACCATAAACTTCATCAGTTGAAACGTGATAAAACAGATGCTGTGCTAAATCTGCTTTCCAATGCTCCTTAGCAGCATTTAAAAGGTTTACGGTTCCAATCACATTGGTATAAACAAAATCAAGCGGAGAAAGGATTGACCGGTCAACATGAGATTCTGCAGCAAGGTGTATCACATCCGTTATATCATGTTCTACAAAAACCCTGTTTAAAGATTGAGCATCAAGAATGTTTACCTTCTCAAATACATAATTTGAATTGTGATCAACATCTGAAAGATTTTCCAGATTACCTGCATAAGTCAAAGCATCCAAATTGATGATCTTATAATCTGGATACCTTTTTACAAACAAACGAACCACATGAGAACCAATAAAACCGGCTCCCCCAGTGATTAATATATTCTTATTCATTTCGATTGCAATATTAAAGTGTTTTATGAGACATGTATATACCCCTCGTCCGATCAATCTCCTCTTTTTTTGAAAAATTTGCCGAAGCGAAAATCACGGCTTCTACCTCCATTTTATCTCTAAGCACTTTATCATCAACAAGCCGAAGAACTGCATCAGCAAATTTTGAGATATCATGATCTGGTAAAAGAAAACCAGTTGCTCCATCCAGGAGTGTGTCGCTTACACCTCCTACATTAACTGCCACAACAGGTTTACCACACATTTGGGCTTCGATAAGAGACAGGGGTGTTCCTTCATTAAAGGAGGTAAGAACAACCATATCCAAACCTTCCAAGATGCTTTGAACATTTTGAACCCATGATGTGAATACAACAGCTTTATCATCATATTTTTCCGTGTACTCAATTTCATTTTGAGTCAGAAACTCCTTCATTGAACGTAATTCTTCTCCATCGCCTACGATAAAGAACCTGATGTGATCTCTTTGTCTTTTAATGAGAATTTCCTGAGCAACTTTTAGAAAGAAAATTGGATTTTTTATTGGCACCATTCGGCCAAGCAAGCCAATATTAACTGTGTTGTTATTAGTGTGATAAGTTCGCTTGAAAGCCTGATGGTAATGATCTCGAAGAGAATGGTCAATATAATCTACTCCTAATGGAACGATCTCAAGCATTGAATCTTCCTTAAGATTCAATGCTTTGGTTAATTCTAGTTTTTGTGATTTGCTTAGTGCAATGATCTTGTGTGTGAATCGTACCATTCGTCGTTCAATAAAGACCATGGCAGAAGATACAATTTCATTAAAATAGGAATGAAACAGATGCCCGTGAAATGTATGTACAATGAGTCTGACTTTTGCTCTTCTTGCTGCAATTCTACCAAGAATACCAACCTTAGCTCCATGTGTGTGAACGATATCGGGTTGAAATTGACTGATGTACTTTGCTATGAATTGATAGGTTCTAACATCCTGGATAACATTTGGGCTTCTTTTAAGAAAAGGTATATTCACTAATTTTAATCCAGGGTATTTATTAAGCAGAAAAGAAGGCTCGATTTCGTCCTTCTCTTTACATCCATATAAAATATGAATATCAAAATCCTCTTTTAAATGATAAGCTAAGGGAATTGTATCCAAAGCCGGACCACCTATTACAAGACGGTTATGAATAATTAGCAGTTTAGACTTCGTCACTATAATGAACTAATGAGACGGCTTTCTGGCAGACAAATACAAAACATAAGAAAAGGGAGGCTTTTGCCAATGTTCTTTCTCTACTTGCAATCCAGCATCTGTAACTAGCTGAACCAGACTTTCCCGAGAGAATCTAAAATTATGATCATCAAAACGCTTATTGATCTTACCTAATACTTTTTCAAAAATTCCTTTTGCTGTTGCAGCAAGTCCGTTTGTTTTAATCTTGCCCGAGATACGTTGCATAAGCCCTTTATACTGTTCAGACTTCAATCCCTGCATAATGGCAATACCAATTAACACCCTACCTCCTGGTTTCAAAACACGATAGGCTTCTTTCATTGCGAGATAGGGATCGCTAAAGTGGTCAATACATGACCTCATGTGAATCCAATCGAATGTTTCTGCCTTGAAAGGAAGATGCTCTGCATGACAACCGAGAAAATAGCAAGGCTCTTTTAAAGATGGATACGCTTTCAATAAGTTTGGTTTAGATGCGTCTCTAAAAACATTGATGAAAGGATCAATGGAAACATAAAAAAGATTTTTTTTAGGGTCTATAAAATGTCTCAATCTTCCTTGTTGTCCACCAACATCTAATATCGCTCCTTCCAATAGAAATTCTTTCTCATAAATTTCTTTAACAGAATCAATTTCAGCCTGGTATTCATCAAGATTATCCTTGCTAAACTGTGCATCATCGAACTGCTCATAATGTTCCTGAACACGGCTCCACTCTTTTTGCTCTTTGGTTTGAAAAGTTGTTGGGTATTTAATTCGCAAGTCAATAATTTCTCCTGCAGGAGATGGAATGATTGGATAAGCGATACCGCTATCAGGACTAAAAAAACTAGTCGCATTCTTTTCCAAATTGCCTTTAGATAAAGGGCAACATAAAATCGAATATAAATGCAGATCGTGTTTTATTAGGGGCATAAAAGTAAAGCAGAAGTTTATTTGTTTCAACGAGTAAACCTTAACGCTAAAGTTTTGGAAAAGGAGTTTTGCAACCCATTCTATCCATGCATTGAAATTAAATTTTGTATATCTCTAAGTAATTATTTGAAGCATCAGGTGTTAATGATTGAATACTTCCGGTATTTTGAATTACCTGAACCTGTGCCATATCACCCCGATTCATTGTAGCTAAACAACATATCTCAGCTGTTATAGTGTTTTGAGTGCTACCGCTTCCATATTTGATGGGGCCATAAATATATTGGACGCCCCCAGAGCTAAAAACTTTAATCCGCATTTGACAAAATTGTCCTGATCCGGATGGAAAGTCTTGATAAAAGGTAACTAAACTTTGAAATACGTAGGTGCCTCTTTCTTTAATTAGGACATCTTCAAAATTTTGTAACCCAATAACATTCTCTTTATAATCCTCTGAACTTGGAGTCTTTTGGAAAGATACATTCTCATATGAATATGCATTAATAGCCTGATTATTTATATTGTTTTTTGTTTGGATTAATCTTGGCATTTCATAAGTGCAATATTTATATCCATTTGGAAGAAACTGAGCGGAATTAGCATTACCATAATCCAAAAGAGCTGAATAAATTGTACTATTTTCAAGTGAAATGCTAATAGTTTCTAGTCCTAAATAAATTGCTCCAATTATTCTTTCTGAAGGATAAATAATATTATTAAAAGTAAGAGAAGAAGGAAAGCCACTAAATTCAAAATAGCAGCCCTGAAACGAACCTACACGAGTAGAATCTATCTGAATCCATGGAAACACTAACCAATCACCAGGAATACTTGCAGAACCATGTAGATTATTAAAATTGCTAACTACTATAGGAGAATTAGCAGAGATATATCCAGTATAATAGCTTACTTCAAATGAACATCCTAAAAATGTCAATGATTGATTATAGAATTTTTTATTGTTGGCAACAATTTCATCAACCTGAAGTGCAATATTTTTTGCATGAAAATGGCAACTTGTAAAAGTATTTGCATTAACAACAAGTGGAAAATATGAAGACATTGATTGGAAAAAACCTCCGACAATTTTTAAGGCAATAGATAAGGATCCTTCGTGTATATCTTCTGGATCATTTAGGCTAACATTTACATCCGTAAAAGAACCATAAAGCGTCTCCATTGCCCCGTTTGTTGGATTGGGACCGATGGATGATAAAAAAAGACCACAACCTGGGCTTACAGTAGTCGATCCAATTTCGACTTTATTTAATATGGGATATAAAACTCCAACAATACTTATTACAGCATTTATCGGATTATTATTATTTATGTAAACTGATAAATTAATTATACCAGACCCAAAACTTCGTACTTCAAAATCAATACAATTAGCATTTTGAGTTGTATTATCGAAAACTAAAATGGTACCCTTCTTATTAGATCTATTAAATAATGACTGAGACGATTGCACTTCACCTTCAATTGTTACACCTTGTTTTAATATTAAATTCTCATCTATATGATATTCACCAGAGGGTATGAATATTTTCCCTCCTGTTATAGCAACAAAGTCTATACATCTTTGAAAATTAGTCTGATTGTCTAATGCTGAATTCGAAGGGAACACATCAAACCAACGAACATTAATTGGAACAGAAAATATTCTTTCATACCAACCATTTATTCCTATTGTGGTTGGGAAAAAAATTGTTCCTCTATTTTCCGACGATGGTCTTAATGATGTTCTATACATAAAAATACCACCACCACCATCGTTGAGGGTATTATAACCATCTACAAAAATGGTATCGGTTGCTGATGGAGCAGATGCCACAGAAACCATGTCCGCTATATTTTGAAAATACATATCAATTAATTATTGAAAAGTTGCATGGAAATCCCACCAACTAACTGTATTGATAGGTTTTCCTTTGTTTTCTGGATAAAAGCCTAAATATTCCTCACGTATGATATCAAAAGATTTCCATTCACCTTTACTATCCTCACCAAAAGGACCCGATGCTGAAGCACCACAATAATGTGGGTCAGTCTTTTTCTTTACGAACTCTACACCACGCCTAAGTTTTTGGAACTTAGTATAAATCCAATTCTTTTGCTGCCTTAAATTCATTGGTCTATAGCTATCAGCTTGATTGATGAGTTTAAATTTATTATAGCCTTTTTTTTGCAATATTTCCAACCATGAAAGATCATTTGCTTCGCATGAAACGTATTTGGGTTTAAGACCAAAGTCAGGAATATCTTGCAGGCATAAATAATCATATCCTTCGATATCTACTTTCATATAGTATGGAATTCCAAATTCGTTGAACAGCTTGGCAGTGGAGATGCATGGAACATCAATAATCTTATACTTTGTATTATTCCTGGCACCAAGCTCTTTTTCGAAGGAACTCCATTCACTATTAGTAAGATTAATATAAAAAGGGAGAGGCGTATCCTCATTTCCAATTCCCGCATTAATTATTTTTAGCTTTCCTTGAGCTAATTCATTACTAAACTTTCTTTCGCAATAATTTACCATCTGAGGATTAGCATCGACAGCCACAACATTGTAACCCAGTTTCAAGTAATGAAATGTATCTTCTCCTTTATGAAGTCCAATATCAAAAATGAGTTTAGGGTTATAATTCATCAATTCTATCTTTTACTTCTTCATATACCATTCTAATTCCATCTTCCAAAGGAATAGAAGCTTTCCAACCAAGGTTATTGATCTTACTAACATCCATCAGCTTTCTCGGCGTACCATCTGGCATAGCTGAATTGGTAACGATCTCACCATTATATTCAACCACCTCGGCTATTAATTTAGCTAATTCAATAATTGCAATATCCTCACCAGTCCCAACATTTACAAATTGCTGTTCACTGTAATTTTCCATCAAAAAGAAACAGGCTTCCGCAAGATCATCAACGTGTAAAAACTCCCTTTTAGGAGTTCCCGTACCCCACAATTCTATAGATTCTTGTCCTGCTTTTTTTGCAGTAATGATCTTTCTTAATAGTGCAGGCAAAACATGACTATTATTTAAATCATAATTATCGTTTGGTCCATAAAGATTTGTAGGCATTGCTGAGATGAAGTCACAACTATACTGTAATCTGTAATTTTCACACAACTTAATGCCGGCGATCTTAGCAATAGCGTAAGGCTCGTTTGTATATTCCAGTAAACCGGTTAACAAAGAGTCTTCTTTTAAAGGCTGCGGAGCTAACTTGGGGTAGATACAAGACGATCCTAAAAACAAAAGTTTCTGAACGTTGTTGCGGTAAGCAGCATCTATCACATTTGCCTCGATCATCAAATTATCATAAAGGAATTCTGCACGATAAATATTGTTGGCATTGATTCCACCCACCTTGGCTGCAGCTAAAAAAACATACTCAGGTTTTTCTTCAGCAAAAAATTGCTGCACTTGTTGTTGGCTTCTTAGATCAAGTTCATTTGAAGTTTTCAATACAAGATTATTAAATCCTTCTTTATTGAGCTTTCGTACAATAGCACTACCAACCATCCCTTTATGCCCTGCGACATATATCTTCGACGACTTTTCCATTACTCGTATTGATTCTTAATAGCAAATCCGCTCTCCTTTAAAAGCAATTCTTTTCTAAAACTTTCAACATCTGATGCTACCATTTCTTTCACCAAATCTTCCAAAGAATATTTCGGTTCCCAGTCTAGTTTAGTTCTAGCTTTAGTAGCATCTCCAATTAAAAGCTCAACTTCTGTTGGGCGATAATATCTTGGATCCACTTTAACTACAGTTGTTCCAACAGGAACCTGGTATTCACCATTGCATGCTGCAATCTTGCCTACCTCATCTTCTTTTTTCGCCGCTGAATTCAATTTCAATACCTACCTCACCAAAAGCCATTCTCACAAAATCCCTGATCTCTGTAGTTACACCGGTAGCTATTACATAGTCTTCGGCGATATCTTGTTGTAAGATGCGATACATCGCTTCAACGTAATCTTTGGCATGTCCCCAATCTCTTTTAGAATTCATATTACCAAGGTAGAGTACATCCTGAAGTCCTAGAGCAATCTTTGCAACACCCCTTGTGATCTTTCTTGTTACAAAAGTTTCACCTCGTAAAGGTGATTCGTGGTTAAAGAGAATACCGTTACATGCATACATACCGTAAGCTTCACGATAGTTTACTGTTATCCAATAACCATATAACTTGGCTACAGCATAAGGAGATCTTGGATAGAATGGTGTTGTTTCGCTTTGTGGTACAGCTTGTACTAATCCGTACAACTCTGAAGTAGAAGCCTGATAAATTCTTGTTTTCTTAGTTAATCCCAAAAGTCTTACCGCTTCCAAAATTCTCAGTGTTCCAATTCCATCAGCATTTGCAGTGTATTCCGGTGTTTCGAAACTCACATGCACATGGCTCATTGCTGCAAGATTATAAATCTCGTCTGGTTGAACTTCCTGGATGATCCGGATAAGATTGGTAGAATCAGTTAGATCACCATAATGTAAAATCAGGTTACGATGTGTTACATGAGGGTCCTGATATAAATGATCTATCCTTTCCGTATTAAAAAGAGAACTTCTTCTTTTTATACCATGTACCTCTTAGCCTTTGTTTAGCAATAGTTCTGCTAAATAGGCACCGTCTTGACCAGTGATACCTGTAACTAGTGCTTTTTTCATTGTTGCTTGTGTTGTTGAATCAATTGCAATTCTAACTAATGCTTGCCGTTACCATTAATAATGCTCTTCATGGTAATTTCAAGCCCTTCATTCAAGGTGTAGTCAGGTTTGAATCCTGTTTGCTCAATATGAACAGAAGAAAATTGTGTTGTTGCACAAAACTTTTTTATCCTAACTGAACTGATAGAGTATTTTTTGTTGGTGATCTTTGAGAGCATATCAAAACAAAAACCACCGAATAACCCAACCGAATATGGAACTCGTAAAGGAAGAATCTTTTTACCAAGAGCTACTTCGGCTTGAAGTACGAGTTCTTTAGTTGTGAGATCGGGTTTATCTGCGTAATTAAAAAGATTGTAACCCTTAAGATCATGCTTTATACAATAACTGATAAAGGAGGCAACATTCTCTACATAGGACATTGACTTTTTGTTATTGCCTTTGCCTATCATCAAAAATTTATTTACTGCTATTTGATGCAATAAATTATAAACGTTACCAATATTTCCAGGACCGAATACAACTGTTGGCCTAATGATAACCAAACTTCTTTCATTAGGCTTTTCGTTATACCACTGCCTGAATATTTCTTCTGCCTGGTATTTGCTCTTGCCGTAATGATTAAAAGGATCTGTTGGAGAATGTTCAGTTGGATTTACTTTATTCAACCCATAAACAGCTACTGTGCTGGTAAATAAGATTTTCCTGATACCTTTTTGCTCTGCTATATCTATAACGTTCTTAGCACCATTTACGTTTACATCATAGTATAACGATGTAGGAGTTACATTATCTGCATGTTCGGCAGCAAGAAGTACCAACCAATCAGATGGTTCTAGATTGTTGGATAGTCCTTCAGGATTTCTGATATCTGTTATTGTCGTTAATTCAGGGTACTCTTTTGATCGGCTTTTATCCAAATTATGAACCTCGAAGCTTGACTTCAATAAATTCTTGATCAGATAAAATCCGATAAACCCAGATCCACCAACTATGTTAACTTTCATCACTTAAAATAAACGGTCGAAAATAGTATAGCCTGCAAATATCTTTTTATTATTTTACTGAGCACTAATTTTTTTCCCCTTAGCGCCCGTTAATCTAAGCATTTTGTAAAGCAAAACTAATAATGGGGATGGCAGGAAACGGAATGGTAATCGGGTAAGGATCATTAAAAACACGTTACTATAACTTAGTAACCCTTCTGCCAATATTTGCTTAAAGAACTGATACTCGTACTTAAAGTAGCTGGCTCCTCTTCTTCTCTCTAACATTGCTCCAGTGCGGAAATACAAAAGTGGTTCATCTAAATTTTCTATAATATATCCTTTCTTTAAGACCCTCAACCATAGATAATAGTCTTCAAAGAAAGGCATATCCTTATAAGAGCCTACCGCAAGTATCTTGCTTTTCCGAAACATCACTGTGGGATGATTGATTGGATTTCTAAGTTTTGCGAATTTCTTCACCTTACTAAATGATTCCGGAACTTGCTTGATCCTATTAGCATCTTCCGGAACCTGCGAAAATTCATAGATCTGTGTTCCCAGAACCACAACTTCAGGATGAGACATCATGAATTCTGCTTGTTTCTGAATTCGATTTGGGCTCGCAATATCATCGGTATCCATACGAGCTACCAATTCATAATTACAAAAACTTAAGCCATGAGCTAAAGCTTTACCCAATCCCTGGTTTACGAGAAGTTCAATGACTTTTAAATTTTTAAACCTATTTTGATACTGGTTAATAGTCTTGTCTAGTTCTGGAGACAAAGGTCCATCCTTCACCAAAATAATTTCAGCAACAGGGAGTGTTTGTTTTTGGATGCTATCGATCGCATGACTTAAAAACACCGGATTCTCTTTCCTATAGACCGATATAAGTACAGATACATTGTTCTCAGACATCCTATTCATTTGTAACAAGCTCCTTAGTGACTAGCTTTTTATAAAATTTGAATATTTGATACAACAAAACAATTAGCACCAATGCAATAATTAAATTATTTCGTAGGTACAGCACCACCAATAAAACTAGTACTGCAAAAAAAAGGTGTTTAAAAAAGCTAATGTTAGCTACAGACTTGTTGAAGGGTAGCATCGCACAAGCAATAGATACAGTTTCCCCCATTAATAAACTTACCAAAGCTGTATCCTGATTGTATTTGTTTAATGCTATATGAATGATAGTTACAATGAGAAAAACAAACATGGATATACCATTGATCAAAAGGAACTTCTTGTAATTACCCCGTATCATGTAAGAATGAGTGGTTGTAAGTCTGAAAGCAAAAACAAGTCCCAGGAAGGCCAGTAGATATGCCTGCTTATATTCAATCTTAAAAGAAGAAGGATAAATATAGTTGAAGTATAATGGTAGTAAAAGAAAGGCTAGAAAAATACAAATACCCCCAGTGTGTATCAACTTACTATACTGATTAAAAAAAAGCTGATCATTTTTTTTAGAATAAAGTGGAAGATAGATGTCCTGGGCAATAATAATAAGCGAAAGAACACTTGAAAATAATGTGTAATAGCTGGTGTATAGGCTTGTAGATTCAGCAGTTGAGAAATATGATAACAAAGGAATATTAAGCGAATAAATTCCGTTGAAAATCAATAAAGCGTAAAATGCGTTCCTTGTTCCTGAAAAGAACTTACGGCAATCCTCTTTTATTGTATTTAATCCTGCCCATGTGTAGCTTACTAACTTTTGTTTTATTATGTACACACTGCTTATTAGAAAGCTTGCAAATAGTGCAAAACAGTAAGTAACAAAAACCATCTGGAAACTACTCTGAAAGTAGAAAAGAAGTACTACAAATACAAGATTTAATATCGCATTCGTAATTAACCTTGCAGAAATAATATCGAATTTTCCATGCACACGTAATAGCCAATCGAAATTGAAAAAATTAAGGAAGATGACAAAACAGCCATAAAATAGGAATTCTACTTTTTGCGGATATGCACACCAGATAACAATTAAGTAAGATACGAGGGCGACAAAAGTGATGAATATTCGAAAATTGATTGTCTGACTTAAAAAATGATTCTTTTCCTGCTTTGTTTCAAGTTTATTAATCTCTAAAGGGCCAATAGTTGATTGACCCCAATCGCAAAGCAATCCAAATAGGAAGGTTAAATTCAGGAACAATCCAAATATCCCATAGTACTCAACATCTGCAAGCCTTGCCAAATAGATATTAAAGGCAAAACTAGAAATAGTTGTAATCGCTTTAGATATATATAATGAGAGGTTTTTCAAAGGCTACGCTTAACAAGCAGAAATCTTAGTGCTGCAAAAAATTGGTAAGGCATTTTTATATTGCGCCACCAGGAACTACCGAAATCCTGTTCGGTTAATTCGGGAAATGAATTCAGTAACTGCTCTTTCGAAATATTATACCTTAAACATAGTTCCTGCATATACAGGCGAAAGATGAATTTATTAGATTCCTTTTTAAGATCTGTACACTTTCGAAACATGTAAACCGCTTCGTTAAATTTATCTAGTTCAGATAAGCTATTCGTTACTTGTTGACTGTTGCCGGCTGTAACGTTTAAAAGGCATTGATCAATGTATGTAAAGCTCCAGCCATTCTGCTGCAAATATTCATAGTAGAAGATGGAATCAACAAACCATTTACTGTTTTTATCAAAAGAAACAGCACCATCTTTCTTAATACACATCATGCTAGGAGCTCCTATCCAATTGTAGTAACAAATGGCAGATGGATTAGGATGTTGCTTTAATCTTTGAAGCAAGTTTTTGTGACGGATGATCTTTTTCTTTTTTCCTTCAGGATAAATATTATATCCATTGCTAAAAATTAATGATGGCTTATCCCTGGCATTTTGAATAGCAATAGCAAATGAACTTAGTGCGGTATTAGAAGAAAACCAATCATCATGATGAAGCATTTTTATATAGTCTCCTTTTGCTAAACGTATTACTTCATTCCAATTCTCAGGTGATCCCAACGATGGCGAATTTCGCTTGTAAGTTAGCTTGCCTTGGTATTTGCTATTGATAAGTTGTTCAGTGTCGTTGCTAGTACTGTCGTCAGTAACAACAATTTCGAAATTGCTATAAGATTGCTCAAGAACTGAGTCAATACATCTCTCGAATGCGGTCACATTATTGTATGTTGGAATACAAACAGAAATGAATGGACTTGAGCTTATCTGCGAATCAACCAAGTTTCAACTCCTGTCTTTTTCTAAAAAATAACATACCGCAAGAAAGCCAAAAAAGTAATGCTCCAATAGGCCCTTCCAAAGATGTACTCATTAAACAATCCAAACAGAAAAAGATTACAATTGCTGCAGGTAAAGCAGCCTTTCTATCTCTTAAACCGCTCAACGCATTACGAAAAAAAGAAATCATTAATCCAAGAAAAATAGTTCCAACAAATACGCCACACTCAACAAAAACTTTCAGGTAGTAACTTTCTGCAACATTCAAATCTTCTACACTATCTCCTTCCTCAAGCACATGACCAATCATTCCGGCTGAACCTATTCCCTTGCCCATCCAGATATTATTCAAAAAAGATTCTATTGCTGTAATCCACTTCACTAATCTGAGAGCATTAGAATCATCGTTTTCAAAATCAGCCACAGAAAAAGCTCTTTTTAAAAGCAAACTATCCCCCTGAAAAGTATATAGCAGATATAAAACAATGGCTAATGCCACTATGCTGTAAATAGCGAATTTAATTATTTTCGTTTTGGATACATTTCTATTAACACCAAAAATCCAAATCACTGTCATTACGCCAAATGTCAAAAGGTAAAACCTTCTTGACAATCCTATTAAGAGTGTACTCCATGCTAATACTAATACAATGATATTCCACCAGGTTCGCTCTTTTAAATAAATGATTCGGTAAAAACTATTGATTGCCGAAATTGAGCCTACGAAACCTAAACCAAGCGTTCCCCCTGAAAATGATCCGAATCTCAATTGCGGTCCATCTACAGAGTAAAGTATTCCCTGTTGTAGAAAAGGTGACTGAATTCCGTTTATCTGTAATAGTAAGCCGATGAAATTTAAAATAGTGAAGTATTCGAACAACTTCATAAACTGATCTAAGGGAAAATCTGTAAAGATCCTACTAAAGAATATTGCAGGAATTATTACATACGGAAGAATTGATAATACAAATGACTTATCAATAGAATGACTTAACAAATTGTATGCAAGTGAAAGAAGTAAGGGTACAAAATACCAAACTTTAATAATTGAAACAGTAGGCCGGAAAGTTAACATTGCCACTACTGCACAACAAGCTGCAAAAATGTAATAGTGATACTTATCTCCAGAAAGAATGGTTAGTGGATATCCTGCCAGTAACAGAAATGCTCCAATGAGTACCAGATATCTAGAGACATCATTAACTAATAAAGGTTGCTTTAAAGTAAACTCTTGCTGACTCACCGCTACCTTTTTCTTAGAATAAAAATCCCACATCCATAATTACAACCAAAGCTATTTGCAGTAGCATTTGCCATTTCCAGGTCTGGTTGATGGTGTAACATATTATCATCATCTATAAAGTAAAAATCTTCAACAGTAAAATCTGGTTCTACCATTTTAAGTAGATACGAAACTGAAAATACCCTGTGAGCATTAAATTCAATTCGTTGTGGGCCGATAGGGACTGAAAAATAAAACAGTCCACCAGGTTTCAACATTTGTTTGAGGTTGTTGTACCCTTTAAGGTGTCCATCAAAATCAATCTTATCACCGTATCTGCCTAATCCAAAATGTTCCAGGGCATGTAAACAACTCAGGCTATCGGTATATTGGTTGTAATTAGCCTGCAATGGCTGCATAAGATCAATTTGCAAAAATTTAAAGTTCTCCAACTCCAATTCCATTGGTCGAATGTCAATTACTTCTATCGGACGGAATGAAGCAACATTTGCTACAAACCCATCTATCCTTGAACCAACATCAACATGCGTAACAGGTTTGTTATTAAAAACATGTTGTGCCACTAAGAGGTCTTGCTTGAAATAATGTTTTGGTAAACGTCCTGCAGTATCCGATTTATCTGTTAGAACCGGAAACAATGATGTTATTTTAAAATCATCAGATGTACGCTGGGCTTTGAATGTAAGCAGATCATTAGAATACCATGCAACGCTTTTTAGATTGGTAAAAAGCCTGAGGGGATCTAATCCAAAAAAAGAAATGGTTCTATACAGTCTTCTGGCAAATCGGCTATTTCGCATTCTTCCTATAAAATTATTATCTATAAAACCGCTGAGCTTCGTTTGAAACTAATATTAAGAAAGAGATGGCTTGTTTGATTGATACCATCTCCTGGCAAGTAGAACTCCTATACCCAAAAAGCCTCCTACAAAAGCGAACATAATTCCTGTAAGTAATCTTCCAGGCTTTTTCTTAACTAAAGGAAGTTCCGGTGTATCTATTACCTGTATCAAAGGTGTTTCTTTTCGTAAAGCCATCTTAGAAAGCTCAAGGTTTTTCAAAAGCTCTCCATACAATGTACCGTTAACTTGTACATCTACTTGTCGTCGTTGAGATGGCGTTCTCAAGGACTGCCTCATAGGGTTTACATTGAGGTCATTAATAGCCGCAACATCGGTGATGCTACCAAATAACATACCTCTTACTGAGTCGGTTTGCTTTTGCAATATCTCAACATTCTGTCTTGCCTTACGGCTTTTGTAATCAGTGTAGAACTGAATAGCATTGCCAGCAAGCAGATCAACAAAACGTTTGCAAAACCATTCGTTACCACCAACCATCTTAATTATTATAATGCTGAGTTTTTTATCTTTTCTAAAAACTTCAAGCTCAGTTTTAGCAATGTCCTGACATACTGAATTAAGAATACTATCTGTTGGCCGGTGTTTACCTATTTTATCAGGTGTGAAAGCAATGCCTTCTTTTTTTAGATCGTCTAAGTTTTCAACCAGGTATTCTTCAATCATTAAATCATTTCCGTTACCTGAAGGACTAAGAAGTGTCTTTTTAATCAGCGTTCTACTTTTAAGTAGTTCAGCAAGGTTATCGCCTTCGAAAATATTATTACTTCCGCCTCCAAGATCAAAACCAAACTGTGCAGCTAAACCAGCATAAGCATTAAGTTTACCTCCACTTTCTGTTTCTGTGGTGAAACTCATTTCGGCAGTGAATATTGGTTTCTTAAGCCATGCGTATAGAATTCCCAGTAATCCAAATAAGAATACTATTATTAGAATTACGAGCCAACGACTAAACAGAAATCGAATGGTTGCTGCACCTTTGTTCAAAAATTCAACAAGGGTAATTTCCCGCTCTACTTTTTGCTCCATAAATTATTGTCTCAAAAGTTGAATAAGAATTCCAGCTAAGGCCGTAATAGCTGTTGTGATACCTACGATCTCAGCGGTACTCAATCTTTGCCTGGTACTCTCCGGTTTTTTAGGAATAATGATCTCTGCTCCCGGAGTAATTGAAGGATATTTTTTACCGATAAGATATTTAGTAGTACGTCCTGCATTTCCATTTGGAAACAATACATAAATCTTCCGCGTATCGGCATTGCTTGTAAGTCCGCCAGCCCTATCAAGATAATCTTCCAGATCCATTCCATCTTCATAGACCACTTGCGTAGGGAATAAAACCTCACCACTAATTCTTACCTCTGATTTTCGTTGTGGTATAGTTAATACATCCCCTTCTTCAAGAATAATATCATTAACACCCCCTGGTGTATTTAATATACTTGCAAGGTTAATTGCCATTTGATCGAAAGGACGCAACAGTTCTTGTTGAACCTTACCAGTAGTATCTTTTAATTGCTCCTGTATCTTACTAACACGCTGGCTTGTGAGTTGAGAGGCAACAGAATTATTATTCAAACGTTTTAGATAAACACCGTTAGCGTAAGCTTCTTTGGTGAGCCCACCAGCTCTTTTGATGATATCGCTTACTCGCTCTGTTTTATTTTGCAAAACGTAATTACCTGGATAAGCTACCTCACCTTCAACCCTAACATTCACCTGTGTTCGGTAAGTAGGATTCTTACGAACAACAATAACATCCCACGGTCTTAGTTTTGTTTCGTTAGCTACCACAGCAAGGCTTTCAATGGACTGCACATTTATCACTTCTGCAATTTGCATATCAGATGTATCAGATCCACTGCCTTTAACACGTCTTGCAATTTCAATACGCTGTGGAGAAGCAGCATCGGTAAATCCTCCGGATAACAATAAAGCATCTTTTAATGTCATGTTCTCCTTATAAGAAAACTCACCTGGCTTTCTTACCTCTCCATTAATAAGTATTGTTTGTTTATCTCTGAAGTTGAGGATAGATGAGATGGTTACCTGGTCATCTTTTTTCAACTCAATATCCTTTACTGATCCCTTCATTACATCTGTGGGATTGAATGGAATAATTTCTTCTGAAAGATCACCTCTGAGTCTTGTGATGAATCCTCTGTCAGGATATGCCTCGTCTTTTAATCCTTGTGCTTTCCTGATAAGCTGAGACAAAGTAAGTCCTGAGGAAAGCTCATATTCGCCAGGTAAGTAAACAGCCCCCTGGATAATTACCCTGTTGGCGTATCTATCAATCACTTTTCCTACGACAAAAGATTCTGAGCGAGAAGGAAAATAACTACTGAATTTGTCGCTGGCAACATCATAAATCTTTTTTTCGGTATCAGTCGTTTTATAAGCTTTGATGCTTGCAGTAAAAGCACTATCGGTAAAACCGCCGGCATATTTCAATAGCTGCTGCAAGCTTTCTCCTTGCTTCACTTCGAACAAACCTGTTCTTTTCACTTCACCTTCAAATGAAACCCTGGCAGCATATGCTGGAATTCTAATAACATCCTGATCTCTTAAAAGTATATTACCGGATTGGTTACCATTTACCAGGAAATCATACATATCTAATTGATCAATTACTTTCCCATTTCTAACCACCTGGATGTTACGCATACTCCCGATTTCATTCGGTCCACCGGAAAGATATAAAGCGTTAAATACTGTAGCCAACGAAGGAAGTGTGTATGTTCCTGGCTTATTCACTTCACCAAGTATTGTAACCTTAATACTTCTGATTCTCGAAACACTAACATTCACTTTTGTTAAGCCCGTTCGAATATTTGAATAGCCAGATGCAGCAAGTTTGTTTTTAATTTTTATAGTAGCCTGTTCAATAGTTAAACCTGCCACATAAATGGAACCTGCATAAGCGATGGTGATATCGCCTTCCGGAGTTACGGTTACTTTTTGCTTTGCCTCTTGGTATCCGTAAATGTTTACTGAAATTTCATCTCCTGGGCCAATAATATAATTCATTGGTGTAGCAATCTGCAGATCTGGCTCAAACTGTAGTACACCATTATTGAATATTTCTAATCCAAATATTCGTTTTGGATTTTTAACAGTCATCGTATCATTTCTAATCACTGGCATTCTTGATGTACTTCGATTATCAGAACGGTCGTTATTATTGTCAGCATTCTTCTTTTCATTTCCCTGCTCCAACATCATAACTCGGTCAATTCTCTGCACGATAAGGTTGGCTTCAACAACAGACATCCCTCTTTGTAGCATCAACTGATAAGCCTCTTTAGACGTTACATTATTCTGCTTCATTTGCTGAGTAATCAGCACTATCTGTTCATCAGAGATGTCACTGGAACGATAAGAGTTCAGGTTATTAGGCAAGCCGGGAATTTGTTGTGCCATTACAGCAGCTCCTATCAACAGCATAACAAGCAACAGCAAGAAACTACGTATCATGTTTTGTGAGTATGTATTTAAATGAATTGACGCAAGCTTGGAATCTTTATCATTCCCTCTTACAAATATTGGAAAACTTTTCTAATCGGTTTTAGTACTACCGTATACCACTTTGGTCTGATTCCATTAAACGACCAGGCACGATAATCTTCCAAATGAGCTTTTATCCGATTTTTAAAACTTCTGTTACTCATTCCCCCAGAACGCATATGTACTAAAACCCTTGGCAGATAAGTAGTAGTGATTTTATTTATATACATATATCGAAGCAGCAGTTCATAGTCTGCAGCGCTTCGGAGCCTTGTATCAAAACCACCCAATCTTTCATACACTTCTTTTTTAACAAAGAATGTAGGGTGAGGTGGCATCCATCCGGTTAAAAAATTCTCTCGCTTGTAATGTCCTGAACGCCACTTTCGAATTATCCGGTTAGTTTTTGCAGGATCAACATATATCAGATCGGCATATAAAGCATCGCAACCAGTTTCAGTAAAATGTTGTACTACATCTGCTATGACCTTATCGTCAGGATAAAAATCATCAGAATTTAAAATTCCAACAATCTCTCCCGTTGCAAGCCTGATACCTTTATTCATAGCATCGTAAATACCCTGGTCTGGTTCGCTGACTAATTGAGTTACATGACCAAATTCATTAACTATTGCTAAAGTGTCATCTTTTGAGCACCCATCAATCACAAGGTGCTCAATGTTAGGATACACTTGTGTATCAATTGATGCAAGCGTATCCTTTACAGTTGAAGCACTGTTATAAGTGGCTGTTATGATAGTGACTTTAGTCAAATCTTAAAAATTGAAAACTATTTGCTTTCTGACTTAATAATTTTCTGACTTAATAATTTTCATAGCAGGATTTCCAACATAAGTTCCTGGTTCTCGAATGTCTCTGGTAACAACAGCCCCCGCTCCGATTACAACATTATTGCAGATTTTGACAGGAAGTATTGTAGCGTTAGACCCTATATATACATTTCTTTCAACAATGGCTTCCTTCCATTTTGAATTGTCACCTCCTGCAGGCTTGCCATCTTGAAACGTATCGTTAATAAACATCACCCCATGTCCGATAAAACAATCATCTCCTATAGTAACTTTTTCACAGATAAAAGTGTGGGATTGAACTTTCGTTCTATCACCAACTTTTACTCCTGCCTGAATTTCAGTGAACGGTCCGATAAAGCAATCGTTACCGATAAAACATTCATACAGATTAACGGGCTCAACTACTGTAACATTCTCTCCAAAAGTTACTTCCCTTATTCCGATATGCTTAGGTGTATGAGGCACTAGTTAACAAAATTATTGTTACCCACCCAAACAGCGGAATCATAAATAGTACGTATCATCTGTACAGTTCTTAATCCGTCCTTAGCACTCACAGTTAAAGAGCTATCGTTGTTTTCCATTGCCATAAGGAAATTATCGTACACAAGATGATGATTGCTCATGCTACCTGAATAAGCTCCATAATTATTAGCAGGTTCACTTTCTGCGATATTCGTAAGTGTTGTGTTATCTAAACTCTGAAAATCAATTTTATTAAGATAAGCCCCTCCGATTTTTATGGAACCCTTCTCTGCCATAATAGTTACAGACCCTTCTATATTTTCTTTGAACGCATTAATGGTGAAGTTAATACTACCTATAGTGCCGTTTTTGAAATACAATATTGCCGATCCGGTATCTTCAAATTCAATACTGCCTCCATGATAAAAGTTTGATAAATATGTTTCTGCACTTTTTAACTCACCGCCGAACCAATTAAGTATATCAACAAAGTGGCTAAACTGTGTAAATAAAATACCCCCGTCAAGAGCTTTCGTCCCTCGCCAATCAGATTGCAAATAATAATTAGAATCTCTGTTCCAAAAGCAATTTACATGTATGCCATGCACCGAACCAAGATGACCAGAATCAAGTAATGCCTTAACAGATTGTACCGGAGGATTAAATCGATTCTGCTTTACAATAGCAAGGATCTTATTAGATGCAGTTGAGGCATTAATCATGGCCTGACAATCCTCAACATTTAAGGCCATTGGCTTTTCACAAAGCACATGCACTCCTGCATTTAAGCAATCAATTGAGTGTTGAGCATGTAAGCCATTAGGCGTACAGATTGAAACAGCGTCACATAAGTTTTCTTTTGCAAGAAGCTCTTGTAGTGAATAGTACGCTCTGGCCTGATACTTATCGGCAAAAGCATCAGCTTTACTTTTAGATATATCACAAACCGCCACCAATTCTGCTTTAGTGCTTATTAAAGCAGCGTGCCTCTCGCCAATCTTTCCACATCCAACCAAGGCAATTCTTCTTTTACCCGTCATCATCTTTCAATTACGCAATTTTCCAAAACAAGCATATCCATGTTTGTTCTTAGAAAACATTCCAAAGCCTCAACAGGTGAGTTTACAATGGGCTCATTTTCATTAAAGGAAGTATTCAATAAAATAGGAACTCCTGTCTTCTCTCTGAATTTATCTATAAGCTTATAATATCTTGGGCTCACTTCTTTATCTACAGTTTGTAATCTTCCCGTACCATCCACATGGGTAACTGCTGGTATCGTGGAGTGTTTTTCTTTTTTTATAGGAAAAACTTTTTCCATAAAAGGCACCTGATCATTTACTTCAAAATACTCCTCTACATACTCTTTAAGAATGCTAGGTGCAAAAGGACGAAAGCTTTCTCTTCTTTTAATCTTTGCGTTAAGCAAATCTTTTGCATCATTTCTCCTCGGATCTGCAAGTATACTTCTTCCACCTAACGCTCTAGGTCCAAATTCTGCTCTGCCACTAAACCATCCGACTACTCCTGCATTTACAAGTTTTTCGGCAACGGTTTCATACAATTCATCATCTGAAAGTTTTCTGTAACTGATGCTCCTGTTATTAAGCAAATCTTCAATCTCCTGGTTGGAAAAACCGCTTCCGGTATAAGCCGTCCAAATAGGCTCTTGTCTTTCGTATTTCTGAACGTGGTGTTGTACATACAGTGCAGCACCCATAGAAATTCCCGCATCATGACCGGCTGATGGGATATACACTTTCTTAAAAGATGTATTTCTGATGATCTTTCCATTAGCAACACTATTTTGTGCTACACCTCCTGCAATACATACTGCATCTAAACCAGTTTTTTTCTGAAGATAATTCAAGAGATGAAATATGGTTTCTTCTGTCATGCGTTGTACAGATGCTGCCAGGTCTTTGTGAAACTGGCTTAAAGGCTCATCTTTCTTTCTTGCTCCACCAAAAGCATCAGCGAGTTTTTGATTATACAAAGTGGCGACTACTGGAATATGATCATCGCCGTAGGTAACGACTCCTTTTGTAGGTGAAACGAAATAACTCAGATCTAAACTAAACAAACCATTATTATCATTCAACTTGATAATCTGGCGTAGTTTACTCATTAAATCCTCTCTAACAGAACCATATGGTGCTAATCCCATTACCTTGTACTCGTCTCCATAATGTGGGAAACCCAGTAACTGGGTGAATGCTGTATAGAAAATTCCGATAGAATGGGGGAAATCAACTGAGTCAATTATATTAATATTATTCCCTTCTCCAACACCGATCATCGTTGTGGTAAAATCACCTGAACCATCAATACTTAACAAAGCAGCTTTCTCGAAAGGCGAAGCAAAAAAAGCCGACGCTAGATGGCTTCTGTGATGTTCAATCTGATGAATCTTGGGTGCTATTAATGCTTCAGGAACTCCGAAATGAATGTGAAATTCTTTTTCAAGAGAAGACACTTTTTTTGAATTAGCAAAGCGTTCTTTCACAACTCTCATTGATCCGGAAGGATTCATTGCCAGAAACAATAACTTCTTAAAGAACTTCGCTTTAGGATCTCTCCCAACCGCAATATGGTCAACATTCTTTAATGCTACTCCTGCTTCCTTGAGGCAAAAATCAATAGCTTTATTTGGAAATCCCGCCCAGTGCTTTACTCTCCTAAATCGCTCTTCTTCAATAGCAGCGATCATTTTCCCATTTACAAAGATTGCCGCTGATGAATCTGCATGATAGGCATTGATACCAAGTATAACCATAATCTTTATATTCTAGTTGAGTGTGTTTTTAAATTCAGATCCTTCCTTTGTTTGAGTGCTAAACATCTCTAAGTATTTGCTTTCTATGTTGCTGAAATCAATAAATTTCTTGGAATAATTTCTGGAAGACAGGCTATAATTAACAAATAATTCATTTCCCATCTCACCGAAAAAATCAATGCATTTAGCTATCTCAAGAATATTATTTGCTTCTACGTTAGCACCAGCTCTATGTATCTCAAGGCTATTCCAAGGTGTGTTCATACTTGTTATCACAGGTCGGCCAATCGCTAATGCTTCATATAAAGAATGACCAAAATTCTCACTTTTACTTGGTTGTATATAAACATGCAGCTTATTTAAGGCTTGTTCAATTGAATCACTATTAATATCCTTCATATAATTAACGGTAACATTACCGGGCATTTGATTTATTACAGCTAAACACTGCTGCCAATACGCTTTATCTTTTATAGGACCATAGATATAATAGGAAACCTGAGATTTGCATTTTTGCAATGCCTGAAGAACTAATAAATGATTCTTCATGGGACTGATAAGTGCTATAGTTCCAAGTGTAAGGCTTCCCTCTACTTTCGGAGGTGGCTCATGATATTCCACTTTTCTCGGAAGATTTGAAATCACCCAAATCTTTATGCTATCACCAAACACGTTTTGAATAAAGGCTTTCTCAACTGGAGAGGTTGCATGGAACTCACTTCTTTTATGAATCCCCAGTAGTTTCCATAATTCCAAGTAAAGCTTTTTCTTCAGACCCTTCTGAGCAAGTGCATCCGGATGTAACATTCCCCTCACCGAAATTATCTTTCTTCCTTTCAAAAACAATAACGGCAAAAAGTTATATTGCCACGAGAATATGCCGTTTATGTAAAAGGTGCTTCTGCTGCTTTTTTTTAATAAGGATGAATATCCTTTATATCCATTTGGACTATAATACACCTTTGCATATTTGTAAATAGTAGCCTCATTAAGTTTAGTTGGCAGAATACTACCATCTAAATCTTTGTTGGAACAGATTACAGTAATAGGTTGAATTTCACTTATGGCCGTAACCAAGTTGACGAGAGATTGAATTGGACCTCCTGCTTTATATGCGGGATAAAAATAGTCGTAGATGAAATACAGCATGAACTACTCGTAATTTCCCGCTACTTCTTTATACAATTCATAATATTGGTTAGCGATTATCTTAGCATCAAACCGCTTTACATTTTCGAAGCCTTTACTTATAAGTGCTTGCCTGAACTCATAATCATTTATGATCGTCTCAAAGCCTTTCCGAATAGAATTTACATCATAGGGATTTACTAAGTACGCTGCGTCACCTGCGACCTCTGGCATTGAGAAAATATCTGAAGTAATTACAGGTTTCCCAACAGACTGTGCTTCCAATATTGGCATTCCAAAGCCTTCGTAAGTTGAAGCCAGCGTTACGATATCGGCTTGTCTATACTCTTCCACTATATCATCATCAGAAAGCCCCCATTTGTATTCGTATGCTATTAGACTATCCTTCAGCATTTGCTCATACTCAGCACTATGCTTACCAATTAGAACAAGTTTGCAGCTAATACCTTTAAGTGCTTCAATTAATCTGGGAATATTTTTATTAGGAGCCGTCCCAATCTGCAAAATACGTGGCTCTATATCGTTGAAGCTTTTATCGTACCGATGAAACAGCTGAGATATTGCCACATTTATTACCTTGATTTTTTCAGAAGGATAATTGATAAACTTTAGAATTTCTTTTTTTGTTGACTCAGAAACAGCCGTAACATATACAGCTTTTTTTACTGGAAGTGTTAACCAAAATAATTTTAGAATTTGGTGTTTGATACCAGTTGAACTTTTCAAATGAACACAATCATGTATTGTATGGATAGTGCGATTTTTTTGCAAGAAAATTCCAACATAATTGATATCTCCAGTTACATGATTCACCTGCGATTGATTGAAGAAAGCTTCTATGGAATTATAAAGCCTTGGCAATAGTCCTTTACTCTCATATTTTGAACATACAATTTTACTTTCAATCTTATCCTTCAACCGTCTTCTTACATCTTCAAAAATGAATTCGATGCTGTAATTGCCTACAGACCTTGGCCTTCTATGCAAAAACGTAACTTGAATTTTACGGGTTTTACTCATTTTACTTTGCCGCCTCAACTCATCTCTTCCTCACCAGTTGCTCTAATAATTCTGCAGCTTTATCAAAACCCCAGTTGCTAATAATGCGTTTTGAATTGTTTCCCATTTCTTGTATCCCCGCTTTTCCTTTATCAAATGTTTGTTTTAAAACAGTAGATAACTCTGTAGCATTTTCTGACTCAAACACGTAGCCATTAATATCATTTTCAACAATATCTACATTGCAACCGCATTTATCACTTACAATAACTGCCTTACCAGCAGCCATCGCTTCGTTAACTGCCAATCCCCACGTTTCTTCCGGTCCCTTTGAAGGCAGTACAAATACATCTGCCATTGAATAAATTATAGGCATCATTGTTTGGTTCTGAAAACCAATAAAAATAATAGACGATTCAGAATCATAATTCTCTTTCAAAGCCAATTCTAAATTACCGTTTCCCACTACTACCAATTTAGTATGCGGAGCAGCTAGGTTTAAAAAACTTTTTATGAGCAGTTCGGGGTTCTTTTTTGTCTCCAGTTTTCCGGCAAATAGATAAACAATATCAGTATCTGAAATTCCTAGTTGCGCCCTTAAGGCAATTGTCTCATTAGCAGTAGCTGAGGAGAAACGATCGTTATCAACAGCATGGGGCATGAAACTAAGTTTATTATCAGATAACCCGTACTCGATAAAATATTTCTTATTGTGAGTACCAGTAAAAAGTGCTTTATCAATATGACTATAAACCCATTTGAGGATTACTTTTTTTGCAATTCTTTTGATAAATGGGATGCTACTCATATCAAGTAAAGTTGAATCTCCTCTAAAAAAGATTCGGACTCGACTGCTCAAAGATTTTATCACCTGAAGATGAGAATGAAAGTTCCAACCATAAACGAGTACAACATCAGGATTATACTCTCTCAGCTCTGTTAAAAGATTTGGGTTTTTTATCCCGCTATAATGATGAGACCCTGGATCTTTGGATACGTTATTTGAGAAATGATATTGATACCCTTCTAATAATGGAATATCCCATCCCTTTTTAATTCCGAATCCCGGATCAAAAATCTCGCCTTTCGCAGATTGGCTCCAAGTGTAAAAGACCTTGATGTCTATATGCTCCCGACTTGCAACTAATTTAAAAAGAGGTGCATTATATTGTATAGGATGAGTTGTTACTACAGCCAATCGTTTCATTTGTTAAACTCTCTCACTAATTATGAAATAAGGCCTGCGTTTCACTCCTTCAAAGGTTTTTCCAATATATAAACCCAAAACGCCTAAAACAAAAATTATCATACCACTTAATAACCATACTGAGAGTAGCAAAGAAGTATAACCTCTCACTGCAATCTTTCCATTCATCCAAAGAATGAATGTAAAAGTAGATACCAGAATAGTAAGTAGAGTAATGCAAAATCCAAGCTTGATCATCAGCCGCATTGGCTTATCCGAATTGGCAAGAATTATATCAACTGATAAACGTAATAATTTACTCCAATTGTACCCACTCATTCCTGACTCTCTATCGTTATGCACTACTGGTATAGAGGTTTGCTTAAATCCTACCCATTTTATCATTGTTGGAAAATAACGGATATGCTCAGGCATATTTACAAGTACATCTATTACCTTTTTCTTATAAATACCAAAATTTGCAACAGCAGGGTCATGTTTAACACCTGTTAGATAACTTAATATAGCATAAAACCATTTGGAAGAAAGCTTCTTTGCATATCTATCGTGGCGTTGCACTCTTCTCGCCTGAACAACATCAAAGCCTTCTATGGCTTTTCTAAACAAATTAGGTATCTCTTCAGGAGTGTCTTGCAAATCACAATCGATAATCACTATCCAATCGCCAGTAGTTGCTGTTAATCCTGCGGAAATTGCGTAACTCTGACCAAAATTACGGCTGAGGTTTAGCCCTGCAACCTCTGTATATTCATTTGCAAGTAGCTTGATCTCATCCCAGCTATTATCTGGGCTGAAGTCATTAACAAGGATTATTTCAACGTCATCGGTAATCTCTTTAGCTGCTGCCAATACTCGCTGTACCAGCTTTGGCAAGATACCTTCTCCGTAATAAACAGGGCTTACAACAGACAGCTTCATATCAGAAGTTGATTACCATTTATATTATTGATCCAATTCTCAAGTTGAACTGATTGTATAAGCCCAATTAGATTTTCAATCTTAGACGAATTAAAGATCGTATCTCCACTTTCCATTTTTTCTTCTAAAGTAGGCCACTCAATATAATCAACTTTAACCCCAAATTTTGATGCGGTAAGTTCCGCAACAGCCGAAAGAGAATATGTTTCGCCTCCAATATTATATACCTCATTTGAACTTTGGCTATTTAATACAACATCAATTATAGATCGACAAATGTCTCCTACATAACTAAAAGTTCTAGCCTGGCTGCCGTTTCCATATAGAGTAATGTTATTTCCTGACGCAGCTTTACTTATAAAAAACCCCAGAGTTCCGTAAGAATAATTCTGTGATAGATCATTACCATAAGGTACACAAATCCTAAAAATTGTGTACTTCAATCCAAAGTAGTTTGAATATTGTTCGAGAACCTGCTCTGAAAAATGCTTGTTCAAAGCATAGACAGACTTAAATTCCTTTTCGCCATCTTCTGATATAGCAGTTGCTTGCTGCCCTTTATATATTAAACGTGTTGATGGGAATACAAGTCGTGCTTCACTTTCCTGGATACGCATTGCATCAAGTACATGAAGCAGTCCTTTCTCATTTACATCAATAAAATCTTCGTACTTATTATATGCAACACCTGTTCCAGTAAGTCCTGAGAAAAAGAAAACAAAATCTGCATCAAAGTCAATATTCGCAACAGATGATTTTTCTCTGATATCAAATGCGTTATAATTCTCAACGCTAACTCCAGAGTCTTGTTGAATATCATAAGCATCTACATGCCAATTCAATTTGTTCAATTGATCCACAAGGTGCATCCCTATATATCCATTACTTCCAAATACAATTGCTTTCATTAATGATATATATAAACTGCTTTTTCTTTAATTGATGATAATATTCTGCTTTGATTGAGAACGTTATTAAGATACTTCTCATGATCTTTAGCTTGAATAGCATTGTAAACATCTTCGAGGATATTGGCAAAATGATTATCAGGTTCAGCATGGCATTGTTCACTAACTGATGTAACCTCCAATGAAATTACAGGACGCTCATTGGGTTTAGGAGTAAACGCTCTTTCAGCTACAATCCTCCCTTTAGAACACCACAATTCATAATTACATTGGTAATAATTGTCAAAACCAAATGAGAGTTGAGCAGTCTGTCCCTCTTTATTCATTAATGTTACATGCCCCCATTCATCACTTTCTGTAGCATTATTAACATGCAAAATAGCCGAGGAAACTTCAAGCTCTTCACCTAAAAACCATCTTGCTGCACTTACTGTATAAGCCCCGGCATCTAATAATGCACCACCCCCAACCTCCGGATCATACCTGAAATTATTTGGTTGCAAAGGAGGAAAGCCAAAGCAACTTCTAAAAAGCCTGATCTCCCCTAACACTCCTTCGTTTAGTTTGCCAAAAACAAATTGATGTTGACGATGATGCCTGAACATAAAATTTTCTGCGAGTAGTAAATTCTTTTTTTTAGCTAACTCCACCATTGTAGTAGCAGATCCATAGTTCAGAGCCAAAGATTTTTCCACTAACACGTGCTTGCTTGCACTTAAGGAATTGATAACCCATTCTTCATGTAACCCTGTTGGCAATGGCATATAGATTAAGTCTATGCCTAAAGATGGATCTAAAAGAGTTTCATAACCCGTAAATGCAGGAATACTAAATAGGTCTGAAAACTCCTTTGCTTTTTCTGCAGTTCTGGAAGCAATACCAACAATTTCAAATATAGAAGACTTTTGCTGCATTGCAGGAATAACAAGACGCTTTGCAATATCAGCACAACCCATTATGGCAATTCTAAGTTTTCCCGGCATTAAAATGTTATTGTTGAAAGAAGGCTTCTAGCCTGGATATTCAAATAATTATTATACTGTATAAAAGAGTGCAGTTGAGACAGTGTCATCCATGAGTAGTTCTCCGGAACATGGATACTAAAATCATTTCCTACTTCTACAATAATATTCAGGTTTTGTTCTCTGAAGAACCTGCCACCTTCTTCAGATTGAAGTGACTTATGAACCACCTGATTGGCTGGAGCCTTCATAATGGTATCAAGAAAAGGTACTTCATACTCATTTTGACCAGTTCTGTAATTTCCTGTTAGGCATTGAACGGTTGGAGCTAACTCCAGGATATCAAAATTTCCTGCTTCAACCTTAGCCTGTACAAGAAAATGCAAAACGCCGTTAATACGTTTGATAATAAACGCAATGACGCCCTCTTGTGCTGACTTAACCAGCGGCTGACACCACTCTTGCACTTCACGGTTGCTAATACATACACGAGTGCCAATAACAGAAAAGTATTTTTTATCCTCGTGATAAATCTCACCGTCATTTCTTAGCCAGCCACTCACATTTTTTAAGGGCACTCTCTTTACTTCAAGTTCATACTTGCACTTCAATTTTGTTATCCAACTGATAATTTCTTCAGTAGAAAAAAGATTATTCTCTGAGTCTAACGCAGATAGAAGTAGTTCATTCTGGATTTGCAAATTATGATTAGGGCTATAAACGAAGTTTGCCAATAACGCATTTGATTCAGTTAAATAAGTGCCATAACTAATGCCGGAGATAACTGTTCGGGTATCCATATTTACCAGATTATCTTCTTTAAGCAATTCTTTGATCTGGCCTAATGTTATCCAACAGAAATCTTTATGAACTTCAATATCTGATTCTACTTCAACAATAACATTTCTATTTCTCTTTTTAAGGAATCTTGCACCTTGCTCACTTTGCAATTGGTCTAACAGAACTTTGACCTTTTGCTCTCCATTAAAATATTCAAGATAGAGCGGAGATCTACCTTGATGAACTTTGGTATAATTACTTTTTGTTGCCTGTAGTGTTGGAGATAGTTGAACAGCATTAATATTACCTGGTTCAATCTTGGCCTGAACAAGAAAGTGAAGCACCCCATCAATTTTTTTTGTTACGAATCCGAGAATTCCAATTTCCGGTTGATTAATGATTGGTTGCGTCCATGAAAAGACTTTACCAAAATTTGTGCTCACTTCTATTCCTTCGATTGAAAAGAACTTACCTGAATTATGTACTAAGTTCCCCTTATCATCAGAAAATGTCCAGTTTTCAAGTTGCGAAAAAGGGATCATCGTCACATTTACTTTAACCGCATTTCGTCTGTCATTAATCCAGACTTTAACATCAGAAGTACTAATCACTTTACCACTCTTGTCAAGTGCAGAACGTAAAAATTCTATGTGGTGCTTTGAATTCATGTGGTAACAGTAAATTCTTTCTCCTTAATAAGATACTTTCTTAAAGCCAAATCGGTTAAAACGAGGATAAGTATCTTTCCTAACATCAATGACAAATTTGATTCCCATTGTACATATAACGTAGTTAGATAAGCAATCTTCATAACATTCAAAAGATTCAACAATCTTGAGCCCTGAGAATATAACTTAAGATTGCTTAAAAAGTAAACGTTTCCAATCACAAGTGCCATAATTATCATCACACCAAAAGTACCAAAGTAGGAAAAGTTCATGTATGACTCTGCTATAATTGGTGTATTCATTGATGTAGAAAGATCGTCATCACGAAGTATTTTATACCGGTGTCCGAATATCTGGCCCATTTGTTCTGAAGGCTTATCTGGCCAAATAAAACGAGGAATCCACTTGTATACAAGAGGTGTATAGCTTTCTCCATCCCAGTATGGCACTTCGGAAGGAGTTTTCTCTACGACCATAGAAAAAGCACTTACCGGATAAGATAGTCTCCAAATTGGACCTGACTTTGCTTTCTCTACAATACCAATATCCTCATTCTCCTGCTGATCTTCATCAAGAAGATCACGAACAAGCCCAACTCTCTCTATCACGCCAAATTCACCACTGTTTTGAGCTCGATATTCCGTTTTAATAGAAGAAAATATAATGGCAAATAGCAGAACAGATCCACCAAAAATAATAGTGAACGCATTATTCTTAACAGTTGGCTTATAGTTATTAAACACCAAAACAAATAAGAAAATGCTTAAGTATATCAACGGAAAGATTAACCCTGAGGATACGGCATTATAACTTTCAAGTAATAATATAAATATGAAAATAGTATTGTTAACAATGTTATTTAAATCGGTGTAAAAGCCTACAATAAATAAACCACATGTGTAATAAACAATTAAGCTATCGAAACCATTAATTGGAAGTGAAACAAACTGAATAAGGATGTATAATCCAAGAAATATATACTTGAGCCGATTAAAATGTTCAATCTCTTTAGCTGTAAACCATTTCAACTTAAACTCAGCGTTAAGCAATTGCTTATTCAATTTACTAAGCTTTGACACTTCTATTCTGTGTAATATGAAATAGAACATCATATAGCCATAAAAAGATACTTGCAAAACTGAGGGATCCAAAGTGCCGAGCTGAAAGTCTTCCTGATTTACGAAGAAAGGTGAAACACCCCAAGTAATAAAGCTTAGCAAACCCATAAATAATACAAAGGGACTATACTGATACTTGAACTTATCGTAGTTTCTATAAATAATAAATCCGTGCAAAACAAGGTGGAGAAATGCCCACAATTTTATATCAGCATTTGTTTCAACCTTATCATTAGTGATACAATATAATATCACTAAAACCAAAATTACCAAAAGTGCCCTTTGTATCCTTTTCATTGTAAAGCGGTAAATATCACTTTGTATTCCCTCTCCATATAGTAAGGTGACGGTGTGTATGTGTATTCTTGGTTTTGAGGTGTTACCAACTCTACTAATCTAATAGTATCTAGTTTTTCAAAATCCACACTCCGAACCAGCGGATGGCTAGTTGAATTAACATATTGCATACTTCCTTTCATTACAGAAGGTACCCATACATCGAGTCCGCATGCGAGATATTCAAATAACTTATTGGGAGCATTGTAAATGTAATTAGGGATATGACCTTTATAAAGTATTAAACCGATATCATAATTATCAAAAAGTTCAGGTAATAAATCATACTCGACCGCTGGCTTAAGCTTAATATATGGATTGCTATCAAAAAAATGCACCACATTTTTACATGTACTAAGCGTATAAATATCCAGAATCGCTTGGCCTTCAAATTTATTTATCCAATCATTTACTTCCCTGAAATACATCGTTTCTAAACTTACTGCACCAACATAAATGAAACGTAATGGATTATTATTATTTCGTTTGACGCTTGTCCGAATCCAGTCCTTGGGAGGGTAATTCGGTAATACATGCATTGATGGAAGTCTCTCCAAACCATTATCCTTCATGAACAACTTCAAGCGGTAATCATTTGTATGAGATATCCATTTCATTAACCGATATCTTTTCCTTTCCAATTTATGCAGATATTTTATTAGCATCATTCCCTCGCTATATTCTTGCTGACTTGTGTATTCATGATAATGAACAAAAATGTCAGTATTAGAAAACAACCAATGATAAATTAAACCCGGCAAGGAAGAGATCGTTTCGTAATACAATACTTTTTTCGGTTTCCTCCTTAACAGGATGGCAAGGACTTTTAAATAAAATTGGAGATAATTAAACAGTCTTTGTAATCGTGAATCAGCCGAAGTAAAGGTCACCAACCGAATGATGCTAATTTTACCACCAACATGAAATTGCTGAACATTCAATTCTTTACTAGTAGTAAGAACAAGTAATGGTACATCATAACCCGACCAGAACTTTATAAGATTTTGGATTGGGGGGTAAAGCTCAACAGGTTGAAAATGTATAACAATGACCATCCTTATGCCTCTTATCTTACTGCTTAATAGCATATAAATAAATGCCTTTCTTCATTATTAATCCAACAGCAGCAAGCGTATCCATTCTTGCTTGAAAGCCAGGAGCATTAACCAAATACTTGACCCCTTCATTTTGAAGATAGCTGATACCTGCTTTTAAGTTTTTACTGTACATTAACGAATCCACTACAGCTTGCCGGGTAACGTTTTTGGTAGAAAAAAAATAGGAAAAAGATCCATCGCCAGTCCTTCCTCCGTACCACCATGGACCTATACCATCAGCAGCCAGATCGTGAGCTCTGTAATCTTTTGCGTTTCCAACGATGCACATAAGCTCACCAGCAACATTGTTTACCTTAATATCTTTCCTTACTTGTATACGCCAAAAATTTATTGAGCTTTGTGACGATAAGGCCGCATTTGAGTAGTACTTAAAGTTCCCCCATCCAATTAGTACACAGTATATTGTTAGAATAGCTACAGATACCCTTTGGATAAATAAAGACATATTTCTCAGGCACAAAAAAAGCAACAGAACTGAACTAAATGATACCATTACAAAACAGCAGCGAAGAAACTGCTCCAGGTTATAAGAACTGTCATAAATAACGGTGCCGTTCAAATCATAGAAATAGATTTTAAAAGGCAGCATAAGTAAAGAAGATAAAACCACTGCAACGATAGTTGAAATTGAAATAAACTTAAGATCCCTATCGCCTTTTTGAAAAAATGGAAGCCCTAACAAAATAATCCTGATGCCAAAGCACAGCAGGATATATCCAAGGAAAAACAATATATTTTTCGTTACACTAGAACTACCCATTTTAAAGGTTCGAAGAATCATGGATTGTAGTTCAGTAAAAGGCTCTATCACAAATTTTGCAGCTGAGAAGCTGGTATAATAAACACTATACAACAAAAAAGAAATAGTAGCTACAAGAGCGATAACACCAAGCTTTAGAAGGTTGTCTCTTTTAAAGCCATGCAATAAAGCATAAAAACCAAGGAAGACCATTATAGGATACCACATTGCAATCTTGGTAAGCATTATCACAACTGTACAAAATCCAACTATCACCAAATTCCCAATTGTATAGGCACGCAAGATTAAGAAGATGCTAATAGTCATCAGAGCAAAACCTAGTGTTATACCGGGGTTGCCACCTGGCCAAAAATTACCAGAAGCAAAGAATACCAGACTTGACCATTTGAGTCTAATTAGATTAATGATGTTTAGTGAACTTAAGGTTAACACTAATAACACAGAAGTGCTTAACACGAATGAAGGAGTGATGTTTCTTACGGCCAACAATCGTTTAATTGAAAATCCAAACAGCAGTAATGAAATCATTTTATAGAAAGGCATTGCATATGCCCAAAATGTTAAATGACCTGAAATGCCAGATAGATTTGAAAACTGTGCAGGAAGTAAAAAGGATATTATTTGATAATTCAGTGGAGCTCCTGTATCAAGATATGAATCCCAATAAGAATTGTGAATCATTGATTCAGTTAGTGCCGAGAAATAATAGTTATCATCATTTGTAGGATGAATCACATAAAAGCTATTAGCCTCTTTAAAATCTTTTCCGATATATAAGAAAGCGAAAGCTATTGCAAGAAAAATAATAGTATCTACATTCAGAGAGAATTGGTGGTGCTTACAACCTTTAACAAGCAAGAATAATCCGTATAAAGCCGAAATTGCAAGTGTAGTTGGAAATAATAGAAAGTGAATTGACGAGATCAGCTGTATAAACAAATTACCGAGTAAAATAAATACCAATGCATTTAAATGAGGTTCCTCATCAAACCACTTTCTCAAAATAAGATAGCCAAAACAGCCAGCGCCAAAAATGATAAATAAAAATAATGCAGTTCCAACAATACTTGATGTTGATAGCATTATCGGGAAGCAGCAAAATGCCAGAGAATAGAATAAAATATGTTTCAGAGAGTTCATATTAACTACGCCAGAGTTACTTTGTTGCAAGTACGTAATATTGTCCACCAAGTGGAAGCCACGATAAAAGCTTTTCAAAACCTAAAAAAAATCGAAACAACTTTGTTCGGGGGAAAAATAAAGTAAAAACGCATTTCACTTTTGAGAATCCTGAATCAGAAACCCTTTTACTCATTACGGAAGGTCTTATCAAGACCGCATCTTTATCAAAAACACACTCTCTTACTATCTTTTGAGTTATGGGATTATATGGGTTATGTTCAAAAATGGAAAGCTTGCCACCCGTTTTTAAAGCGGAAAGTGCCTGTTGTAATAAATTTTGATGGTTTGTGTAATCCACATGATGCAATACGCAGGAAACGAAAACCAGATCATAGGAATCTGCAGATGCATTTAACTGATACCCATCGTAATAATAAAATTCTGAATGCTCAATCCCTCTTAATCTTGCAAGTTTGATGCTCTCTTCTGAGATATCAAATCCATGATACACTACATTTTTAAAATGCTTATTGAAGAAAACTGCACTTATACCATCACCACAACCAAGATCAAGAATTTTTAAAGGTTTATCAGGCGAAAAATATTTCTTTAACTCAATTATTTTATACTCGGCAAAATACTCACTTGATTCTCCGCTGATCTTTACTGCATCTGTATGAATAGCCCGATAATCTCCGGCAATTTCATCAAATACATCAGCCTGGCTGTTTATTATGGACTTCATTTTTCTTTAACTGTTGGTTCATTTAAGTTGGGGAAATACTTTTTCATCACATGTACAACCTCTTCGGCTCTATCAGCATAACTGTATTTTGACATTACAGATCGGTTTCTTGCATTTTCACGAATTTTATTTGCAGAAGTAACATCCAAGGCTTTAATGTGACTGATGCGTTCTATACATTCGTCAAGATTACTATAAAGAAATATTTCATTTCCCGGACTAAAATAATTTCGATGATCAATTGTATCAAGAGCTAATTGTATTCCTCCAATACCACCAAGTTCAAAGGTTCGCATATTATGTGATCGTGGATTGTGAGGACGCATCAAGTTCAATTGAACTCGATATTTATATAAAGCCTTCCAATAATCTGCTTTATAAACAGCCGGATAACTTTTGATATTTGAATGTTGAAGAAAACGATCCCAATCATTTCCATAAACATCTATATCAATCCCTGCTTCGGCAAGTTGTTTAATAAACTGAGCTCTCTCTTTATCTGGATTTCCCAAAAAACAAACCTTATTCACTTCCTGCTGTTGCTTAACTAACTCCACCATTGATTCATCTACATCATATCCAAAAGGTAGCAGATCAGCGTTGATAGCATATTTTACTTTTATGGTTCCAATAACTTCCCAGTCGTAACTTAAATACAAATCAAATAAAGAAATAGAATCAGCAACATTTTTATTGCCACTGCCTTTACCGGAAAATAATAAAGGATTGTCGGGATTATAATTGACCAATTTGCATCCAAGTGATTTAGCCCATTTAATTGAAGATGCAGTTATCTCCATCCCTTTAAAAACCAAAATAACATCAGGCTGAAATTTCAGAACCACTTCTCGAAAAGCATTATTGATCCTTGTATAAATATTAGACAATCCTGATCGGAATAAAAGCTTATTGAATATGTTTTTCTGATAAAAATCATAAAACGTACTCTGGCCTGCGAAGTGCTGCACATCAACACCCAACTGACGTAAATATTTTACATACAACACTTCTATTGCAAATACCTTATCAGAACCAACTACCAAAATTTTCATTTAGGTGATATATTTTCTGTTAGCGGGACTGTTGCATGTCGAACTTTGAAATAGGGCAATTCAAAATATCTATAAGACAAATAGCTAACTGGTATAAGGGCAAGAACGCTGAATAAAAATGAAAGTAGCATTCCCAAACTATTAACACCTGTGTAATTCATTACAAGGAAACTTATATGGATGGAAATAATCCAATGCCATAGATACATACTATAAGAAACCTTTCCGGCAAATAGTATTGGACGAGTCTGAAGTAATTTACTAACAAGACTTTCTGATGTAATCACATTAAGAACCAAAAGAGCAAAACCAAACGTCATTATTGGTTCTCCAAATGGCCTTACTATAAAAGCATAATCCCCGAAATAGTTATAAACTGGTGTAATCATCAGTCCTCTTCCTATACATACGAGGAAAAGGCAAAGAATCACTCCAATATTACCTCTCAAAAAATTTAGTAATACTCGATTCTTTATATAAAATAAAGCAGCAAGCATTCCCCATGCAAATTCAATAAAGCGAAACCATACAGGATCAGTTGGAATTGTTTTTCCCTCAGAAAGATTGAATCCAGCGAAATAAGTAATCCTGATAATCATAGAAGCCAGCATCAGTAAACTAATTCTGAGTATAGTCCATTTTCTTTCTTTGTCTCTAAAAAATATGAATGGTAATATCAAGTAGAAATGCCACTCTGTATCCAGTGACCAAAAAGGTGGTGACAGCACATTTTGATCGTCAAATATGTTGAGAAAAGTATAATGATAGGCCAGGCTTCTGAAAGGAAAAACACCAGATTTAAACAGATGAAATACACATTCAAATAAAACAACAAAATAGAAAGAAGGTGCAATTCTCTTCCAACGTTTTGACAAAAACTGTCCGTAGGTATTCAGATTGAAAGTAGTGTCTGCTTTCTTAGCATACATCAAATACATACAAAAGCCACTGATCACAAAAAAAAGATCAACTCCAATGAAGCCGGAACCTAAAATACTGTTGATATTAATCCCATAGATCGTAAGTGGTATATTCTGATAAAACATCCAGATATGAGACCAGAGAACCCCGAAAACTGCAAACGCTCTTAATCCGTCTATTGGCCTAATTCTATTCATTAAATTAAATATCTCCTAGCTTACTTTCAATTATCTCAGTATCTATTAAACTCAGTATTTCGGCATCGTGATCCATATCCAATTTCCGAACGAATAAGTGTGTTTTAGAGGCTAGCGATAAAGCACCTATATCATCTTTATTAAAAGTTACCGGCGAAGCTGTGTTTTCCAGCCATTTAATATAAGTAATACCAGAAGCAATGTTTTTTCCTTCAAGACTCATGATGATGCTATGAAAGAAAATTTCATCAGGTAGTTTGGTATACTTAAAGTAATTAATTATTTCAGGATGAGCATCAATAAAATTCAATACCTCGATCACTGTTTTATTTGAAAAAGCCCACCAGGCATCACCTCCATATTGCTTTAAATAATATGGGAACTCCCTTTTTGAAAACACCTTAAGCATCTCCTGATAGCGTTGCTTTTTAAAGAGGTGTAGTAATTTTTTGAAATTAGCTGTCTTGTAAAATTCTTTATGATAGATAGATGGAACAATAATGGCATTATTCTGCTTTTCAGTAGAAATATTAAACTTGTAATGCTCCGTTCTTTCTTTACCTCCTGACTCCCATCCTTCATATGGAAGCTTGCCTCCACTTATAAAGTCAACTGTTTTATTTGACTGAAAGAAAGAATAAATTTCAGATGCAGACCTCAATGGATAGTCTTGACCACTCAAAAGAACACAATGTCCTTCTAAGTTATCTTTTACAGCATACCGCATTGCTGTTATGGTCATAGCAACAAGGCTAAAATCTCCCCATATTCCCACCTGCCTATCTTCTTCTTTAATAAAGTGAACATTCTCCAATTTACTCAATAGTATCTCGAAAGGCTGTTGGTCTACTTTCTTATCTATATGTATATAGAAATTGACATTGGGATGATCAAGCCTGTCAATTAAACGCTTTAACTGTAAGGGACTCTTGTGAGCAAGAATAAGGTAATTAAGCATTGGCTAATTCCTCCTTAGCAGCTTTTAAAGCTGCTGCTATTACCTGGTGCATATCATAGTACCTATACTCTGCTAAACGACCACCAAAAATTACATTTGTTTCATTTTCTGCAAGCATTTTATACTTCTTGAATAACGCTGTATTTTTAGAATCGTTAATAGGATAAAATGCCTCACCACCTCTCTTCCATTCCTGTGGATATTCCCTTGTAATTGCTGTGACTTTCTGTCTGCCAAATTCAAAATGCTTATGCTCAATTATCCTGGTATAAGGAACAGAAAAGTCAGTGTAATTTACTGCGGCACAACCCTGGTAATTGTCCATTTCAAGATACTCTGTTTCAAAACGAAGGCTACGATATTCGAGCTTACCGAACTGATAATCGAAGTACTGATCTAGTGCTCCTGTAAATACTACCTTTTTGGATTTTGCTTCCAGTTCGGTTTTATTAATCAAATAGTCGGTGCCTAATTTCACTTCCACGTTTTTCAAAAGACCTTCAGTGAGTTTGTTATATCCTCCAACAGGAATACCTTGATATTTATCATCAAAATAATTATTGTCATAAGTAAATCTTACAGGCAACCGTTTGATAATAAAAGCAGGTAAGTCTGTACAGTTTCTACCCCATTGCTTTTCAGTATATCCTTTCACTAATTTTTGATATATATCAGTGCCTACTAATGAGATTGCTTGTTGTTCCAGATTAATGATTGATGTAATGTTGGCTTCTGCCACCTGTGCTTCAATCATTTTTTTTGCTTGATCAGGTGATTTTACTCCCCATAGTTGAAAAAAAGTATTCATATTAAAAGGAAGATTGTATATCTCCCCTTGATAATTAGCAATAGGGCAATAAGTAAAGCGGTTAAATTCAACAAAGGAATTCACGTATTGCCAGATGGTTAAATCACTTGTGTGAAAAATGTGCGGTCCGTATTCGTGAATATTGATACCCTCCCAATTTCGACAATAGATATTACCCCCGATATGCGAACGCTTGTCAATAACAAGACATCGTTTCCCAAGTTTTGTAGCTTCATGTGCGAATACAGAACCAAATAAACCAGCACCTACAATTAAATAATCGTAATCTTTCATGTAGTTAATACTCCAGACATATTGTTTTGAAAAGACATTTGCTCATCATAAAATAATTGCCAATTCGCTATTTTGAAGGCTTGCTCATTTTGCATATACGCTTTTATAAAACGCCTTAGCTTCCAGCCATCTTTTAATAATCCCTGATCCCTACGTTTAGCGGCATGTTTAAGATAAACGAATGAGTCATGCAGGAGAACGTTTAAATAAGATTCATTAGTAATATCTGAATTAATAAAATAATTGAAAGAGTAAATCAGATAATTAAATCTGATGCGCACCATCTTCCTGTTATTATTTGATTCCTGTTCAGGATGCATACGGTACCAACCTAATTCTATAGGATATATAAAAAAGCAACCATTCGCAGCCATGTCATGAAAAATCTGAAAGTCGCCATAAAACCTCTTGAATTTAAATCCTCCCTTTGCTATAATATCAGCTCTTAGGAAAACAGCACTTACCAATGAACAATGGAAGAGCCCATATTGCCGGTAGTGAAAATCAAATATCTCTTCATTCTTCAGTACTACTGGAAATTGCAGATGACGGAAATTATCTCTTAAATAAAAAATAACTGTATTAGCCTGTTGAGAATGAAGTAGCTTCTCTACAATAAAAGGAACTGACCATTCGTAGACAAGATCATCATCGTCAATAAACTTGATCCACTTACCGGATGTTTTTTTTATCCCTTCATTTCTATTAAAGTAATCACCCAGGTTAACTTTATTAATACTGTAAATAAACTGAACCCCCATGTTGGCAAAGGCAACACTCCACTTGTCAATAGGGAATTCGCATTGCTGAGGATCATCATCACAGATAACGATCTCTAGTTGTTTATTACCCCCAGCATTTTGATAGTATTCAATAGAGGCTATTATTGAAGTAAGGCACTCACCCAACCATTCATTTCTTTTGTAAGTAGTTATAATAAAAGATAAGAAAATGTCTTTCTCAGGCATTAAAATGATCGGTTGATTAATAAACGATAAAGGATTGGAGCCTGGAAGTTTTTCCAACCGGCATTTTGAAGGAATTGAAAATAATTTCTTAGACTGAAATTATTTGATTTCTTGTTCTTTAATACTGAATGAATGTAAAAAGAGAGCTTATTAAATAACATCATTTCAATACTCATTGGAAACTTAAATTCTCTTATCTGCTTAACTACAGCTTGAAGGTTTCCGATTGATACATTTTCTACAGATGCAACCAACTGCTGTAGATTCTCTGGCATAGCATTTCTGTATTGCTGCCGCAAAGCAATAAAAGAATCCGCTTCTTGCCTGGAAAACTTTGATGAAGCTTGTTGATGATGAATTCTATAATGCAGGCAAACATCATTAATGTTAGCAATGTTTATATCCTTAATAAGGCAACGTGTCCATAATTCATAGTCTTCATTCAACCTTAGCGAAGCGTAGCGTAATCCTCTCTGCAAAACACTCCTAGTAAACATCACTGTAGGATGGCATAAGCAATTATTGAATAAGGTCGAATACTTTATAATATTTGTTTCAGTTGGTAAACTACTTGTTACTCTTGTTAGTTCACCTTGCTCATTAATTTGTCTATACTGAGCTCCAACTATATCAACATTAATATGTGCTTCAAGGTAACGACATTGCTTTTCAAGCCGATCGGGGGTTGCAATGTCATCAGCATGCATGATTGCGATATAATTTCCTTCAGCTTGATCAATACCATTATTAAGGGATATACCAGGCCCTGAATTTTCCTTATTCTGTATCAGGCGAATTCTATTATCAGAATATGTTTCAATAATTTTTACGGTAGAATCTGTTGAACAATCATTAATAATGATCAATTCAAAATTCTTCACTGACTGCAAAAGAATACTATCTATTGCTTCTTTGATGTGCTTCTCCCCATTAAAAACGGGAAGCAAAACAGATACTAATGGCTGCTTAATGATTTCTTGATTATTTTCCAAGGAGAAAGTATCAGTTTTCCAATACGATAAGAAGCCGAATGCTCATATTTGAGCCGTTGTAATGCAACTTCCTTATAAGATCGTACTAATGATTCTTTACATGCTGCAAGTTCAAATGATAATAGTTGTTCTGGATTACAATCATCCAAAACATTTATACCAAAATGGATATCCTGCTCAATTAATTTGGCCAAAGCCGAATAGCTATACAATAGTTCTGGCTTAAATTCAACCGTTTGCTCATGGGTAAAAGATCCCGGTCGATTATAATTATAAAAGTAAAGTGGCTGAGGGATAGTGATTGCTTTGCCATGTTTCATTATGCGGTAAACCAAGTGTATGTCTTCTCCAACCTTACCTGTAAACCAGGAGTGATATCCTTTTTCTTTTTCCAGCACATGTCTCTTGAACATCATGGTAGCACAAACAGTTGGATGGTAATTTCCCGGACTTAAAAAAGCAAGCTCATGAAACTCCTGACGTAAAAGCGTATCTGTGGTTCTATAATTATAAGCCTGCTTAGCTGTTTCATTAATGCTATACCCTGTAAAAGCCAATATCAAATCTTTATCAGAAAAACTATTTACCTGTTTCTCGATTCTTGATCTATCTGACCAATCATCTGCATCCTGAAAAGCAATTAAATCACCTGATGCCACAGATAATGCATGATTTACAATACCGATCTTTTTTGTATTATCTGAAAAGGAGATGTATTTAATTCGTTGATCTGAATATTTTTTTATGATTGCATCTGAGCCATCAGTAGATCCATCATTTAAAATGAGAACCTCCATATTAGAATACGATTGATTCAATATAGATTCAATCGCTTTTGAAACGTATTTCTCACAGTTATATACCGGAATGAGCACACTTACCAACGGTTTAGCTATCTCTGCCACTTAATATTCCGTTTTACAACTGTGGCTGGATTACCTGCCACTAAAACATTCTCCTCTTCAATACTTTTATTTACTACTGAATTTGCTGCAACCACAACACCGTTAGCCAATCGAACACCTTTAAGTATCGTCGTGTTACATCCGATCCAAACATCATTTCCAATAGAAATTGGTGCTGATATCTTTCCTGTTTTGCCATCCACTGATTCAAGATGATGATAATCGCTATCTAT
>JANPIB010000018.1:0-10118 GCA_031424775.1 Chitinophagales bacterium | reverse complement strand
CCGTTGTGGCTTCCTTCTATAAAATGCCACACTTTGTCTGCACGATCAGGAAAGTTCTTGTATAGCCAATCATGAAAAAGTAACTTGATAGCACCGTTGAGACGGATGTAAGTGTAAGCCGAGAAAGTTGCACCAGCCTCGCTTGCAGCTTTGATAATGTCGTGCATTTCATGTTCGTTCAAACCTGGTATCATCGGACCTAACATTACACCCATTCTTACACCTTCTTTCGCCATTTCTTCTATCAACTTCAGTCGTTGTTTTCCTGTAGTTGTTCTTGGTTCCATTACTCTTCTCAGGTCTTCGTTGAATGATGTGATGGACACAAGAATGGAAACAATGTTCTTCTTTCCCATTTCACTCAGCAGGTCTTTATCTCTCAGCATACCTGCATTCTTGGTGATCATTCCTACAGGTTGGTTGAACTCATTACACACTTCGAGCAAGCTTTTTGTAATGCCAAATTTTTTCTCGGCAGGTTGATAACAATCAGTGTTACCACTTAATCCAATAGGCACACATTCCCATTTTGGATTCATAAGAAACTTCCTGAGCAGTTCAGGTGCATTCTTTTTAACGATGATCTTTCGTTCAAAATCAATTCCTGCACTCCAGCCCCAATATTCAAAACTGTTTCTTGCATAACAGTAAATACAACCATGCTCACAACCCTGGTAAGGATTCATGCTGTACCACATGCCAACATCAGGACTATCAATCTTATTCACAATACCTTTTGCATGATCAATGATATATTGTGTTTGAACGTTTGGCTCCGTCCAGTCGTCAATTGCTTCGATGTGTTCTCTTACTTTTTGATTCTTGAGAAATTTGTTGGATGTGTTGAACTGAGCTCCTCTGCCTTTTATATAGTTCCCCCCATTCCCTAAAGGGGAGTTGTTCATATCTCCTAAAGAGGTATTCTTGGATTTATTGTCGTAGTTCATGACTTCGTTGTTGTTTTATTTTTTTGCCACGGATTACACGGATTTACACGGATGCCATTTATAATTTTTAGATCATTATAATTTGTGTAATTCGTAACTGCTACTATTCGTCTTTATTTTTTTTGATATTAGATAATCTGTGAGAATCTGTGTAATCCGTGGCTATCTACTTGTGGCTATCTACTTCACTTCTCTTAACTCATTCCATCTTGTTGTGTAACGTGGACTGATAAACTCCTGTCGCATCTTCCAGTTTTTTTCAGTTCCTGCTGCTGCGTATTTAATAATGTCGCCTCTCATGCTGAAGTTGATATTATCCAGCATATTCATCAGCCAACGACTTTGATTGCTTGCTGCAGATTTAAACAGGTTAGCCTGTATAGAATTATCCGGAACCAATCCACTCAGCATCACTCCAGCTTTGCTGTATTTGGTTCCTTGTTTATAAACCCTTTCTGCCAAAGCCATGGCAGGTTTAATTAGTTCGTGTGTTAATGAAGTTGGTGTTAAAAGGGTTTGATATTTTGTTACTGCATAACCACCATGTTTGTAATCTGCTGCTCCACTTTGTTGCTTCGGTACAACAAACACACTGATCACACTTGCTGCACTTTGTTGCCTCCTGAGTTTTTCCGCTGCTCTTGCTGTATAGGTTGCAACTGCTTCTTTTATATCCTTTAGATCACTAACTGCAGATCCGAACATTCTTGTAGTTGCAATCATTTTCTTATTGATCAACGGATCTTTCATTTCAATAGAGTGCTTACCGTTGAGCTCCTGGATCATTCTTACACCAACCACTCCACCAAGATTGGCTCTTGCCCATTCTTCGTTCATGTGTTTTAATTCCCATGCTGTGTGAATGTTCCATTCCATCAGTTTTTTTGCATAGCGACTTCCAATTCCCCACAAGTCTTTTACATGCGTTCTATTTAAAGCATCAGCAGTTGCTTCTTCAGTATCCAACACCCATGTTTTGGAATGAACCCTCAGTTTCTTTGATAAACGATTCGCAACTTTTGACAACACTTTGGTTTTACCTACCCCAACCGATACTGAAACACCTGTCCATTCCTCCACAACTTCTCTTAAGTGTGCTGCATATTCGTGTAGCTGATCAACTGGTATGTGAGAGAGATCAAGGAAAGCTTCATCAACCGAATAAACCTCTACTCTTTCTTCTCCAACCAAATGGTTTAGTGTGTCCATCACTCTTCTGCTCAAGTCTCCGTAGAGATTATAATTGGAAGAGAAAGTTGAAATATCGTTCTTCTCAATAACCTCTCTTGCCATGTAGTAAGGAATAGCCATGTCGATCCCAAATGCTTTGGCTTCATTGCTGATGGAAATGATGCAACCGTCGTTATTACTCAGTACAACAACAGGTTTGTTCTCCAGGTCTGGACGAAATACTCTTTCGCAGGAGCAGTAGAATGAATTACAATCAACAATGGCTTTCATATCACACCAATTTTCTAATTACACGAATGTTGAACCACAGAGGCACGGTGGCACAGCGCTACACGGAGTTTCTCTGTGTTCCTCTCTGTTCTCTGTGTCTCTGTGGTTTGCCTTGACAATGAGATGAAGTACAAGTGAGTGACACAACGAAGCATCATAGCATTACTGGCTTCTGCTAACTACTTCTTCTTTTTCTTCACTGGTGTTCGGTGATGATCAAGTAAAGCTTTTTCGAAAATGTGAATCACACAGGTGACCAGTCCAAAAGCATTGAACTGACTGAACTCACCCACTTCAATTGTTTCGTAACGAGCATTTTCTGCAACGAGTGAGTAACCTTTTATCCCTTGCTGAAAACGACGAACCACAAGGTCTCCATTAACTGTAGCAATGATGATCTTTCCATTACTGGCTTTCAGGCTTTTGTCAACGATCAGCACATCTCCATTTTCGATTCCGGCACCAACCATTGCATCTCCATTCATGCGAAAGAAAAAGGTGGAAGGTTTGTTGTAAATGAGCTGCTCGTTAAGATCAATACCACGTTCAGCATAATCGTCGGCAGCAGCTCCAAAGCCTGTGGCATTGGCCGTTTGAACATCTTGTTGCGTAAAGTGTTTGGTGCCATCGTAAGAGGCACTATAAAAGTTATCCCATTCCATATAAACTAAATTTTATTATGCTAAAATAATTAGTATTTTTATGCCAAGAAAAATAGTTTTTATGGAAGCGGTAATAAATCATACACAGCAGTCGTATTTCAAAGGCTCGGTTATTAAAGAGTATCTGCTGGTAGTAAATCCTGAAGCTGATGTGTGGCAGCAGGTTATGGCAGAGAAAGCAAACTTCTCGGATACTTATAGAGAAAGTGCTGAAATAAAAATGGATCCATATATAGAGGTCGCAAACTTCTTAGGCAAGGAAGAAATGGAGGAAACTGTGTTGCGGTGGATGCACAGAATTATTAGTGCACAAAAAGCTTTTGCCGTGACTTTGAACAATTACAGTGGTTTTCCTAATGCCAATAATATTTTCCTGAGGGTTCAGGATCATCAGCCGTTCAGGCAGTTGGCAAGAGAGCTAAAGGTTATTGACGAACTGGTGAGAGACAATGGATTACCCAAAGCCCATTTGATCTCTAATCCTCACATGACTATAGCACGAAGACTGGATAAAGGCGTGTACGAGAAAGCAATGATGGATTATTCAAGAAAAGATTTTCATGCTGAGTTCCAGGTGAATGAATTGATACTGTTGAAACGAAACAATCAATACGATGCCTGTAAGCAAGTAAATATTTTCAGGCTGCAACCTTAAGCTATGGCACTAACGTATAATGGAAGGATTTCTAAAGAGTTCACCTTGCCGGATTTTGGTGATTCATTTGACAAGCAATTAATGCCTGCAGAATATATGATCGTGTTGGCACCTCATGAAGATCTATATAATAAGATCATGAAGCTGAAGCAGGACTTCGCTGCATCTTATGAGAATACGATGGCAACTGCTTTGAAGCCACACATCAGCATTGTTAGGTTTCTGCAATATGAAATGAACGAGCAGCATATTCATAATAAACTAAAAGTGCTGTCAACAGCTTTGCCTTTTTTTAAAGTTGACCTTGAAGGATTTGGCAGTTACCCTTCACACACTATTTACATAAAGGTTCAAACACAAGAGCCAATAAAGGCAATAGCGAAGAAGCTGAAACAAGCACAATCACTAATGACTATCAATAAGGAAAACAAACCTCATTTCTTAAATGAGCCTCATATTGCTATTGCTAGAAAACTGCTGCCCTGGCAATATGAAAAGGGATGGCTGGAATATTCTAATAATCATTTCAAGGCAAGTTTTATTGCTGAGCAACTACTATTCATGAAAAGACCACCTGGTAGCAAAAGCTGGCAAGTGATCGACAAGTTGAAAATGCTAAACTCAGCTGTAGAAACAAAACAGGGAGATTTATTTGGGTAACGATCAGCTTCAGTTTTTCTTTGCAGTATAATCTCCTCCTTGTGTATCAAATCGTTTATGGGTTCTTTTACCTGGTTTCCTTACTACCGTGGAGAGTGCTGTATTTTATCAGCGATTGTTTTTATGCCCTATTATATTATGTGATCGGTTACAGGAAAGAGGTGGTGATGAATAACTTGTTGATCGCTTTTCCTGAGAAGACTGAAAAAGAAAGAACCCGGATAGCTAAGGATTTTTACCACCAGTTTTTGGACACTTTCATTGAAACTATAAAGCTGCTTTCAGTCAACAAAAAACAACTTGCTAAGAGGGTTACCACCAATATTGACCTGGTGAATAAGCTTTATACCACAGGCCAATCGGTTGTGCTGGTTTCGGGTCACTTTTTTAATTGGGAATTTGCCAACCTAGCTATGTCGGGATTCAGTAATTATTCTTTTGTGGGAGTTTACATGTCAGTCTCCAATAAAATTTTCAATAGGCTTATCGTAAAACTCAGAAGTAAGTTTGGTACTATTTTAATTTCAGTAAATGATTTCAGAAGAGAGTATCCAGCATATAAAAATCAGCAACATGCAATTGGTTTGGTGGCAGATCAAAATCCAACGAATCCTGCTAATGGTTTTTGGTATCCCTTTTTTGGTAAGATGGCACCTTTTGCAAAAGGCCCGGAGCGATCAGCAAAAAGTCTTGATGCTGCCATTGTGCAGGTGAATTTTTACAGAGTTAAGCGAGGTTACTATAATATTCATTGTGATGTGCTCACTACAACACCAAAAGAATTTGCCGAGGGCGAGATAACTAAGCAACTGGTTCAGTTTGTTGAGAACTGCATAAAGCAGAATCCTTCAAATTATTTGTGGAGTCACAGAAGATGGAAGCACCAGTTTGATGAAGAGAAGTTTGGACACTTGGTGATTTGATTTTTTGCCACGGATTTCACGGATTCTATTTTCAAATGCAAAAAGGTGAACACTGCTCACCTTTCAAAAATGTCAGTATAAATCGTGGCTATTAATTCAAGGCTGCAACATTCTTCTCGATCTTGAACTTGTCAAGTTTCTTGATCTCATTCCAGCCACCCAAAACATTTCTAAGGTTATGAATTCCTTGTCTCTTTAATATAGAAGCAGCAATTACACTTCTATAACCACCAGCACAGTGTATATAAACATTGTGTGTATCTTCTATGTTAGCCATAGTGCCAGGGTCGGTTAAAGTACTCAACGGAATGTTCACTGCATCTTGGATATGTCCATCATTGTATTCGAGTTCTTTCCTAACATCCATGATCACAAGATGGTCGTCAAATGGAATATCCATTAGTAATTCATCAGCTTCAACATCTAAGATCATATCTATTGGTTCATCAGCTGCTTTCCATGCTTCGAAGCTACCTTGTAAATAACCTTCGATCTTTTCAAACCCAACTCTTGCCAAACGAATGATGGTTTCTTTTTCTTTTCCTTCTTCTGTTACCAGAACGAATTTTTTATCGAATGGAAGCAAACTGCCAGCCCATTCTGCAAATCTTCCTTCTAAACCAATTGAGATCGAGCCTGGAACAAAGCCAAGTGTAAACTCAGTTGCTTTCCGAGTATCTAAAATAATCAGCTCAGGATCTTTTGTAATAACCTTAAATGCAGGAATATCCAAAACAGTCATTCCTTTTTCTAATACGTTATCTAAACTCTCGTAGCCTTCTTTATTGATCTTAGCATTGATAGGAAAATAATTTGGAGGTGCTGCCAAACCTTCAGTGACTGCTTTTACAAAATCTTCTTTTGATTGCTGCTGAAGTGCGTAGTTGGTTTGCTTTTGTTCACCAATTGTGCTGAAAGTGTTTGGACCTAAGTTCTTTCCGCAACTGCTGCCTGGTCCATGAGCCGGATAAACAGTTACATCATCAGCAAGAGGCATGATCTTGTTTTGTAAACTATCATACATCATAGCTGCAAGATCTTCCATGGTAAGATCGGCACCTTTTTGTGCAAGATCGGGACGACCCACATCTCCAACAAACAAAGTATCACCGGTGAATACTGCGTGATCTTTTCCGGTTTCATCTTTCAACAGATAGCAAGTGCTTTCTAATGTATGACCTGGAGTGTGAAGTACTTCAAGAGTAAGTTTACCTAAGTTAAATACCTCACCATCTTCTGCTACATGAACTTTAAAACCAGCTTTTGTGTTTGGACCATAAATAATTGTAGCACCGGTAGATTTTGCAAGATCAATGTGCCCACTTACAAAATCAGCATGGAAATGCGTTTCAAAGATGTATTTGATCTTTGCATTTCTCTCCTGAGCCATGTGCAGATAAGCTTCAATATCTCTAAGTGGATCAATTATAGCAACTTCACCTTCACTTTCTATGTAGTAAGCTGCTTCACTTAGACAGCCGGTGTACAACTGTTTTACAAACATGATGTAGAATTTAGACAAAGATAGCCAGCATTCACATAATGCTATATTATTGAAGTACAAACAAGATATTCGGCTTTATGTAGTGTAGCTGGAGAAAAGGTGATCCTGGGTTGCTACGTAAAGAATAAAGCCCTGAAGTGAGCAATCTCTGTGTCGAAGCAGGAGATTGGAAACAACAGGGCTTAATAGTAATTCTTAGGGAACGGTAAATATGATTATCCCACTAATTCGCTTACAAATGCATTTACTTCGTTGATACGAGAGTAGTTAACACCATAGTAGATGAACTTTCCATCTCTTTCTGTACTAACGATACCTGCACGACGTAAAATTGCTAAGTGCTGAGAAGCAACAGATTGTTCAAGACGCAGCTTTACATAAATGTCAGTTACTGTCATTTTTTTGTTTTCATCTAACAACTTCACCATTTGCTGACGAAGCTTGTGGTTCATAGCTCTAAGGATCATTGCTGCTTTTTTCATGTGTACAAAATCGATCTGTAAACCGTTTTGCTCATTTGTAATTGCAGCAGCATTATGAACTACTAAAGTGGGTTGCTGAGTTGTAGATGTCGTCATAGCGTAAATCATGTGGGGGAGTGTTTGAGAATTCAAAAGTATCATCAATTGATCTCAAGTAATTCAAGCTAAAGATATATTAAGACCTTTTTTAATCAGATTTAAGCTTAGGTGCACAAGTATAGAACTCTTTAAGGTAAAATGGCTCGCTATAGGCAGTATCTGTAAAGGTTTTTAACAGATACATATTCTGTGCAATCGTTTGCATGTGACAAGCATCATGTTGTATGTTCAAAAAAATAGCCTTATCATTTTTGATAACAGGTTTGAATTTTTCTGATCCACTTCCGCTGAATAATATTGTATGTTGATCTAACAAATCCATGAAGGTGTTGGCAGCTAGAATAATTGCCGAGGGTTTCACTACTTCCTGTAGATCAACATCATAAACGGCAGTAAAAACTTCCATTCTTCTTGCATCTATCATAGGACAGTACAAGGTTGGTCCCTGATTGCTATTTGATGTATTTTCAATAGCAGCTGCAATGATTTCAAGTGTATTGATGAGTATCAGTGGCTTATCTAAGGCATAGCAAATGCCTTTTGCAGTAGAAAGTCCAACACGTAATCCTGTATAACTACCTGGTCCATTTGAAACTGCAACAGCATCTATAGTAGACAGATCACAGCCAACTGATGCCATAAGCTTTTTAATAGCCGGCTGAATGAAAGCAGCATGATCTTTTTGATTTGGGTTGGATTCAATCGCTATTAGCTTACCGTCTCTTGATAAGCAAACACTTGCATGTTCAGTAGCAGTATCTATGTTTAAAATAAGTGCCATTATGCAATCGCTTTTAACGCTTGTTCTAAAGCTGGTGCAGGCTGGTAGCGATCATCTGATTGGCTGAGTCTTTTAAGTAGCCTGTATATATTATGTAAGCCGATCTTTTCGCTCCATTCAAAAGGTCCGAATGGATAATTTGTTCCAAGCTTCATTGCTGTATCTATATCAGCTTTCGTGCTCACTTCATCACCTAAAGCAAAATAAGCTTCGTTTATGATCATTGCGATCACTCTTGCTGAGATCATTCCTGGAACATCAGGAACCTGCTGATATTTCCAGCCAAGCTTTTCTAACACTTGTTTAGCTGAATCGTTGTTTATTGTTACTTCAACAATATCTCTTTTTAAAAATCCATTCCATGCATTAATTCTTGATGCACTTGAAGTAAGTTCATTTGAAGGCCTGATAACTGAACTTATAAAAACCGGTTTGTTATTAATGTTTTGAAAAACGGCACCAAAGTCTTCAAAAGTCAGATCAAAATATGCATCAGCTTCAGGAGTGATATGTTCCACCCATATCAGTTCAACTTCTTCTGCTGTTGGTTTAGAAAGCCATTCTTCTTTTTGTTGAGGGGTTGCTTTTACCGCTATTCGCATATCATCTGTTGAACGGCAAAAATAGGTTGGAGAGTTGATGGAAATTCAGTCATTTTGCCTTTCCAAAATTCTGATTATGAAACAGATCATCAAAACAGATAAAGCTCCCGCTCCCATTGGTCCATACAACCAGGCAATAAGAACAGGTGAATGTGTTTATATCAGTGGACAGATTCCAATGGATCCGGTTACCAATGAGATCGTTCAGGGATCAATTAAGGATGAAGCTCACATGGTGATGCAAAACCTGAAGGCAATTTTGGATGAGGCAAAGCTTTCATTCGATCACATTGTTAAGACAACAATCTTTCTTACTGATATGTCTTTGTTTGCTGAGGTGAATGAAGTGTACGGCTCATACTTCAAAGGTGATTATCCTGCAAGAGAAACCGTTGCTGTTAAAGGCTTACCTAAAGGAGTGAATGTTGAGATAAGTATGATAGCTATAACTAGCCTATGATCTCTGGAACATAATGTGTGACAAAAGAGATTGATTCATTCGGTTCTACCATCTTCAATCCCATTTTGTTATTAAAACAGTCCGGTGCTCCACTGATGCATTCAAGTGCAATACTCTTTCTGTCATCCGGTGTGTAGATCTGGAAATATGGATAAGAACTTTCTGGTAAAATAGTAATCTTCAACTTTTCGCTGCTTAGTACAGCTTTTGGTTGGGAAGCTTGATCCAGTACAAAACAGTTGTCAAGAAAAACGCCATCCATGTAAGCCTTGCTGTTGAACCTGTTATCTTCCAGAAGTTTGCCTGTTGGTATCAAGCCATTGTCAAATTCCATCATGGCGTTGCTATCAAACTTTAAGTAACACTCGTCTATGCTTGTATCTAAGGAGAAGTATGGATGCCAGCCATCAGCATAAGGAATTGCGAACTCATTGGTATGACTTACACTTGTTTTTACCGATAACATATTGCCTTCTGAAAGTTTGTATTCCACTTCAAGATCAAACTCCCAGGGAAATCCATTGTCAGATCCATCATAGTGATGATGCAAAACGATTGCAGCACTTTCCTGGTCAGTGATGGTCTCTTTTATTTCAAAAACAGCATCATATACTAAGGCATGTAGTGCATGCTCTCCAAGGTAAAATTTTTCTATTTGAAATTCCTTGCCATGGAAATTGTATTTGCCTTTGTTCAGTCTGCAAACAAAAGGACTCAGCTTGGCACTTCTGAAAAAAGGAGTGATATCTTCTCTGGCTTGTTCTGGTGAATTGAAGCCGGCAATTATATTAATTATGCTGTTTTCAAACGGAAATCGAAAGGCATTCAGAATCGCTCCGAAAGCAAAAATCTCCACTTCATGCTTCGTTTCTGAGTTTCTGA
>JANPIB010000017.1:0-73776 GCA_031424775.1 Chitinophagales bacterium | reverse complement strand
AATTTCCGTTGTGAAAGGAGAGCAATTGATTCGCCGGCCTGTTGCATCAACAAGTATGGCTTTACAAGGGTTTGCTCCAGGTGTTACCGTAAGGCAAGGTTCAGGACAACCAGGTGCTGATGGTGGACAGATTAACATCAGGGGATTTGGTTCTATCAGTAATGGAACTGGTCCTCTTATAGTGGTTGATGGAGTTGAAGGCGTAAGCCTTAACGATATTGACCCAAATGTTATTGAAAGTATTTCGATCTTGAAGGATGCTGCCTCTACTGCTGTGTACGGAGTACGTGCAACCAACGGTGTAATACTCGTAAAAACAAAACGTGGGCAATCAGGTAAAGCATCCGTTTCTTATAATGCATTTGTTAGTATGCAGAATCCTACCAACATGCCTAAAACACTTAGTGCTGTTGATAATATGATCCTGAATAATGAAGCTGTTGCGAATACAGGTTCAACTTCTTTACCATACTCTCAAGCTTTAATTGATTTTTATAAGGCGAATGCTGCTAACAACTATACTGTATTTGATACAGATTGGCAGGATCTGATTTTCCAAAACAGTGGTTTAATGCAGAATCATAATATCATTGTAAGTGGTGGTTCAGATAAAGCTTCTTTCCTTGCTTCAGGTACTTACCTTAACCAACAAGGATTAATTGTAAACAACTCGTTTAGGAAATTCGATCTACGGATTAACGGTGATATCAACGTAAGTAAAAAGCTGAAATTCACTACTGACCTTTTCTATACAAAGGCTGAGAATATTGTTCCGGCTGGTATGGGACCGACACAGATTATTCAACGTGCAATATCAATGGCGAAGAATTTTCCTGGAAAGTTTAATAATGGTTTTTATGGGGATGCGGGTCAATCAAATTCCTATAACCCAGTTGCATTTGCTGAAGCTTCCGGAACTCAGAGAACTGAAACCCCAACACTCTCTATGCGTTTTGGATTGAGGTTCGAGCCAATAAAAAATCTTGTATTTGAAGGTGCATACAATGCTCGTTCTTCATGGACACAGAGTGTAAGAGCAAACAGAACATACGATGTGTACACGCCAAATCCTGCAACCAGTGGGTATAATTACTCTGCAGCAATTGGTGATTCTTCAATCAATTTCTCAACTAACCGAGTTACTTCAAACCAATACTATGCTTCTGGTACATACAGTATTGTTCCTGCTGCAAATCATAATGTAAAGGTTCAGTTGGGTTTCCAGGCTTTGGACAATTATGTTGAGAATACTACAGCAACACGTTTTGGATTATTATATCCTAACATGCCTTATTTCAATTCGGCAACAGGTAGTCCACTTGCTCCTACTGTAGGTGGTGGGGCCACAAAAAATTCAAATGCAGGTTTCTTTGGAAGAATTAATTACGATTACAAAAGCCGTTACCTCTTAGAGATAACCGGTCGTAGAGATGGAAGTTCACGTTTCAGTCAATTGGCAGAAAAGCAGTGGGGATTTTTCCCTGGAATTAGTGCCGGTTGGATAATTAGTAAAGAGAACTTTTTCGATGCTATTAGTAAGTTTGTAAACTATGCTAAGATTCGTGCTTCTTATGGTGCTCTTGGTAATCAAGAGGTTGCTGGTAACTATGCTTTTGCAGCTATTTTGAATCCTCGAACTGATTACTATTTTAATAACCAACTTACCATTGGGGCTTCGTTAGGTAATGTTCAAAACGCAACATTAGGATGGGAAACCTCTACTCAAATGAATCTTGGTATTGACCTTGCTTTCTTAAAAAACAAGCTCAGCGTAACTTTCGATTATTATGAGAAGAAAATTAATGATATCATCATTGATCTTCCGTTGCCTTTGTATGCTGGTTTTCCTACAGCATCAACAGTCCCTACAAATGCAGGTTCTATGATCAATAAAGGTTGGGAGTTTTCAGCAACCTATCGCAATAGCTTCGGTAAACTTAACTATAGCATTACTGGTAATCTATCTGATGTTAAAAATGAAGTTTTAGATACAAGAGGTCAAGACATTGTAACACCTGCTGGTTTAATCGCAAGAGCAGGATTTCCAATCAACTCATACAATCTATACACAGCTAATGGGTTGTATCAAACCGGTGATAACACAAGTGTTCCTACTAACAGCACTCGTTTAACTGGTCCTGGTGATATTAAGTATGTTGATATAAATGGTGATGGAATATTGAATGCAGCTGACCGTCAATTAATGGGTAATAACTTTCCACGGTATGAATACAGTTTTGATCTTAATGCTAATTACAAAGGTTTTGATCTGAATGTTTTCATCTTTGGTGTGGCTAAAAGAGATAACTACATCAGTGGAGTAGGTGTTGAACCATTTAATGGTGGTAACTGGATCGCTTCTGGTTTAGAGCCAATATTAGACAGATGGACAGTAAAAAATCCGGGTGCTAAATATCCAAGATTATATTCAGGGGGTAACGGAAACTATATTCAATCTACATATTGGTTGAGAAACGGGGCTTTCATGAGAATAAAAAATATCACATTGGGTTACAATCTTCCAACTAACTGGATGACAAAAGCGGGAATTCAAAGTGCAAGATTTTATGTAAGTCTAGTGAATCCATTTACAATCTCTGATTATGAGCCTGGATTCGATCCTGAAATCAGCAATACAAATGGTGCTTTTTATCCGATCATGAAAACAACTACCATTGGTTGCAACATCAAATTCTAATCAACTAAACCGAATTTTTATGAAACTTAATAAACTATTTATAACAACAGCGATGGCTACACTAATTTTGGGTAGCACATCATGTAAAAAATACCTGGATCAGATTCCTTTAGACGGTCCAACTTCAGAATCTTTTTTCTCAAATAGTACACAAATATATCAATCGTTGACTGGTGTATATAATGCTTATGGCGCAAGAACCATTAGTCCCGGTTACTCAAATCCTACAACATATTATGCTAAAATGGATCTTTATACCGAGATCGGTTTAGAAAGAGGGTTGAATGGAACGATTGGCTCTGGTGCTTACAATGCAACAACTGGTACATTATCTGAATTGTGGGGTGGATTTTATCAAACCGTTCAACGTGCCAATACTTTGCTTTTTAATATGAAAAGAGCACAAGCAGTAATGGCACCAAAGGAGTATGCAAGAGTTGCTGCTGAGGCCAGAGTACTTCGTGCCTCTGCATATTGGTATCTGATGGTTTACTTTGGTGATGTGCCTTTCTTTACTCAGCCATTAGAACAAAATGAACTTTATGCAGCTACACGTACCGCTAAATCTGATATTGTAACTTCTTTGATAACTGACCTTAAAAGTGCAGCAAACGATCTTGAGTGGTTACCTGTAGAAGCTGGACGTGTTAGCAGAGGTGTTGCATTAGGAACAGCGGCAAGATTAGCGATGCTGGATAAACGTTATGCTGAAGTAATTAGCCTAACGGATAATGTAATCACCAATGGCCCGTATGGATTAAATCCAAACTTTGGCAACTTGTTTCGTAAAGCTGGTCAGGGTGCAAACGTGAATAACGAGATCATGTTTTATTATCCGTACGGAGATAATGATGGTGGTTCATTCAACTACCTAAATCTCGTACAGGGATCAAGAAATCAGGGTGGACAATCAAGTCACTTCCCTACTCAATTTTTGGTTGACTTATTTGAGTGTGCCGACGGACAGATGATTAATGTATCTCCTTTATATAATCCTGCTCAACCTACCAGGAACAGAGACCCACGTATGAAACAAACTGTTATCATTCCTGGTGATACTGTGATTGTACAAGGGTTCACAAGTATGGTATTTAGTGCAACAAATCGTTTGTTATTCTCTTATAACCCAACAACACAGGTAATTACTCAATCAACAAGTGCCAATCAGGATAGTGCAAGCATTTTTGGGCCACGTTTAAATGGTGGTGGTAATCTTTGGAGAAAATATGTACAGGATCGTGATATCAACGGAACTGCTGGGAATCTATATAAAGTTGGGTGGGTGTATATGCGTTTCGCAGAGATTCTTCTTTTAAATGCAGAGGCCAAAATGGAAAATGGTGCGACTGCTTCAGAAGTAGCTATACCTGTGAATCGTGTAAGGTCACGTGCAGGAATGCCGGCTGTTTCTGTGGCGGTTTTGGGAAATGCAACAGCGCTGAAACAATTGGTTCGTCGTGAGAAAACTGTTGAGTTTGCTAATGAAGGAATTCACATGGCAGATTTGCGTCGTTGGGATAACGGTGCTTATGCAGCTAAAGTAATGCCTGTTCAGATTTATGGTAGCGAACTTTCAGCGTTAACGTTTGTGCCAGGACAGGGATTGGTATACAATAGTCCTGCACCAATTCCACAGTTTGATCCTACTTACAACGTTCCTATAGCATATCCAAATGGTGATGCTACACGTTTGAAAAGGGAGTTGCGAATTTTCAATATCAATCAACATCTTCTTTCACCAATACCGCAAGGGGAACTGGATAAAGTAAAAACATTAACGCAGAATCCAAATTGGTAATAACATTTATCATGTGTGCACGATTAGGTGAATAATCAAAGAGGCTATCTTTCAAGGTAGCCTCTATTTTTTTATAGTTATAAACGTTTTACGTGAAAACAAGAAATGACTCTTTAGATGCACTACGTGGATTTGCAATACTTACAATGGTCTTAAGTGGTGCAATCGCTTATGGAGATGTACTGCCAGCCTGGATGTATCATGCTCAGGTGCCACCTCCTGATCATAAATTCAATCCCTCAATTCCAGGCATTACCTGGGTTGACCTGGTGTTTCCTTTTTTCTTGTTTAGTATGGGTGCTGCTATTCCTTTGTCTTTAAAGAAGCATCTTGAAATGGGTAAAGGTTTTCTTTTTGTTTTATGGATGGCTACAAAGCGATTCTTACTACTTGCTTTTTTTGCCTTGTTCACACAGCACATGAAAGCTTGGGTAATTTCAGATGATCCAACCACAACTGATCAATTGCTTTCAATATTTGCTTTCATTTTATTATTCTTCCAGTTTTATGAAACTAAAACAGAACGGTATAAATATTTATTTCTGGCGCTGAAGCTGCTATCCTTTGCCTTGGCGTTTTTTCTATTGTGGAAGTTACCGTTCTGGAGTGGAAAAGAATTTGATCTGTACAAAAGCGATATCATTATCATGGTACTTGCCAATATGGCTTTCTTTGGAACGATCATTTATTTTTTTACGATAGGAAAGCCTTTACTCAGGCTTGGAATGCTGGCATTTATTATGGCTGTTTTTCTTGCGGCAAAAGAACCAGCCGATGGGTGGGCAAAAGAATTGTTCAACTTCAACCATGTTGGTGAATGGAAATTTGACTGGTTATATAAATTCTACTTTCTTAAATACCTGTTTATAATTATTCCCGGAACATTAGCAGGAGAGTGGATGCTACATCAGAATTCAAGTAAGGTACAATCAACAACAAGAACCACAGAAAACTGGTTAGCCCTATTCTCACTAAGTTTAGTTGTGTTGAATTTATATGGTCTGTTTACAAGAGAACTGATAATTAACCTGATTGGTTCTGCTATTGTTTGTTTTGTGGCATTGTATCTTCTAAGAAAGGCTGAACAAACTAACCTTTACAAGAGATTTATTTCAGCAGGAGCGTATTTATTATTGTTAGGACTTTTCTTTGAAGCCTATGAAGGTGGTATAAGAAAAGATTCATCTACTTACAGTTATTACTTTGTAACAAGCGGGTTGGCTTTTTTCAGCTTAGTATTATTTAGTGTGATGTGCCGCAGAAATGTTTTATCTGCCATTATAAATTACCTGTCTTTAAATGGGAAAAACCCGATGGTAGCTTATGTTGCAGGAAGCCTTTTACTGCTACCAATCCTTCAGTTAACACATACAAATGTTTATTGGGATGCAATGAATCAAAATGCAATTATGGGTTTTCTGAAAGGTGTATTTTTTACTGCTTTAATTTCAATCATCACCATCTTCTTCGTTAAACGAAAATGGTTTTGGAAAACTTAATCTACCAGTATTTCCAAGATGCCACCTTGTAATAATTGTTGATGCGTTATTGTTTTTACCGGAAAAGATTTTCCGTTCAATTTTACAGCAACAATTTTTTCATTTGAACGATTATTATTTCTTCGAGTTACTTTGATCTGTAGCTGTTTTTCGTTTGGCAGTTGAATAGTAGCATTTTGAATCAAAGGAAAGCCAAAAACATATTCACCACCTGTGGGGTTCATTGGATACATTCCTAAAGCTGTCCAAATGTACCAGGCACTTACCTGACCACAATCATCATTACCCACTAAACCATCCGGGTCTGTTTTATACATACTATCTGTAACCACACGAATCCATTTTGCTGCGTTCTCCGGATGACCCAGCATCGTGTACATATAAATAATGTGATGACTTGGCTCATTGCCATGTGCATACTGACCGATTAAACCTGTTACATCAATAGAAACATTTTCTCCATGAAGTTCAGATGGAGCAGTAAAAAGCTGATCAAGTTTTGCAACTAATTTTTCTTTGCCGCCATGTAATGCTGCAAAGGCTTCTACATTATGCGGTACAAAAAAGCTGTGCTGCCAAGCCGTTCCTTCGATATACTGTCCGTCAAATCCATGTTCACTTAACAATGGATCAAATGGTTCAACGAATTGTCCAGAGCTACTTTTACTACGAAAGAGACCTGTAGTAGGATCAAACAAAGCTTTAAAGCTCTGTGAACGTTGCATAAAAAGCTTGTAATCATCTTGTTTACCCAACATTTTAGCAACTTGAGCAATACACCAGTCGTCAAATGCATATTCAAGTGTGATCGTAACACTCCAACCATGTTTGTCTTGTGGTAGGTATCCATACTTAATATAATCCTGTGTTCCTCGTTGGTTTTGGAAAGCACTTTTTTTCATTGCTTCATAGGCTTTGTTGTAGTCAAAACCTTTGATGCCCTTCAGCATTGCATCAGCAATGATCGGTACAGAATGATAGCCTGTCATTGTATTCGCTTCCCAGGTACTGATATCCCAAACTGGCAGCAGTCCATTGTCATCATATAATTGAAGCATGCTGTTGATCATGTCTGGTAATCTTACAGGCTGGGTGATCGTAAACAATGGATTTAATGCCCTGAAAACATCCCATTGAGAAAAAACGGTGTACTTGTTTTTCCCTTTGGTGAACTTCAACTTTTTGTTGTTATGGGTTTGATATTCACCATCAGCATCGCTGTGTGTGAGTGGTGCAAGACAGGTTCTGTATAAAGCTGTGTAAAATTTTGTGGCGAATATTTTATCATTGGTATTGATACGAATCTTACTTAATTCTTTCTCCCAAAGTTGTTCAGCCCTAATAGACGTTCCCTCGAAAGTTTGAGATGCTGCTCTTCTTAATTCTTGTAAAGCTTTATCTGTACTTACTGAACTGATTGATACTTTAACCAGTAAACTTTTAGCTGTGTTAAACTGTAATACCAGCTTCACTAATTTGCCATCTCCTTTTTTTGTGGTGTGTGTTGAGTCATCTATAAATAGATATTTTTTAATAGGAGATGAGAACCTGGCTGCGAAGTATACTTTTTGTCCTTTAGCCCAGCCTGTACTGTAGCGATATCCAACAATTGTATAATCGTCTATGATCTGCAACATCCCATCTGTACTCTTATCCCAATTCAGATAAAAGCCCATATCAAACCTTAGCCATCCTTCATTGTTGGGAAAGGTATACCTATGAAATCCTGTACGTTCATTTGCTGTGAGTTCACAAGTAACTCCACTTGCCAGTTTCACTTTGTAGTAGCCTGGTTTTGCAGATTCGGATGTATGAGAAAATGGAACGAGTATTTTTTCTTTTCGTAATTCACTTGTATCCGCTAAAGGCAAAACAGAGATATCACACCAATCACCAATACCTGTTCCGCTAAGGTGTGTGTGACTAAAACCTGCAATTGTATTGCTGCTGTAATGATATCCACTACTCCAATCCCAGCCTTCTGGACCATTATCCGGGCTTAATTGTACCATTCCAAATGGAACAACAGCACCAGGATAGGTGTGTCCATGGCCACCGGTTCCAAGAAATGGGTCTACAAACTTTGTCAACTTCTGTGAAACGCAAAAAAAGCTGCACATGGATAGTACAGCTATAAAAAATATTCTGATCATTGGGTTGATTCTACTTTATATATGGATACTGCTGTTGAAAGAAGGTGAGTTTGTCTTTAATGCCCTCGTAAAAGAAAAAGCACTCTCCTTTAAATCCGTTGCTTCGATTTGCCTGTATCATTTGTGTGAGATAAGCATCGGACGCTAAATTACTTCCTGACTTTACTAGAACGCCGGGCCAGAATTTTACACTGCTGTTTTTGTAATAGGATTTCTGTTGGGTAAGCGTAGCGGTGTAAGCTGAGATATCATAGCGATAACATTGAGGTAGAACTGCATCTATGTAAGAGCTGTCCACCCAAGTAGGCCAATCTTGTAGATATTCAGTAAGTGAAAATGGATATGCACTTGGACTCATAGTGATTTGGAGAGTTGGCTTCATTGCTTTCAACTCTGTTCTTAACCGGTTCAGGAAGATGTTCAGTTTTTTAGCTCTCCATGTTATCCAACCAGCATCACTATAACTGCTTGGCGGATTAGCTCCACCATTTTCAGCTTTGTACAAGTTTACCGTGTAGGTATCATAACCTGCGGTTGATGGTAACGCAGGTAAACGATCATCACCCTGAACACCATCAATCTGGTAATTTGTTACTACCTCTTTAAAAAGGCTGATCATATAATTCTGTACTTGAGGATCAAATGCATTCAACCAATCAAACCCATTTTTTACTACAAGATTTCCGTTTACATCTTTTGCTGCCCAATTTGGTTTTGCAGCAACAATGGCTCCACCGTTAGCGGAGTATGATGAAGAAAATCCATATTCAAACCAGGCATGTACTTTAATACCAACAGCATGAGCCTCTTCAATAATCTCTTGAAGTGGATCTCTGCCAGCAAATCTTTCCATAATCGGAATCCCAATCAGGTTTTGCATGGTAGTGCTTGGATAAACGGTTCTGCCGTTATTGTACGTTACCATGAAAATATTGTTGATATTGGCTGCTTTACAGTTAGCAACCGCTTGCTTGATTGCTGCTCTGCTATCTAAAACTGTACTCGCAGCGGTGGTGATCCAAACACCACGTAAAGCATCAGGGTCTAAATTCGTTGGCGGAATAGGAACTGGTCCTGTTGTACCACCACCTCCACCTGTGCTTTTTTTGCAGCTTGAACTTAGAAGTAGAATAAAAGAAAAAGACGTTAGCAGGAATTTACCTGTAAAAAAAAGCAATCGTTTCATGGCAAATAATTACAAATACGAACTTAAGAAAAAAAATAGCAATTCACTCAATACTTTTTTAATTTTTTTATTATGTTTAGAATCTTATTATTTTTACGATAACTATTGCTTGTGAAAAATTTAGCCTCCAAACCACAGATACACCCGGCAACCTGGATTTCAACAACCTGGTTTGCAATGGGCTTACCATTTATAGCCCTCTCTGCTGCTGCAACAATTATGTACAAAGATTTTGGGATTAGCGACAAACAGATCGCTTTTTGGACATCACTCACTACCTTGGCTTATACCCTCAACTTCTTCTGGAGCCCTGCTTTGGAAGTATATCGTACCAAAAAGTTCATCATTTTTGCTACCCAATGCATAACAGGGATACTCTTTGGATTGGTAGCATTAAGCTTGCATCTGCCACATTTTTTTGCAATTTCTATTACTGCTTTTATTATCCTTTCCTTAAGTGGTGCTACGCATGATGTTGCTGCTAATGGATTTTATTTAGAGGCACTCGATGAAAAACAGCAAGCAGCTTATGCTGGCTGGCAAGGAGCATTTTATAATGTGGCAAAGGTGTTTACCAGCGGTTTGATGGTTTACCTGGCAGGAATTTTCCAGAAAAGCATGGGAACTTTGCAAGCGTGGACATTAGTGATGATCGGATTTGGGGTGATAATGATCCTCCTTTCATTATATAATTCCAGGATGTTGCCTAACTCAGCTGTACAGCAAACTGATTCTAATATAGGTAGACGTAGTATTAAAGATGTGTTGGTGAACTTTTTCAAGAAGCCGATGATCTGGTTGTCGGTCATCTTCATCATCTTCTACCGTTTTGCAGAAGGTCAGGCAATCAAGATCGTTCCTTTGTTTTTGAAAGAGACAAGAGCGAAAGGCGGATTAGAAATGACGAATGAAGATTATGGCTTGATCGTAGGTGTGTTTGGTACAATCGCTTTTATTTTAGGTTCTATCGTTGGCGGTTATTTTGTTTCACGCAAAGGTTTAAACAGAAGAGTACTGATATTCCTGTGTAGTGTTTTCAATCTTCCCTTTATTGCTTATGCACTGTTGGCAATCTTTCAACCAACAGAAAAGAGCATTGTAGCATTTGCAATCTCATTTGAGCACTTTGGTTATGGGTTTGGTTTTGTGGGATTGATCCTGTTCATTATGCAGTATGTTGCACCAGGACCTTATAAAATGGCTCACTATGCATTCGGAAGTGCAGTAGCAAATGCAGGATTTCTGATCTCATCTTCGTTTAGCGGGCAACTTTCAGATTGGTTGGGTTATCAGCAGTTTTTTATTTGGGTAATGTTTGCAACAATACCTGCTTTCATTGTAACGTGGATCGTTCCTTTAAAAAAGCCTTTGGCACCAGTCTCAAATGCCTAAGATTAGCGTATGAAAACAATATCAATTCTGATCCTGGTTTTTTGTTTCAGCTTTGCTGTAGTAGCACAAACAGTTGCATGGGATTCTAGTTATCAAACAACATACTACGGGCAGAAAACTTCTTTGTTCAGATTATTACCTGATACAAAAAACGAAATAATTTTTTTGGGTAATAGTATTACTGATATTGGGGAATGGGCAGAGATCTGGCAAAATCGGAAAGTGAAAAACAGGGGTATTAGCGGTGATAATACTTATGGTGTTTTAGCCAGATTAGATGAAGTGATCTCTTCCAAACCGAAGCTGATTTTTTTTATGATTGGTATCAACGATATCGCTAAGAACATTCCAGATTCTGTGATACTTTTCAATTATCAACGCATTATATCAAGAGTTAAAAATGAAAGTCCAAAAACCAAATTGGTGATTCAAAGTGTGCTACCCACCAATAATAGCTTTAAGGAGTTTAAGAATCACCAGAACAAAACAGAGCATATTCTTGCCGTAAATACCAGGTTAGAAGAAATATGCAATAATGAAAAGCTAACTTTCATCAACCTATATCCTCAGTTTTTGAATAATGAAGGCAAGCTGGATACAAAGTACACGAACGATGGCTTACACTTAACAGGAGAAGGTTACATGAAATGGAAAACCATCATACAGCAATACAAATTATTCTGATTTAAACCTTTCAATGATGCTGATTACAGGAACATTCATAGATGAGATCAGCCACGATATTCCTCACCAGAATTGGGGTGCAGCAGAGTGGGAGAAAGATTTCCAGCACATGAAAGCTGCAGGTATTGATACGGTGATACTAATCCGTTCTGGTTATAGAAGATTCATTACATATCCTTCAGCTTATCTTATCAGCAAAGGTTGTTATAAACCTCCCGTTGATCTCGTTGAATTATTTCTTGGTTTAGCTGATAAATATGATATGCAGTTTTATTTCGGTTTGTATGATAGTGGTGAGTATTGGGATACCGGTAACATGCAGGTGGAAATTGATAACAACCGTTTTGTAATTGATGAGGTGTGGAAGCACTACGGTCATCATCCTTCTTTCAAAGGCTGGTATCTAAGTATGGAGATCAGCCGTAAAACAAAAGGAGCAGTAGCAGCTTTTAGAACGCTAGGTAATCAATGTAAAGTAGTGAGTGGTGGTTTATCAACATTTATTTCTCCTTGGATAGATGGAAAGAAAGCTGTGATGGCTTCTTCTGGTGTAATTAGTAAAGATGATGCCGTTAGCTTGCAACAGCATGAAACAGAGTGGAGTGAAATATTCAGCGGTATTCAAGGTGCTGTAGATGCCGTTGCTTTTCAGGATGGTCATATTGAATATCATGAACTTGATGATTTTTTTTGCATCAACAAACAATTAGCTGATAGATATGGTATGCAATGCTGGACGAATGCTGAAAGTTTTGACCGTGACATGCCAATCAAGTTTCTACCTATCAAGTTCGAAAAACTAAAGTTGAAATTAGAAGCTGCTGAAAGAGCTGGCTATGATAAAGCTATCACTTTTGAGTTCTCTCATTTCATGAGTCCACAATCATCTTATATACAAGCTCATCATTTATATAATAGATACATCGAGTATCAAACATCGAAGATCTTATGAGACACCTGGTATCAATAATTGTCACTTTTATTTCATTTACCGTAGCTGCACAGGTACCTATTAAAGGAACATGGGTTACAAATGTTGCAAGCGATGCTCTGTTAAGCGAGAAGAATGTAAAAGAGACTGTTACGCTTTGCAAGAAAAAAGGATTGAACACAATTTTCGTTGTTGTATGGAACGGAGGTGTTACAATGTATCCCAGTGAACTGGTAAAAAAATACATTGGCATTGAGCAGGACTCTGTGTACAAAGGTTTTGATCCGATTAAATCAATTGTAGACGAAGGACATAAGCAAGGTTTGAAAGTTCATGCATGGTTTGAGTTTGGATTTTCTTATGCCTACCAGGATAGCAATTCGCTTTGGTCAAAGAAATATCCGCATTGGCTTGCAAAAGATGTTAAAGGAAAGCCGTTACAGAAGAATAGCTTTTATTGGTGGAATGCAATGCATCCTGAAGTACAAAAATTTCTTTCCTCGCTTGTTTTAGAGGTAGTGCAGAAGTATAAAGTTGATGGTATACAAGGTGATGACAGAATGCCGGCTATGCCTGCAGAAGGTGGTTATGATGAATTTACTAAAAAGCTCTATAAAAAAGAGACAGGAAAGCTGCCACCATTAAATTGCAGAGAAGCATCATGGTTACAATGGAAAGCGAATAAACTTAGTGCTTTTGGAAAGAGTTTGTATAAAGCGGTAAAGAAGAAGAATCCCAAATGTTTGGTTACATGGTCACCAAGTATTTATCCATGGAGTAAAGAACAATACTTGCAAGATTGGCCAGCTTGGTTAAAAGGTGGATATGCAGATTATTTTCTGCCTCAATTATATCGCTATGATATTGTAGGGTATGAGAAAATATTGAAAGAGTTAGGTCAGCAAATTCCTACGAAAGAGAAGCATCGGTTTTACCCAGGAATACTCACAGGCTTGGGCAATGGATATATGATAGATCAAGAAATGCTTGAGGAGATGATCAATCTCAACCGTAAATATGGCTTTAATGGTGAATGCCTTTTTTACTTCGAATCTCTAAAAAAAATCGATAAACTATATTAATAAAAGTCTATGCGAAAATTACTGCCTTGTCTCGCTTTCGTGTTTCTTTTTTCTTGTTCAAAGAGCAGCACACCATCAACAAATACTACACCTATACCTCCGGTTCCACCTGTATCAAATCTCATTACCTTGCCATCGGGCTGGAAAGTGAGTACCACATTCGGAACAGGTTTTCCTTCAGCTATACAAGTGTACCAGTTCGATTCATTAGTGCAAGGGAAAAAAGTAAAAGCATTTTGTTTGGCTTATGACAGTAAGAATGCAGCACTTGAATTTAAAACTGTAATGTCTTCTACTGCAACAACACCATCTGCTTTTGCTGCTAATGAACCAGGAATAACTTATGCATGTATTAACGGAGGTTATTTTGGGGGAAATCAGAGTTATAGCTTGGTGAAGTATAACAATGTTGTAAGCTCACCTAACATAAAGTTGCTAACCAGAGTTTATAATGGTGCAAATACGAGCTACTATCCAACCAGGGCTGCCTTTGGTGTAAGTAATACCGGCAATCCTTCTGTTGGTTGGATTTATAACTTAGGTGCAGGTAATGATCTGATTTATAGTTATCCTGTACCAAGTCCAAACTTGTTAAATTCTGCACCACAACCAATACCTGATGCCACCTTCCCTTCGGGAGGATCAATCTGGAATACTATAAGTGCAATAGGTGGTTCACCAATGCTCATTTACAACAATAATATTCAGATCACGGATAACGAAGAATTAATCTCTATTAATAACACTACCGATCGTCCTCGTTCAGCCATTGGATATAATGCAAATGGTATTGTAATGGTACTTGCGATTGAAGGAGACAATCCTCCAAACTACACGGGTGTAAATCTTGCAATGTTAGCAGACATACTTAAAACACTCGGTTGTACAAATGCAATCAATTTGGATGGTGGTGGTTCTACCTCACTTGTGATCAACGGAACTAAAACTGTGAGACCTGGAGATAACGGAGTTGAGCGTCCGGTAGTAAGTGCTATCCTAATCAAGAAAAAGTAGAAATTCATGCTTTCAAAAGTTGACTGTTGATCTGATAGACAGTTTTGAAAGTATTCCGGGTAAGATATTTACATTTTCAATGGAAGGCTCTTTTTTCGTTGCTTACCAAATTGCTGATTTGATAAAAGAAAAGACACCTTCAAAGTGATAATAAATAGTTCTGAGAAAGAGCAGAAGAACGTAATGCCAACACAGCAGCATTATAGGCTCCGCTAGGGCTTACAAGTATGCAGCAATGGAGGCTTTTGTTAGATGGAAGTTTTAATCTTCAAGTTCAACAACAAGTAAATAACCGTTACCGCCACCTGATTGTTTTAGCATGTCAATCCATTCTTGCTGGCTGCTTTTAATTCGTTCTCCTTTTTCGTTCCATATTTCCGGACTGCAAAGGCAACCCATACTGGGTGTGTTAGGATAATAGGGCTGATTTTTATAGTATTCAGGATTGATAGTAGTGCCATGAGCAATGATCTCACTTCTTCCCAGTTTACCAGCGTAAAAGCTCTGCCATAATTGTTCATTGTTTTTTAAAGGGCCGAGTAGCTGTGAATAACCGTCAATCCATGAAATAGTGCTATCTCCAAAGAAAACTTTTTGCGTTGCTTCAAATGGCATTTGCATTTGAAGATTAGTAGTAGGCCCAATCCAATCAATAGACGAACTATCAAAGCCCAATAACTTATATAGACCTTGTGGCGTATTGCCATTGGTTAAATACCATGGCATATTGCTGATAGATCTTGCTAACTGGAATGCCTTAAAAACTTCACCGGTATTTGTTGTGATCCAATCATGATGTTTACTTCTGATCATTATGTGTCCAGGCTTATTCCTGTCTTTATATTGAAAGCTAACAACCAATAGCTCGCCAGGAAGAAGATATTTGTCAAGTATATCTGTTTCTTTAAAACCAGTGTAAGTCTTTTGAGCACTAAAAAAATACAGCTGCAAACTATCTTCTGTATAAGGTGTTGTTTTAACAGTATATCCGGCTTGTCTTAGATACTCCAATGCCATTGCTTTCACTTTAAGTGATCCTAGTTGCTTCCAAATTATGGCAACTTCATTCTTGTATTTATTGGGGTATAAAGTATAAAGCATTTCTAAAAAACTACGTTGAAACCATGCTGGAGTACTGATTAGTTGATTAAAATGTGATATGATAACACTATGCATGTTTACTGGTTTGTATAACATTATTTCCATTGCCCAGAATGCTCCGGTAATTCGGCTGTAGTTGTCTTTATGCAGTGGAAGTAGGATGGCTGTATTAACATTATTAACCAATTGAGTAGTGATAGTATCTCTGTTCTCTTTTGTGGTAAAAGAAAATATAGTTTGTGCATTTGTAAGTTCAATTAGCAAAAAACAGCAAGTGAATAATAACAATCGTATTTTATGTGGCAGTAATGAATGGAACATTTTGATTTATTAAATAGAATAAGTTTGAAAATACAATTTTTGAATTAAAATGTTCAAAAAGTGCTCCACGACAAAGCTCATGAGTATTAGATATTCATAATGAGTCTTAAGTATAGGATCTCGAATTGATTCGTTAGTCTAAAACTTGGTTTGTTGATTTGTAGAATTTATTAGGAAATCAAACAGGCTCACCTCAGTAGGAATTCCAAGCTTTTTACGTAAACGGTAGCGACTGATTTCAACACCTCTTACTGAGATATTCAAAAGCTGAGCAATTTCTTTAGTGCTTAGATTCATTCTCAGGTAAGCACAAAGTTTTAATTCGTTTGGCGTAAGCGTTGAAAATTTTGTTTTTATTATAGATAGAAAATCTGAGTGTACGGTGTCAAAGTGAATTGAAAATTGCTCCCACTGATCATCTAGCCTGTCCTCTTCGCTTAATGTTTTAATAATGCCTTTAAGTTCATCACCATCACTTTGTTTCTTCAATTTCAGCATCTGGTATTTCACCTTACCTAAAAGCTCACCTTTTTGTACCAGGTGCATTGCCGTAGAAGCTAACTGAGTATTCTTGTGATTTATTTCGGCTTCAAGTTTTTCATTTCTTAGCTGCATCAACTCTTTTTCTGCTTTTTCCAACTCCAGCTGATGCAGATACTGTAAACGTTTTTGTTCTTCCTCATGCCTGTTTTGTTGACGAATGAACTTCTTTTGCTGATAACGATACAATCTGTATCCTGCAAATCCAAACAAAATAAAATATATACAGTAAGCCCACCAGCTTTCATACCATGGTGGCAAAACGGTGAATGTGTAGCTGCTTACAGCAGACTCGTTACCAAGATTGTTCCTGGCTTTTACTTTGAAAGTATAAGTGCCAGCAGGCAGATTAGTGTATTCTTTCTGGTTTTTCTTTGAGAACTCAGCCCACCTGTTATCAAAACCTTCTAATTGATAGCTATACTCTACACTCGCTAATTGTGAATAAGCTGGTGCTGCAAATTCAAAATGAAATGAGTTCCAATCATGACTAATATTTTCTGTAGCTTTTTGTTCTGCCACAATCTCGTTTACGGTCTTGCTGTATCCCCCAAATAAAAGACTGTCTCTAATATTAATTGAGCTTACTGATGTGATGAATACCTGGAGTGGATTCTTAATCTTTTTATAGTGTTCAAAGTTGATATGGTAAAAACCTTTCTCCCCTCCAATGAATACATTGTTTTTATCAATAGGGTTCACATGCTCAAAACCTGCAACGAACTTATTGTTTAACTCAGGAAAGTAAATGATCTGAGGTTGGCTAGTAGAGTTATCTACTAATCCCAAAACTTTATCGTACACAAACCAAATGTTACCTGCCTGGTCTTCTTTCAGATACCTGATGGATTTACTACCAAATAATTTGTTGTAGGTAATAGATGGCTCAAACCTGTCTTCGTTTAAGTTATATTCAAAATTGCCTTTTTCAGTGGTTAGAATAAGTGCATTCTTGATCTTGAAAATAAAATTGCCATTTGTAGAGTTCACTCCTTCCTTCTCCGTATAATACTTAATCGCAGGATTACCAGCCTTCAGATTTATCCGGTATAAACCTTTGTAGGGATGGGCAACCCAAATATTTCCATTATCAATCACTACAAACCTTGCAGATTCAAAATGTGCATGCACGTTCTCTTTGCTGAAACTTCCGTTCTGGTATTTATAAAAATTCAGTCCATTATATGTTCCACTAACCATTAAAGAAGAGGGAAGTACATTATCATAAGGAAGAAAATTCCAGAAGCCGCTTGCGTTATCAATTGGTGTAGCAGTATTGTTAGATATTAGAAATCCACCTTCGTGATGCCCCATCAATAACTTCCCATTTACCTCAGAAAGATTCCAAACCTGTCCTTTGGTATTATTTACAGGGGTGAAATTTCCTTTTATATAACTAAGGTCGGTTTCATTGTACAGTGGAACTTTATACAAGCCATTGGACGTTCCAATATACAGTTCATTTTTATGGATGTATGAGGCATAACCCGATCCTTCATTTTGAAATTCAGGATAAACATGTTTAATAGCATTATTATAGGCGATAAAATCTATTCCATTGTCCAATCCCAGCCAGAGGTTCTTCTCTTTATCCAAAAACACGTCCAGAATGTTGTTGTTTTGCAATCCTTCTTTTCTGCTAAAACTTCTTACAAGGTTACCGGCTTTATCTATAACATAACAGCCAGCAAGATTCGTTGTAATAGCTATATGCCTATCGTTAACCATTGCTGAACCCGATATGTTTTGCGATGAAAGCTGATCAGTAAATACAGATTTGAACTTCTTAAGCTGGCTTGCATGTAATATATAAATGCCATGCTTTAACGTAGTAATTAGTGCAGAGTCTTTGTTTATTTGAGTTATCGATGTAGCATATGCCTCTTTGGGCATTTCAGAACTTTTTAAAAAAGGCACCCACATACCTTTCTCAAACATCAACAATCCTCTTTCAAAATCCTGTGCAAGCAATTTGTCGCCCCAGGAACACATAAACCGCCAATGTGTGCTTTTGTAAACAGTCGTGTGATTATTGCTAATGAGGAATATTTTATCTGTAGTCTGAAAAAAAAGCCCACCCCTGTAAGAAATTATTTCCCAAACATCTGTAAAAGACCTGTCAGACTTGGGTAAGAGTGGTTTAAGTGATTGAAAAAAAAGCTGCCCAGTAGACGACGGCTGGAAATATCCGAATTCATCTTGTCCACCAACATATAACTTGCCATCTTGTCCAAATTCAATACTCCTTACGATACTTTTATTTGGGAGTGGATATGCTTTCCAACTGACACCATCAAAAGTGAGTACTCCTTCATTATTAGCAAAGTATAAATAACCTTTTTTGTCTTGTCTGATTTGCCTGTTTTGGGCACCTTTAATAACTTGTGTAGAATAGTTTACAATATCTGGTAACCCGATTGTGTTTTGGGCATTTCCAATACTATATGCAAGCAGAAATACAAACATGTACCGGAATATTAACATGGCAGCAAATTACAATGAGAAAGGTAGATAAATTTCGATGATGTAGTAATGAAGAACCAAAATCAATTAGTTCTCAACCTATTTTTCATCATTGATGTAGTAATGATGTAGTCCCAAATTAGGTGGTCGGTAGTATTCAGACCTACTTTTACAAAACCTCCTGCTATTACGTAGGGTTCAATCTAAAACAGCTTGCATATGAAATTAAAAACGTTACTACTGGTGTGTTCATGCATTATGCTTTTGGGCACCTCAAGCTTCGCTCAAACATTTAAGGTCACCGGTAAGGTTACCTCAAAAACTTCCAGCCAGCCACTTGAAGCTGCAACAGTTTCAGTAAAAGGCACTTCCACTGCCACGGTAACTGACATAAATGGGGTTTTCTCCATAAATGTTCCAAAGCCGGGTTCAGTCCTGGTGATATCTTTTACAGGTATGGCAAATGAGGAAGTAGTTGTAAATCAGGCTAGAGACCTGAATATCTCATTGTCAGAAGGTACTGGCTCTTTAAATGAAGTGGTAGTGGTCGGTTATGGTCAGCAAAAGAAGGCATTGGTCACAGGTGCCATTTCTTCAGTAAAGGCTGATCAGTTAACGACTGTGTCCAACACAAGAATTGAACAAGCACTTCAGGGAAGAACAGCAGGTGTTCAGATTGTTCCCAATTCCGGCCAACCAGGTGCTGGACTTAGCGTAAGGATCAGGGGTACAGGTTCAAACAGAAGCAACAATCCATTATTTATTATAGATGGGATTAGAGCAGGTGGTATGGAGTCTATTGATCCTTCTGAAGTTGAATCAATTGAAATTTTAAAAGATGCTGCTTCAGCTGCCATATATGGAGCTGAAGGTGCAAACGGTGTAGTGATCATTACTACAAAAACAGGAAAAAAGGGGACCTCAGATATTACTTATAATGCCCAGTTTGCAATGCAATCTGTGAAAGACGATTTTGTAAAAATGATGAACGCTAAGCAATATCAGCAATACCTCCAGGAAGCCGGAGTGGCTGGTGCACCAACTATGAGTGATGTTGCTAATATAGGTGAGGGTACTAACTGGATGAGGGAAGTGCTGCAAACTGCACCTCAACAACATCATTCATTAACCCTTAGCGGTGGAAACGATAAGAGTACCTACCTTGTTAATGGTACCATCTTTTCTCAGGAAGGTATTGTTGGTGGTGAAAAAGCAAGATTCAATCGTTACACTGTTCGGTTTAATTCAGATTCTAAAATAAAGCCCTGGTTAAACTTTGGTAACAGACTTGTTTACTCACACCACAGGCGTAGAGCTATATCTGAGAATGATGAATTTGGGTCTATTTTGGGAAGTGCATTGGTGATGGATCCAACCACTCCTGTGAGTTATCCTTCCGGTTCCGCACTTCCAACACACGTTCAAAATGCAATCAATGCAGGACATCCATTAAGGGTTGATGCAAACGGTAACCTTTATGGTTTATCAAATTTCCTGAAAGGCGAATACGGAAATCCATTGGCAAGGATTGATATGGCAAAAGGTGAGAATGTTCAAAACAAGATCGTAGGTAACGTTTTCGCCGAGATAGAAGCTATAAAGAACCTGAAATTCACTTCACGTTTTGGTATTGATGCAGCTTTCCAGGTAGGGCATGGATGGACACCAACTTTCTGGTTCTCATCTGAAAGTCAGAATACTATTGCTAACGGATATGATTACAGCAATACCTGGTTTACATGGCAATTGGAGAATTTTGCCACCTATACAAAACGATTCGGTAATCACTCTCTGTCTTTGTTAGCAGGTGTTTCCGCACAAAAAACACATGAACAACATATGGGGGGCAGCTATTCAGGATTGTTTAAGGAAGAAGATAAGTTTTCTTATGCTGATTTTGTTCCAGATGCTTTAGATCGTATCGGAAGTATTGCTTTCGACAGAACGCTTGCCTCTTTCTATGGAAGAGTTAACTATGACTATAAAAATAAATACCTGTTTGCTGCTACATTAAGAAGAGATGGTTCTTCACTCTTTTCACCAGATTATCAGTGGGGTACTTTCCCATCGGTTTCTAGTGGATGGGTTTTTTCAAGTGAAGACTTCTTCAGATCAAGTTTTATGAACTATGGTAAATTAAGAGCAAGTTGGGGACAGAATGGTAGTCTATCAAGTGTAGGTTTAGGAGAGTGGCTTAACTCAATTGGTGCAGGTTTATTGTATCCTGATGCTAACGGCGGTTTAATGGTTGGCGCAGCGCCAACAAGTCTTGCTTATCCTCAACTTACCTGGGAAACAAGTGAGCAAATCGATTTTGGATTAGACCTGTCTTTCTTAAAAAACAGGCTTACAGTAACCTTAGATTACTATAAGAAAACAACAAAAGATCTTTTGACCGGTGGTAATGCTCCTTTGTTTGCAGGGAATATTTTAAGAACAGTAAATGCTGGAAATGTTGTGAATTCAGGTTTTGAAATTGAATTAGGATACAAAAACCAGGGTGGCTCTAAAAGGAGCCTTGGTTACGAGTTATTCGTAAATTTTACCACATTAAAGAATGAAGTTACATACCTAGATCCAAACTCACCTATCCTATATGGTGCTGGTATTGGAACAGGCTGGGCTGCTACAGCAATGCAGGTTGGCAATCCTATCTGGTATTTCAATGGTTACAAAACAGATGGTATATTTCAAACTCAAAGTGAGATATCATCTTACATTACAAAAAATGGATTAATTGGATATGCTCCACAACCTGGCGATCCAATCGTTTTAGATATAAATGGTGATAAGCAAATATCTCCTGCAGATATGACTAACATCGGAAGTCCACATCCAGACTTTATGTATGGTTTCAGGGCAAACCTCAGCTACAAGAATTTTGATCTTACCGTTTTTGTACAAGGGCAATATGGAAATGAAAAGCTGATGGGCTTTAATCGTACAGATAGATCAACTGCAAATAAACCTTACTTCTTCTATGCAAACCGGTGGACAGGTGCTGGAAGCACTAACTCCTGGTTTGCAGCAAATACATCCAATCCATACATATATAACAGTGATTTAATGGTGTTCGATGGTTCTTTCACAAGAATTCGTCAGATGCAATTGGGTTATACTTTACCAAAATCAGTTGCTGGCAAGATAAAGTTTAAAAATGCCAGAGTGTATGTATCGCTTGATGACTTCTTCACCTTCACAAAATACCCAGGTGTAGACCCTGAGGCAGGAAGTAATGGCGGAAATAGTATTGGTATTGATCGTGGCGGTTATCCGATTCCAAGGAGAGCTGTTGCTGGGTTAACATTTACTTTCTAATCAACAATCAAAACCTAAAAAGATGAAGAATCTATTTATAAAAATAACCATAGTATGTTTTATCATCCTGACACTGAGTAGTGGATGCAAAAAATTCCTGGAGCAGGAAGTTCCGGGTGCTTTTCCTGAACAGGATTTCTATAAAACAGATGGCGATGCTACACAGGCTGTTTATGGTGTGTATGACATGATGCAAGCTCATTACAATAACAATTGGGCAAGCTTGTATATGGTAAAAACTTTACTTTCTGATGAGTCAAATGCAGGTGGAAGTGATGCTGGCGATCAGCCAGGTTATCAAACACTGGATAACTTCAACTTCGACGCAACAAATGATAAAGTCAGAGATGCATGGAGAATGAGTTACTTTACAATTTATCGTGCAAATAAAGTGATCAATCGTATTGATCCAGCAAGCGCTTTACGCCAAAGATTAATTGCTGAGGCGAAAGTGTTAAGAGCTTACAATTACTTTGAGTTAGTTTCTCTTTGGGGCGATGTTCCTTTGGTGTTGAATGATATTCCGCCAGCTTCTTATACTTCAACCGGAAGAGCACCAAAAGCAAGTGTATATGCCCAGATCGAAAAAGATCTGACAGAAGCAATTGCTGTGCTTCCATTGAAGAATGTTTATTCTTCTGCAGACAAGTTCAGGGTTTCAAAAGGTACTGCTCAGGCACTTTTGGGGAAAGTTTTATTGTACCAGCAAAAATTTGCAGAAGCTGCTATTCAATTAGAATCGGTTATCACATCTAATCAATATGCATTAGCATCTTCAATTGGAGCTGCTTTCTCAAAAAACTTAGAGTTTGGTCAGGAATCTGTTTTTGAGATATCATACACAAACCAGAGAGCTTATGACTGGGGAAATTTTCCTTGGGGTGGTGCACCAGAAAGTAATATCCATATACAACTAATGGGGCCGAGAGCTGATTATTATACTAAAGCTCCTACAGATTCTTTAATAGGTGGTTGGGGTTTTGTGTTGCCAAAGCAAAAGCTATGGGATGCTTATATAACTGCAGGAGATGTAAATAGAAGAAGGCAAACTGTAATGTCATCAGCCGAGTTAATTGCAGCTGGGGGTAATTGGAGTAATCCTACAGCTTACGATTATGAAGGATTTTTCCAAAGAAAATATGGATCATTTAGCAGTCAAACGGGTGGTCCGATTAGTGAATTGAATTATGGCACAAATTGGAGACATATCCGTTTTGCAGATGTGTTGCTGATGGCCGCAGAAGCCTATAATAAATCTGGTAATGATCCTAAATCACGAGGCTATGTTAATATGGTGAGGTCAAGGTCTGGTCTTGCACCAATTGCTAGCGGTGGCACAGCCTTATTTACTGATATCGTTAAAGAAAGACAACTTGAACTTGCTTTCGAAGGTGTTCGTTTTACTGACCTGGTTCGTTGGGGTCTTGCCACAACAGAGTTGGGATCTTTAGGTTTTGTAGCAAAACATAATCTGTTGCCTGTTCCTGATTACGATGTAAGAACTGGTGGACTCACTCAGAATTCTGGCTATTAATTCATCAACAAAAAATTTGATAATGAAACAAATTATAACTGCTCGTCATAGTGCTTTTGTGATAATTCTCTCGACATTTCTCCTTACATCTTGTAAGTATGATGTTAATGATCTGTCTCCAAATCCGAAAGCATCCTTTGTTGTTACACCTATTACTGGACAGGTAAATAAATATTTGCTCACCAGTACATCAACATACAGTTATCGTTACGATTGGGATAAAGCAACAGGTATTTATGCCTTAGGTAAGCAAGTTGATACTGTTTACTTTCCTGATAAAGGATCCTATCGTGTTAGACTGCTGACTTACGGACAAAGTGGAATGGATACAGCCTCACAGGTGATCAATGTTTTACTTGATGACCCTGCTGCATTAACTCCGCTTAAAATGTTAACTGGTAATAGCACTAAGAAATGGAAGCTTGCTCCTGAAGCTGGAGCATTGTGGATTGGTCCTAGTGATTATAGTGCAACATGGTGGGCTAACAGCCTTGGGGATGTTGCTACCAGGGGCTGTCAATTCAACGACGAATGGACATTCACTAAAACAGGTGGTGTAATGACATTTGATACCAAAGGAGATACTTGGGTTGATGATGAAGCTGGAAATCCACATCCTGCTGGGATGCCGGCTATCGGTTGCCATCCTAATGCAGACATACCTGCTCAATTTCAGCCTTGGGTTTCAAGTGGTCCATTCACTTTCGATGTGATCACCAATAATAAATTAAAAGTTATAGGAACCGGAGCACATATGGGCTTATATAAAGCTGCTAATCCTCCTGATGCAGCTGTAACAACGCCTCAGCCAAGTATCACCTACCAGATTGTTTCAATCACACAAACAAGAATGGTTTTAAAACTTGATTACGGATGGGGAACATGGCAATTCACATTTGTTTCTATTTAAAAAGGCGAATAAAAGAGTTATGAAGATGATAAATCTGTTATTAGTGGTGATGCTGTTTGCGTCATCATGTTCTAAAAAATCAACAGGTGGGGGTACAGTGTTCACTCCTCAACCACCAGTAGATAAAAACTGGCAATTTGAAACTGTTCCTGTTTGGTCTGATGAATTTGATGTTGCTGGACTTCCAAATACTGCCAAATGGGGATATGATCTTGGAGGTGGTGGATGGGGTAATAACGAGTTGCAATACTATACCAATCTTCAGAACAATGCTAAGGTGCAGAATGGAAATTTAGAGATTACTGCAAGAAAAGAATTGACTGGTGGGCTTAATTATTCATCTGCAAGGTTAGTTTCTAAAAATAAGGGTGATTTTCTTTATGGTAGAATTGAAACACGAGCAAAGCTTCCTTCTGGAAGAGGTACTTGGCCAGCCATCTGGATGTTGCCTACAGATTGGGCTTATGGAAACTGGCCAAAATCTGGAGAAATCGATATTATGGAGCATGTTGGTTATGATGCTAATAAAGTTCACTTTAGTGTACATACCGAATCTTACAATCATAGTATTGGAACACAGAAAACTTCATCACAAATTATTCCTACAGCAATAAGTGATTTTCACAAGTACAGAGTTGATTGGACACCCTATGCTGTTCGCGGTTATTTTGACGATCAACTTGTATTCACTTTTGTAAATGAAGGAAAAGGTGCTGCAGCTTGGCCTTTCGATAAGCGTTTTCATTTACTTCTAAATCTTGCAATTGGCGGAAATTGGGGTGGTGCACAAGGTGTTGATGACAGTATATTTCCACAAACAATGTTGATTGACTACATACGTGTTTATAAAATGATAGAATAGTTTCTCATTTGCATTTTACTACAAGCAAGCAATCATATAAATGGTACAGCACTGGTTTTCTAGTCAGTGCTCACACCTTTTATTGGAAAAGAACATTTTAAAAAATTCTTATTGGGCTCGTCAATATCCTAGGAAGAACAAAAACAAAGTGAGGTTCTGATAGATAACGATTCCACTGAATTCTCAATCATGAAATTATGAAAAGGTTAATTGCTTTTACGTTTGTTTTCATAAATCTGTTGTTTAGCATTATATCTTCTGCACAAAAACAAGATACCCTTGCAAAGATCAACGCACTGATAAAAAAAATGACCCTTGAGGAGAAGGTGAACATGATTCATGCATCATCGTCTTTTACTTCTGGTGGTGTTAAGCGATTGAAAATTCCAGAACTGACTACTTCTGACGGTCCGCATGGTGTTCGTCCAGAACATGGAAGAGACTGGCAACTTGATAATGATAAACTTGATTCAGGAACTTATTTGCCGGTTGGAGTGTGCCTTGCATCAACTTGGAATCCGCAACTTGGTTATGCATTTGGTTCTGTGTTAGGTAGTGAAGCAAACTTTCGTGGTAAAGATGTAATACTTGGTCCTGGTATCAATATTATCAGGTCTCCACTTAACGGTAGAAATTTTGAATATCTCAGCGAAGATCCATATCTCCTTTCCCGAATGGCAGTTGGAAATATCATGGGAATTCAAGATCAGGGTATTTCTGCCTGTGTTAAACACTATGCTGCAAATAACCAGGAAAGCAAACGATTTACTATTGATGTAAATATGAGTGAAAGAGCTCTGCGAGAAATTTATTTACCCGGATTTAAAGCGGCAATTCAAGAAGCAGGTGCTAACACTATCATGGGTTCTTATAATAAATTTAGAGGCCAATGGGCTTCTGAAAACCATTACCTGCTTACCCAAATACTCAGAAACGAATGGGGCTTTAAAGGGATTGCTATGAGTGATTGGGACGCTGTGCATAATACAATGCAGGCACTTTGGAATGGGATGGACCTTGAAATGGGAACTGATTTGCATATGTTACCCAATCCGGATTATGGAAAATTCTGGATGGGTGATACTGTTATCTCGCTTGTCAGATCAGGTAAGTTTCCTGAATACCTTTTGGATGAGAAAGTTCGCAGAATCCTATATGTGATGAGTAAAACAAAAATGCTTGATGGCGGAAGAAAAAAAGGAGAGTACAATAGCAAGCAACATCAACAAACAGTACTAAAGATTGCAGAAGAAGGCATAGTGCTTCTTAAAAATCAGAATCAAATTCTGCCATTGAATAAGACGGCTGTTAAGACAATTGCTGTTATCGGTTACAATGCTGAAAGAAAGCAATCAATGGGTGGTGGAAGTTCTCAGGTAAAAGCATTTTATGAAGTGACACCGTTGCAAGGGTTGCAAAATTTGTTAGGAGACAATGTAAACATTGTCTACGCAAAAGGATATGATATAACAAGAGGAGCCGAAGCTAACATTGATCTTATTAACGAAGCTGCACAAGTTGCAGCTAAAGCGGATGTTGTAATATTTGTAGGTGGATGGACTCATGGTTATAATTACAGCGTTTGGCGCGATAATGCATATGATGCTGAAGACATAGATAAACCGGATATGAAAATGCCTTTTGGACAGAACGAATTAATTAATGCAGTTGTAAAGGCAAATCCTAAAACAATTGTTGTATTGATGGGTGGCGGTGCAATAGATATGAATCAGTGGATCGAAAAAGTGCCAGCTGTAGTACAAAACTGGTACGCAGGTATGGAAGGTGGAAATGCGTTGGCGAAGATTCTTTTTGGTGAGGTAAATCCATCAGGAAAACTTCCCATGACCTTCCCCAAAAAACTTGAGGACCATGGTTCTCATGCATTGGGAGAGTACCCTGGTGATACATCTCATACTCTTCTTGTAAATTATCTTGATGATATTTATGTAGGATATCGCTATTACGATACTTACAAAGTTGAGCCCCAATTTTCTTTCGGACATGGTTTGTCTTATACTTCTTTCGCCTATAGTAACCTTAAAGTCACAGCAACAGGTAAAAAAGCTATCATCACCTTTAATTTAAAGAATATAGGCAAAAGGGCTGGAGCTGAGGTTGCACAAATATATGTAGCACAACCAAACGCATTACTGCCTCGACCAACAAAAGAACTGAAAGGGTTTCAAAAAATATTTTTGCAGCCTGGAGAACAAAAAACGATCACCATAACTTTAAACGAAGATGCCTTCCAGTATTTTAATGATGTAAAAAATATATGGGTTATAGATGGTGGTATTTATAATATTATTATAGGTAGTTCTTCAAAAGACATTCGTTTAAATTCTATAATAAGGCTATAGGTTTTAATTTTTATTAGGTTCAATTGAGGTGAAAAAGTGGGTGATTTCACCTGCTTTTTTATTTTACAAAAATCAGGTTAGCCACTTCTGCTTTTCTATGAGTAACGCTCTATAATGTTTGTTAAAAGGTTCGACAGTAAAATATCAGCCTTACCAGCTACAGCAATAATTTCTGCAATATTTACCGGTTGTAAATTATCAGGATCACATTCATCTGTGATAATACTAACTGCAGCACATGGTAGTCCTATATGATTAGCCACAATAACTTCTGGTACCGTACTCATACCAACCATATCTGCACCTATGCTTCGAAGATGACGGTATTCGGCTTTGGTTTCAAGGTTAGGACCTGATACAGCAACGTATACACCTTGTTTTAGTGTTATGTTGAGTGATGATGCAGTGGTAATAATATTTTCATTAATTTTTTGATTGTATGGCATACTCATATCAACGAATCTGTTACCAAAGGCTGTATCGTTCAAGCCTCTAAGTGGATTTTCGGGAAGCTGATTGATGTGATCATTTATCAGTACAAGATCACCTTTACGATAACTAAGATTCATCCCTCCTGCAGCGTTACTGAGCAATAAATAATCGATACCCAAATCTTTCATTACACGTACAGGAAAAGTAATCTGTTGCATTGTATATCCTTCGTAATAATGGAATCTTCCCTGCATAACGATCACTTTAACATCTCCCAATTTTCCATAGATAAGTTGTCCTTTGTGAAACTCTACAGTTGATATTGGAAAATGCGGGATATCATTATATGAAACGGAATGAATCACTTTAATCTTCTCAACGAAAGAACCCAATCCGGTTCCTAATACAACACCTGCTTTTGCTCCGCTAAATCCCTTCTCTTTTAAATAAGATGCAGTTTCACTTATCTTTTGAAGCATGTTTTCCATTGCTAATATTTTATCTTTTTAGCAGTATTAAATACGATCTTAGGAAACAATCGGTTGATAATAAACATTGAACGTTCTTTGAAGGAGCCGATCATCAACTCTTTTTTTCCTGTAGCAATTGCATCCACGATCTTCTCAGCTACGAATGCAGGCTCCATTCCCTTCTCAATCATATTATCGCTTTTATTAAACGGCTTGCCTTCACCTGTTAAAGCATGTTTAGCAATACTTGTGTTTACAGCTCCAGGTCTTATAATTAAGAGTTTAATATTTGTTTTCCATAATTCTGTCCGTAGAGATGCCATATAACCTTCTAATGCATACTTACTGCTGCAATACGCTGTTCTGTAAGGCAGTCCAGTAATACCTGCCACGCTGCTGATGACAGCAACAGTGCCTCTATTCTGTTCATGAAAAAAAATAAGTACCTGCTGGGTTAATGCTACTGTTCCAAAATAGTTAACTTCCATTATCCTGCGATAGACCTGGAACTCAGTTTCATTTGCTTGGCTTCGCTGAGAAATACCCGCATTATTAATAAGAATGTCCAGACCATTAAACATACTTATTGCTGTGGTTACTTTTTTTGCAATCAAACTGCCGCTTTCGAGATCTAATGGTAGAATCTGTACATTTTGGCTACCACACTTTTTTTGCATAAGTAGGAGTTTTTCAACATCTCGAGCACTTATGATAAGCCTGGCGCCAGCTTTTGCTATAGAATAAGCGAGTGCTTCTCCAATTCCTGAAGATGCACCTGTGATCCAAACAATTTTATTAGCGATGGATTTCATTGTTTAAAAAATACCCTTAAGCTGGGAACTTTTTTTCATCAACTTACGTATAAAACAAGGATAAGCGAAAGATACTTATCTTGGAATAATATGAGGTATTTGTTTTCTATTATACTCGCTTTTCTCTGTGGGGCTTCCTTAGCTCAAAAAGCGTACGAAAGTGGAGATGTAGTTCAGAATTTTTCAGTCAAAAAAATACTCAACTATACTACTTCTGTAACCGATTTTAACAGCTTAAAGCAAGAGTTGATCATAATAGATTTCTTTGGAACATGGTGCAATCCCTGCATTAAAGCATTGCCGCATCTTATTGAATTACAAAATCAGTATAAAGGAAGAGTGCAATTTTTTTTGATATCAACTGAGGATGAAGGGTTGCTAAAATCATTTATTCAGAAAAAAAAATTGTTCGATATACCGTTAGCGATAGATTCCGATAAGTTAATAGAATCATTTTTCCAGCCTGGATCATACCCATATACTGTTGTTATAAATAAGATGGGACTGATAATCGACATACCTTCAACAGCTGAGATGACCACAGAGAACATTGAGCAATGGTTGAATACAAATCAAAAACCAGTTGTTCCAACTAAAATATCAGTAGATAGTAGTACGATTACTGTTAAGGATACTGTTGTGACTAACAGAAATGATACAGGTATTCTTGGTTTGTCAGCTGATTTTATTTATGCCGCTAAAACTGGTGCACCGTTAAAGCATCTGCAAGAGCAGCTCAATTCGTTAACCATTGAAACGCTTAAAAATGAACTTACTAGTGATGATAGAAAAAAAGCATTTTGGATCAATATTTACAATGGCTTCACTCAGTTTCTTCTTAAAAACAACCCTGAGCAATATAAAAGCCGAAACAAGTTTTTTAAAGCGAAACTGATTAATATAGCAGGGAGAGCATGGAGCCTGGATGAAATTGAACATGGTATTTTAAGAAGGTCGAAAACAAAATGGAGTCTTGGTTATGTAAATCGTTTTTTCCCAGGTAAGATTGAAAAAATATTAAGAGTTGATAAAGTGGATTATCGGATTCACTTTGCTTTAAACTGTGGAGCAAAGAGTTGTCCGCCGATTGCTTTTTTTACATCATCTAAAATCAATGAGCAGCTTAATGCTGCTACCAAAGCTTATTTAAATAGTGAAGCAGAATTTGATTTGGTACAAAACACCATTCATCTTCCAGCAATTATGAGTTGGTTCAGGGCTGACTTTGGTGGTAAAAAGAATATGCGGAAGTTATTGGAACAAAACGGTGTGCCTGGAGTGAATGCAAGTACCAGTATTGAATTCAAAAAATATGATTGGAGCCTTTATTTAAACAACTATACATTTTAAAACTTTAGTATGAGCAATCACTATTACAATGCAGAAGATCTGGCTAAATTCGGAGCAATAGGAGAATTTCAAAAACCTATGGCAGATAAATTCTTTGCCTGGTATGGTGAAGTATTTTCTGATGGGAATTTGACAGCAAGAGAAAAGTCGCTCATTGCTTTAGCTGTAGCTCATGGAGTGCAATGTCCTTATTGTATAGATGCATACAGTAATGATGCTTTTGAGAAAGGCTGGAGTGAAAGCCAGATGATGGAGGCTATACATGTAGCTGCAGCTATAAGAGGTGGTGCTTCACTTGTGCATGGTGTACAAATGATGAATAAGGTGAAAGAGATCGCTATGTGATAATCACACAATCGCTAATATTATGAAGTCACTACTGGCAATGAAAAATGCATTAGCCGATGCAGGTCACCAGGTGGATGTATTAGAGCATCAGCATAAGTTTCCTTTGTTTACTGATAAGTTGCAGGATATAGGTTTGTTTCCACTAAAACCTACGGCACCCGAGATATTGCAGGTGAACGTGGGTAAGATGTGTAACCAGGTTTGCAAGCACTGCCATGTTGATGCAGGACCCGACCGGAAAGAGATAATGACAAGAGAAACCATGCAGCAATGTTTGGATGTACTTCACAATGTTTCCTCATTCACTACGGTTGATCTTACAGGAGGTGCTCCTGAAATGAATCCTCATTTCAGATGGTTTGTTGAAGAAATATCAAAACTGCAACGGCATATCATCGTAAGATGTAACCTCACGATTATACTTGCTAATAAAAAGTTCCATGATCTTCCTCAATTCTTTAAGTATCATAAAGTAGAGGTTGTTTCTTCTCTTCCATCTTATACTAAAGACAGAACAGATAGGCAAAGAGGTGATGGGGTATTTGAAGATAGCATCAAAGCATTGCAAATGCTGAATGAAGTGGGTTATAGCAAAGATGGAACTGGTTTAATCTTAAACCTGGTGTATAATCCTGCAGGTGCTTTTCTCCCACCTGCACAGGTCAGTCTTGAACTAGAGTATAAGCATGAATTAAAGAAAGAATTTGGCATTGATTTCAATCACTTATATGTAATCACCAACATGCCCATAAGTAGATACCTTGACTATCTTCTGGTAAGTGGAAATTATGAAATGTACATGCAGAAACTGGTAAGTTCATTCAACCCTTCGGCTGCAGAGAATGTAATGTGTCGCAATACTATTTCAGTAGGTTGGGATGGACTACTCTATGATTGTGATTTCAACCAGATGCTTGATCTAAAAGTAGACTGCAATACATCAACACATCTCTCACAGTTTAACATCAATGAAATTAATAACAGAAACATCGTTTTAAATCAACATTGCTATGGCTGTACTGCAGGTGCAGGAAGTAGTTGTGGTGGATCTGTAGCACAATAAATGCAAAAGTATATTTGATGCTGTCAACCCAAGAAGAAGCTTTAGCAAGTAATAGAATACGTTTAATAAAATGACAAAACAAGCTCTTATTATTTTCGTACGCAACCCTATACCGGGAAAAGTAAAAACAAGATTGGCTGCAACTGTAGGAGACCAGGAAGCTGTAAATATTTACATGAAAATGTTGCAGCATACCCATGTCATCACCAGAGATTTGTTATCTGATAAATTTCTTTGGTATGCTGATGAGGTGAATACTAACGATCTATGGGAGAATAACATTTACAAAAAGCAGAAGCAAGACGAAGGGGAACTTGGAATCAAAATGAGTGCTGCTTTCGAAGATCTATTTAACAAAGGTTATAAGCGTTGCTGTATTATTGGAAGCGATTGTATGCAACTTACGGCTGAAATTATTGATATGGCTTTTTCCCACTTACAACAAAGCGATGTGGTTATAGGCCCTTCAGCAGATGGGGGTTATTATTTGCTTGGCATGAATAAGTACACGCCTCAGCTTTTTCGGAATAAAGAATGGAGTACTAATTCTGTATTCACTTCCACTCTTGCGGATATCAAACTCTCTGATCTTTCCTTTGAACTTTTACCTGAGCTCCATGATATAGACACAGAACCTGATTGGATAAAATACCGGCAACAGGTTCCTATATAATCATTACTTTGAAAAGTAAAATCTCTGCTTGTACGGCATATTTAAAATACTGGTGAAATGTGGTCTCAACTTGTATTGCAGAAAGATTTATGTGAACGACACTGCTGTATTAAATTGGAAGGGGCCGTTGTTATTAGCATGCAATCATCCTAATTCTTTTCTAGATGCTGTAATCATAGGCAGCAGATTTAATCAACCCGTTCATTTTCTTGCAAGAGGTGATGCATTTCGTAAGCCCTGGGCAAAAAAAATATTAACGTACTTAAATGTCATACCGATTTATCGGTTGAGCGAAGGCAAAGAAAATCTCGCTTTAAATGATGCCACTTTTGAAGCATGCAGAGATGTTTTGCTAAAAAATGGTATTCTCCTGATCTTCTCAGAAGGTTTATGTGTAAATGATTGGAGGCTGAGAGCACTAAAAAAAGGATCTGCCCGAATTGCTGTTGATGCATGGCAGCAGCTCAAAATATCTGATAAGTTCATGGTATTACCTGTGAGTATTAGCTACAATTCATTTACTTATTTTGGAAAAACGGTGGTAATTCATTTTGACCAAGCAATCATTGATTCCGATTTAAGTTGGACAAAGAGCAATGGTGAGATCTATCAGCAGTTCAACCAAAAGCTTTCAAGCAGTTTAAGTAATGGAATGATTGAAAGCAAGGGAAATGATAAGGCGGTTCAAATGTTGATTAGTAATCACCCTGAATGGGATGCCAGAAAGTTAACACAGTATCTTGCAAATGCTAAGTTGATAGTGAACTCTGAACAGTTGTCAGCTCCATATTACATTTGCGGCAAATTTGCCTTCTCACTTCTTACCCTGATCGTTTTAACTGTACCTGCGGTTTTAGGTGCAGCATTACATTCACCATTATATTATCCACTTAAGCTATTGATCAGGAAAAAAACAAAAGGCACTGTGTTTTTTGACAGTGTACTTTTTGGAATGTTGCTGATCTGTTATCCTTTGTATTTCATTCTATTGAATATATTTTTTTGGAACTTAACTGGTGATTGGGTTGTAAGAATCATTGGGGTGTTGCTACCATTGTTGGCATGGGTAACTATTTATTGGAAGATTGAGCTACAAAGCTTTACCAATTTGATGAAGCTAGATGGTAAAGCAAAGAAAACATTTGAAAATATCATTTAGCGAACCTTGTTTAATCCTAGCAAACTGATCATCCATGTAGGTAATGGTTTTTGATCTTTTCTTTTCTTTAGGTTTAGATATATACCAAGCTTTTTAAGGATAGGAACCTTATGTGTTTCAACAAGCTCAATCAATGTACCGTCTGGATCTTCTACATAGCAAAATCTTCCTGCACTCTTTCCCATGCTGAATGAATCAGCACTATCCACTGTAAATTGATAACCTGAGGAATGACAAGCTGATTTCAAATCATCCATGTTCAGTACATCGAAGCATAGATGAATAAAACCGCAATCACCCCAATAACGGTTAGCAAAAATCTTTTGGGGTGTTCTGTCTTTTGCTTCAATCAGTTCTATTTGTATTGATCCAAAAAGCTGACTAAAGGCTCCTTTGTTTGCCAGTGGCTTCTTTAACAGCACCCTTTGAAACTGCTGACCTCTTAAAGCCTCATCAGGTACATCTTCCATGGATGCGGTACCTGAATAGATTACTTCATTTATCCCGAGTGTATTTTTATAAAAATGAAGTGCTTTCTTCATGTTGCTTACACCAATTACTGCACCAACAACTCCACCACAAATTTTGCCCGTTTTAAACCATTCATCACCTTCAACAACATTGAATGTGTTTCCGTAAATATCTGTAACCCAGAAATGCTTTCTGTCATCAGGGCTGTCATAAATGGGAGAAATATGTAGTGACGAATCAGTTGATAAAAATTCATGTGCTGCACACACGTTTTTCGTTTTTATTTTCACAGCAAAAATCCCTAGATCGCCAAGCGCCGGTTTTTGAATGGGTTTACTTCCGGTGCGGCTGATGAACTGCCATATTTCAAAACCTCCACCTCCATTCAGGTTCATTGATAAGATTGCTCTTCTGCTATGCACCTTTTCCCCTGTGTATCTCATCATTAATAATGCTTCGGCTTTATCGTCGAAAATGAGCACATCCATGCAAAACATTTGCTTATATAATAACAAAGCGTCCTCTGCGTTGGTTACTCCAATGCCAGCCTGCTGTATTCCTGTTATAAATTGCTGCATGATAACAAGGTTCTACATGAACATACGGCGAAAATATGTATAAGGTTGTTTTGTTTAGCGGTAGTTCAGTAGTTCCTTGTACTTCTGAACCATCTCTTGTTGACTGGCACCCTTTTTAAACATCTGCACGATGGTGTAATTCGCTTTTTGTACTTGGAACCAGCTGTTCGTTTCGTATTTCCGGGCTGAAATTAGAGCAGAATCAGAAAAGATCTTATAGCGACCGTACGCTTTTGCTCTGACGGTAATATCATAGTCCTCCATGATTAGCATATCTTCTTTAAATCCATTTATTCGATTAAATAGTTCACTTGTGATGAAGAAGGTTTGATCACCACCATAACAAACAAAAAGGTCAAACCTTGTAAAAAACGCATTTAAGCGAAGCAGAAGACTCCTCTTATTGAATTCTGTTCTAAACCTTCCACAACTAAAGCCATTTTGCACCGCTGTGACTATATTAGTAGCATACGATACCGGTGGAAACGTGTCTGCATGAACAAAATACAGAATTTCTCCACTAGCTATACGGGCACCATGGTTCATCTGACCTGCTCTGCCTTTTTTCGAAGATAGGTATGCGTTAGCACCGGCATTTGTCGCAAGTTGCAGAGTGTTGTCCTGGCTGCCCCCATCGCTTACAATTATTTCTTTTAATATTGATCCACTGTTTTGCTTTAGGTAGTGAATGATCGGTACTATCGTATCTGCTTCATTCAGTGTAGGTATGATAATACTAATACTCATAATTGAAGTTAGGTAATGTTGATCTTGGTAGTACTTCCATTGCTTAGTGAAAAACGTGGTAGCCGTCTCGGCTTTTTCACCTTAGGTGATGGCATCAACGATACAGGGCAGGTAGCTGATCTGTCAAGCTATCCCGGAGTAGTTGTCGAGGTGTATGCCAGGAGAGGAGCTATTGTATTCAGAACCACCAGCAACACACCTATGGATGGTAAAATAAACGGATCCCCTGCAGCCGTTGGAACGTACTATTATGTAATAAATACAAAAGTTCACGGACAAAAGCCGGTTTCAGGTTGTGTGCAATTGATCAGGTAAGCACTGGTATTTTGGTCTATCCATGAATTGGGTTAAATACTGAAGAATTAATTAGCTTCGCTTTAATCTCAGCTAAATCGGTCTTACATCATGAATTTCTTCAAAAAAACTATTTGGGAATAAAGAACAAGACGATACTTCAGACAAACATGACATAACCGTTGAACAGTTTTATGAAACCCCGTTCATAAAAGAAGTCGTATCCATAAGCATAATGTCCTCCTGAGGTTCTCGAAGGGTGAGGAGAGCTATTGAAAAAAATCATGATTATAAAAAAAAGAATGAAGAACCCTACACCAACGTTCTTTAAAAAAACAGGAATATTGGCATTGCCGCAGCTTGGAGGATCATTGCTGGCCACACCATTACTGATTACAAGGTTATACATGAAGTTCTGCGGAGAGTAAGGGATTCGAACCCTTGATACAGTTTCCCGTATACACACTTTCCAGGCGTGCTCCTTCAACCACTCGGACAACTCTCCAATTAAAGGACGGCAAATGTAAGCGTTTTTAACTCCCCTTCAGGGGGATAGGGGCTACCAGTTCTTCATGTGTTCTTCCACGATTCTTTCAGGCTCCATCGCATTGTGTTCTTTCCAGTCACGATCATGTCTTAAAAACCAGCTGAGCCACAGGCTTCGGGAGAGCCTCATAAAAACTGGTTGTAATACGATTAAAAGAACAGCGTTTACAGCAAGCCAGTAGTAGATATTGTAGTCATCTTCTTTCAATGAAAATCCAATAAGCATCCACCATAATATGAAACTAAGTCCTGAAAAAAGTACACCGATAGCATAGCTCACATAACTTGTTCCATAATAAAATCCTACTTCCAATTCAGTACGTTGATCACAAACCGGACAACGCTCATTCATTTTCATGTTTTGCTTAAGGTCGTAAGGATTTTGTGTAACAAAGAGGTTTCCCTTCCTGCAACGTGGACATTTGTTCCGCAGCACCGTAGATAAATAACCTATCACACATACAAGTTTAGACGGCAAAGTTACACCTATGTAGTGTGCTGCCTGATGATATTCTCCAAAGCGCTTGCCTGTAGCACACCACTCTGTCGCCAAACAATTTTGCCTTTGTGAAACAAGATCAAAGTAGGGACACCCTGTACCTGGAAAGCCTCAGCCATTGCAGGGTTTTTGTCTACATCAAGCTTGAGAATTCGAACGTCATCCTGCATTTTATCTCTCAACTGGTGCAGGATAGGAGTCATCATTTTACATGGACCACACCATTCAGCAAAAAAATCAACCAGTACTGGGATGTCTCCATTGATCACATCTTTGAATGTTTCTTTACTGCTTGGTTCCATAACAAATTTTCTTTTTATGCATCAATTTACGTTCCGTATGGTACAAGCGGCAATAAGTAATTTGAAGCAGGGGACTGTGCTACTATTAGCTTTACTTGCGTCGCACTCTTGTACAATTAGTTCATTGTTGAGCGAAGCGAAATCCCGCTACTTCGGGATGTCACACTTGTACGTTCTGTTTATTATGCAGCTGTGGAAGCCTCCAGAACAGTCTCCATTTTCATGCTCCGGGAGCCTTTGATAAGTATATATGCATTGCTGAACTGCTGGTTTTGATACCAATGCCTTGCTTCAATAGAAGAGGACAGATAAATAAACGGGTGCTGCACTTTTGCATAATCTCCACCAACCAGAACTACAGCTTTCCAATTGTATTTTTTGATCAGGTCAACGATAGCCTGATGCTCTGCATTACTTTCATCACCCAGTTCCATCATAGCTCCAAGCATTAGCACTTTGTTCTCTGCTTTGATCTTAGCTAGATTTTCAATAGCAGCTTTCATACTGCTGGGGTTTGCATTGTAAGCATCTAAAATAATCTGGTTGCTTTCTCTTTCGATCATCTGAGACCTGCTGTTAGATGGAACATAACTCTCAATTGCAGCTTTGATCTTTTTATCCGGCACAGTGAAGTATTTACCAATGGCAACAGCACATAAAACATTCGGCAGGTTGTATTCACCCACTAAATGTGTATTCAATTGCTGTAGTTCTGTGCCTTTCGTTAACTTGATATTCAGGAAAGGCTCACTGGTAATAACTTCTCCTGTTACAGTACCTTCATTTGTTCCGTATGGGAATAACGATCCAATGCCTTTACTCATATCATGCAAGTAGTCATAATCAGAAAAGATAAAAGCAGCTCCATTATTTCCCCTGAGATAATCAAACAATTCTCCTTTACCCTTTCTAACACCTTCTATCCCTCCAAAACCTTCGAGGTGAGCTTTACCACAATTAGTGATAATGCCATGAGTAGGTAAAACGTACTGGCAGTAAGAGGCAATTTCACCCTGGTGATTGGCTCCCATTTCTATTACAGCCATTTCAGCATCTTTTTTAACGCTAAGAACTGTAATCGGAATGCCGATGTGATTGTTCAGGTTGCCATGTGTAGTATAAGTTTTATAGTGAGAAGACAGTACGGTACTAACCAGTTCTTTTGTTGTGGTTTTTCCGTTGCTGCCAGTGATGGCGATAAAGGGAATATTAAACTGCTTCCGATGATGCTTAGCCAACTTCTGCAATGCTGTAAGTGCATCTTCAACCATTATCAACCTGTCGTTTGATGGATCAACTTGTTCATCTATTACGGCATAGGCAGCTCCGGATTGCAGCGCTTGTAAAGCGAATTGGTTGCCATTGAAGTTTGGACCTTTTAAAGCAAAAAAGATGTCGCCTTCTTTCAGCTTACGAGTGTCAGTCTGAACAGAAGGGTGGTGCAGATATATTTGGTAAAGGTGTTCAATGTTCATTACACGAATTTAAGGACACGAGTTCAGATGATATGTATTCTGAACGATGAAAGGATTGCGACGCAACGAAATTCAATCGGAGTTACTAAAGCCGGTATAAAAAAAGATATTAAGCATTGTTTTACCAACCTTAGCTAAAGATTCGATCAATACAATGAAAAAAGCCATCTAATTTCTCAGATGGCCTTTTTGCTGTATTTACCTTTTCCTTATCTCTTTTGTCTTCTGGCTGGGAAGAAGTTGCCTGTCTTCCTGCCTTTACCTTCAGAAGCTCCGAAGTGTGTCATAGCACAACGGAAACCAATTGTACTACTTGCAACCTCTTCTTCAAGGAATCTTCTTGTTCCAGCGCTCATCCAATATGGAAGATCCATCCAGCTACCACCTTTTACTACTCTTGATTTATCAGAAATTAATGTGGTAATTCCGTACTGGTAAACATATTTTACAGCAGTAGCGGTATCACCATCAAGATGGTTTACAGCATAGCTACGTTGGTAGTTTCTACGGTTTCTAAGGTCTTTATCATTCTCACGAACCATGATAATACGTCCAAGACTATCTCTTCTTTCGCCTTCAGGTTTATCAGGATCAACTTTAGAGAACACGTTACCACGATACGGGTTCAGATCATCTTCATCAAAGTTTGTCATGGGTCTGTACACATCAGCAACCCACTCACTTACGTTGCCACTCATGTTGTATACACCAAACGCATTTGGAATAAATGAAGTAACCGGGGCTGTATAAGCTGCACGGTCGTTCAAACCACCGGCAACACCCATATAGTCACCATTTCCACGTTTGAAGTTTGCAAGGAAAGCACCCTGCCAGGTACCACGACGTGTACCACGCAGATTGTCATATCCATCGTTCTTCCAGGCATAAATATTTTGATTGGCGATCACTTCCTCACCACGTTTTTTCTCGCTTTTACGAGGTTGTGGGTTTTCAGCGATCTGACCTAGAGCGGCATATTCCCACTCAGCTTCAGTTGGTAAACGGTAATCAGGTAAAAGAATACCATCATCAAAACGAACGGTATTTCTTGGTTTACCCTGAGCATCTTTCAAAGGATTTTTCTTTGGTTTGCCAGGAACTCCTTGATACTCACCCATTAAGTAAGCTTTCGTATTGAAGTTTTCCTGTCCACCCCCACCCATTTCAGTCTTAACAACTGTCTTGTTCTGGTAGCCCTTTCTAATAAGTTCCATCTGGTTAACACGATCACCTCTCCAAACGCAGAAGTCGTGAGCTTGCCTCCAGGTAACACCTACAACCGGATAATAGTTGAAAGATGGATGACGGAAATAGTATTCTACGTAAGGCTCGTTGTAAGCCAACTCACTTCTCCAAACTAAGCTATCAGGCTTAGCCATGTCAACCACGTTTTGCATACCTGCTTGTCCAAAGACATTATCTACCCAGTACAAATATTCACGATAATGAACGTTTGCTACTTCGGTTTTATCGATCAGGAAAGAGTTTACGGTAACACGACGAGGAACGTTATTCCAATCTCCCATTACATCTTCTTGCTTTGCACCCATTGGAAAAGTACCACCCTGAACGAAAACCAGTCCTGGACCGGTCTTAAGATCAGAAGCTTTGGCAACGAAGAATCCTCCCTGGTTTTTGTCGTTGTAGTTCCAGCCTGTTGCTGAAGACTTCTCAGCCTTTTTCTTAAATAGGCTACAAGAAGAGAAAGTAGCTGCAGCAGCACATAAAAGAGTGAAATTTCTTAAACCACTAAGCATTGTCATTAGACAGATTTTGATTCGTAATTAACGAAGCCGGGTAATGAATATTGTTTCAAGGATGTTAAGACTGCGAATATAAAGATTTCTCTTAACCAAACGAGCCTCACCTGAATGTCCTGTGTTAGCGAAAATATAATTAAAGGTTGACTTTATACAGCTTTATATGCAAACGATTGCAAATTGAAATGCTTTGGTGCTGTAAACTGCCTCATCATCAGTTAAAAAACCTGCAACACAAAACAGCGAAATTTTAAATAAAGGTGTCTATATTTACGTATCATTGCAGCCGATTATGGCAACAGCAGCCATTTTCAACTCTAAAATTCGTAACCAAAAGCATTGGATGATCGATTTCTACTTCATTTAATTTGAAAGGCAGCCCCCTGCCGATCTGCAATTGAAAATTTACAAAACACTCATTTGATGACACGAATAACACTGAGAACTGCTGTATTGTTATTTCTATGCTCGGTTGTAACCAAAGCGATAGCTCAGACCACAGAAAAGATCAACGTAGTAACTACTGCTGTACCTTTCTTAAGAATATCTCCAGATGCCAGAGCAGGTGGTATGGGTGATGTGGGAATTGCTACAGCTCCAGATGCAAACTCAGCCTTTTGGAACCTGGCCAAAACCCCGTTCGCTCAAAGTAAAACATCCCTTTCAGTTACTTATACTCCATGGTTGAGAGATTTGGGATTGAACGATGTTTATCTAGCTTCTCTTGCTGGTTATTACCAGTTGGATGATCAACAGGCACTCTCAGTTTCTACGAGATATTTTAGCTTGGGTAATATTCAGTTCACCGATTTTGCCGGAAATGACCTTGGTTCTTTCCGTCCGAGAGAGTTTTCGCTTGATTTCGGATATAGCCGTAAGCTTAGTGATAAATTGGGATTAGGTGTTGCACTTCGATACATTAATTCTAACCTTGCAGGTGGACAATCAGCAAACGGTGTTACTTATAAAGCAGGTAATGCAGTAGCTGGTGATGTTTCTCTATATCATAGTAACGTTAAAGAAGCTACTGGCGGATTTGCCTGGGGTATTGCTCTTTCAAACCTGGGATCTAAAATCGCTTACACCAACGACGTAAATAACAAAGACTATATTCCAGCAAACCTTGGTTTAGGTGTTTCTTATACTAAGGTTTTTGATGAGACTAGTAAAGTAACTTTTGCGGTTGATATCAATAAATTATTGGTTCCAACCCCACCATTGCCAACCGATCCAACCGATAGTAAGCAAGATTCTATCAACCTTGTAGATTACAGAAGTTCCGGTGTGTTGCAGAGCTGGTTTAAGTCTTTTTCTGATGGGGGAAATGAGTTTAAAGAACTGATGTTTGGCTTAGGTGCTGAATATTCTTACAATGACCAGTTCATGGCGAGAGCCGGATATTTTTATGAAGACAAAACCAAAGGGAATCGTAAGTATTTCACGCTTGGTGTTGGAGTTAAATACAACGTTTTCGGGCTGAATTTCTCTTATCTGATCCCTTCAGGAAATGGGGTGAACAGGAATCCACTTTCAAACACTTTACGCTTTAGTTTGATCTTCGATCTGGATAAAGAGAACACGGGCACTAAGTAATCTACACAGATAATAAATTAAAAGCGAAGGGTTTACCTTCGCTTTTTGCGTTAAATCAGGCTTATGTCGTTTAGAATTGGTCAGGGAGTAGATTTTCACCAACTGGTAGAAGGTCGTGATCTATGGTTGGGAGGTGTGAAAATACCTCATATGAAAGGTGCTTTGGGTCACAGCGATGCTGATGTATTGCTTCATGCGATTTGTGATGCTATGCTGGGAGCTTTGGCTTTGGGTGACATTGGTACACATTTTCCTGATACCTCATCTGAGTTCAAGAACATTGACAGTAAGATACTCTTGCAAAGAAGCTATGAACTTGTAAGGGATAAGGGCTATAAACTAGTAAACATAGACTCAACCTTATGCCTGGAAAAACCGAAGATCAAGCCTTATGTAGATGATATGCGAAAAGTAATCTCGGGTATAGTTGAATTGAGTATAACCGATGTTTCAATAAAAGCTACAACCACCGAAACGATGGGTTTTGTTGGTAGAGAAGAAGGCTTGGTTGCTTATGCTTCAGTTTTGTTGCAGAAGGTTTGATGGAAGTTTGATAGTAGATGTCTGACACTTTGAAAGTGTCTGACATCTGAACGGTTGCTAAATGTTGGAACGTACAAGAGCTTGCGAGGCAACGAAGACGCTATGGAAATCTGAAGCTGGTATTCTAGTAATTCTTTAACATATTGATGGATAACTAAAAAGGTGAAGCCATCATCAAAAAATTAGCTTTGTTCATGGCTGTTTTACAGGTTAGAATTGTTAACCAATCAACAAATCCGTTGCCTGCGTATGCAACTTCTGGCTCATCAGGTATGGATTTACGAGCAAACCTGCATCAGTCAATTGTGTTGAAGCCTTTAGAAAGATATTTAATACCTACAGGATTGTTTATTGAACTGCCTGAAGGACTCGAAGCACAGGTAAGACCAAGAAGCGGATTGGCTTTGAAGCATGGGCTTACTTGTTTGAATTCTCCGGGAACGGTTGATGCAGATTACAGAGGTGAGTTGAAGGTGATATTGATCAATCTCTCCAATGAAGATCAGCAGATAAATCATGGAGATCGTATTGCTCAAATGGTGATACAAAAGGTAGAGCAGGTGGAATGGTTGTTGGTGGATGATCTGGAAGAAACTGAAAGAGGATCAGGTGGATTTGGACACACAGGAAAACATTAGAATGATAAAGCACAGTTACATATTTGTTTTGGTTTTGATGGCAGCGTTTGCTTGTCGCCCAACTAAAAAAGTTCAGAAAGTTGAAGAAGCTCTCTCTAAAAAGGATACTACTGAAACAGTAGTGATCAAGAAAACACCTGACGTTGATTCTGCAAAACTGATTGCGGGAATAGTTGAGAAGGTTAATAAGAAGCGAATTGAGTTTAATACCTTCTCTGCAAAGGTGAAAGTTGATTATGAGTCGCAGGAAAATAAGGACGGTGGAACTGCTCACATAAGGTTACAAAAAGATAAACTGCTTTGGGTGTCTGTAACAGGACCATTAGGTGTAGAAGGCTTTAGGCTGTTGATCACGCCAGACAGTGTAACGGTTATGAACAAGCTGAATAAAACTGTTCAATATCGTACGATCTCTTATCTGCAAGAGTTAACTGATATTCCCTTCGATTTTTCAACACTTCAGGATATGATAGTTGGCAACCCAATTTTCGCTACTAAGAAAGTTGTCTCTTATCGTGAAACAGGAGATCAGTTGTTAGTGTTGATCGTTGGAGATCTCTTCAAGCATCTGTTAACCCTGAACAATAGTGATTATACATTAGTTCATAGCAAACTGGATGATGTGGATGTTGCCAGGAACAGAACTTGCGACATCACCTATTCAGATTATGCGAACGGAGCTGGTTTTCCATTTGCCACAAAAAGAATGATCTCTGTTTCAGAAAAAGGAAAACTTGAACTTTCGATGGACTTTAAGCAATATGCCTTTAACCCGGCATTAACGTTTCCGTTTAATGTTCCTAAAAATTATAAGATAAAGTAATTATAGCTTGATTTATTGCGTTATGGGCTAAGGACCTTCATTGATAACCCAGGTAAATTCACAATGATGCTGAAAAAAAATCTTCTCCTACTGGCTTTTGCAATTATTGCTCTAACAAGTTTTGGTCAACAGACTAAAGAAGAACTTGAAAAAAAGCAAAATCAACTCAAGAATGAGATCGCTGAACTGAACAGAACACTTTCTAATATTCAGGGAAATAAGAAACGTTCATTAAGTGAACTGACTGCAGTGAAACGAAAGATCGCTGCAAGGGAAGAAATGATGAACAACATCAGTAAAGATCTGAAAAGGTTGGATGAAGAGATATATACGATCAACCTTGATATCTATCGTTACAGTAAAGAATTGGATACTTTAAAAAAGCAGTATGCCCAGAGTCTGGTTTTTGCTTACAAGAACAGGAGCAACTACGATTACCTGAACTTTATTTTTTCTGCCAGCAGTTTTAATGATGCGGTAAAACGTGTTCAATACCTGAAAAGTTATCGAAAGCAAAGAGAAACGCAACTCAATACAATTTTTAAAACACAGCAGGTTTTGGGTCAGAAGAAACAATCCTTCCAAAGCAGTATCCAGGAAAAGAATATGGCCTTGAAAGAGCAGAATAAAACCTTGCAGGATCTGGAAAGTGATAGAAAAGAAAAAGACAAAGTTGTTGCAGGATTAAAAGGACAAGAGAAAGATTTGGCTAGCCAGATCAAGAAAAAAGATAAAGAGAGAAGAGAATTGGCTGGTGCGATATCAGCAATTATCAGACGAGAGATCGCTGCAGCAAAAAAGCGTGAAGAAGAAGAGAGGAAGAGATTGGCTGCAGCTTCAGCAAATGCAAACAAACCAGCACCAAGTACAGGAACTTCTACTCCTGCTAAGGGTTCTAGTGGACCAGCAACTTCCGGAGTTACGACAGGAACTCGTTCAGGCACAGCTGGCAAATTTGAGTCAGCTTCTGAAGTTCAATCTTTAGAATTTGAGAAGAACCGTGGCAGATTGCCTTGGCCAGTAGAATCAGGTTTTGTTGCATTAGGTTTCGGCTCATACGATGTTCCCAATTCAAAGTTGAAAGGTGTTAGTGATGGAATTGATATCTCTTTACCTGTAGGATCAACAGTTAAAAGTGTAGCCGATGGAGAAGTTTCTTCTGTTTTTGATCTTGGTGGTGAGCAAGCCGTATTGGTAAGACATGGAAGATACTTCACTACTTATAGTCACCTATCTTCTGTTAACGTAAGTAAAGGACAAAAAGTTTATTCAGGAACAGTGATCGGAAAGGCTGCCGCTAGTGAAGATGGGAATGGATTGGTAACTTTTATGGTAACCAATGAGAGAGGGGCAAACCTTGACCCTGAAAAATGGTTGAAGAGAAAATAAATATTAGCAAATGATTTTAAAAGAAGAGAGGACACTTAAAGGTGTCCTTTCTTCTTTTAAATACATGGCTCCATTCTGCAGAACCTGCTATAAAGTTTCTCATACTGCGGCACGATGGTTTGAATATCGAATGTTTGAGCATGCTCAAAAGCCTGTTGCTTCATTTTGGCTAATTGTTCCTCGTTGCTCAGCATGCCAATAGCAAACTCACTCATGCTGACTATGTCTCCAACTTTTGCCGTATAGCCTGTTTGTCCATGAATGTTGATCTCTATCAAACCTCCTGCATCTGTACTGATCACAGGAACACGAGCTGCCATTGCTTCCAAAGCACTCAAACCAAAACTTTCATATTCAGATGGTAATAAGAAAACATCGCTTATGGCTAATATCTCTTCCATCTGTTCCTGCTTTCCTACAAAACGAACATCATCAATAATGTCATATTCTCTTGCTAATTCTTCAGCTATGGGTCTTTCAGGACCATCACCTACCATCAACAGTTTAGCCGGCATTTCATTTCTAACTGCAGCAAAAACCTTGAGTACGTCTGGAATTCGCTTCACCTTCCTAAAATTAGAAGCATGCATCAGCACTTTCTCACCATTTGGAGCAATCACTCTTCTAAAAGCATCGATCGGTTTTTTATTGAAACGGTTTACATCAACGAAGTTGTAGATCACATCAATTTCTTTTGTGATCTCAAATGAATTGTAAGTCTCGTCTCTCAGATTTTTCGATACGGCAGTAATGGCATCACTTTCATTAATAGAAAAAGTAACTACAGGTTCGTAGGTTTTATCTCTACCCACAAGCGTTATGTCTGTACCGTGAAGTGTAGTGATCACCGGAACTTTTCTGCCTGTTTTCTTCAGAACAATTTGCTTAGCCATATAAGCTGCAGAAGCATGTGGAATGGCATAATGCACATGCAGCAGATCAAGATCATGATTCAGGATCACATCAACCATAGTACTTGCCAAAGCCACTTCATACGGTGGATAATCAAACAAAGGATAGGTTGGAACCCTCACCTCATGATAATAGATATTTGCACTGAATACATTTAGCCGTACAGGTTGCTGGTAAGTGATGAAATGTACACTATGCCCTTTATCTGCCAATGCTTTTCCCAACTCAGTAGCCAAAACACCACTACCACCAAACGTTGGATAGCAAACAATACCGATTCTCATGGTTAAATTTTTATGTCGCCAGCTTAGGTAACTTTTTCATCTTTCGTTGCGTCGCACTCTTTTACTGAGGCAACTTTCTTCATCTCCTTGAATTCGAGAACCTAAGCATCTGCAAGTAACACATTTTATTTTTATTAGTTCAGTAGTCTGGCTAAACCTAATCATTCATTAACTTAGTCCCCTATGAGAAAACTCTCCTTACTTCCGTTGCTTGTTTTGGCTTTTTCAGCATCAGCTCAAAACCTTACAGAAGACTCCCTTTTCATAAAACGCATTTCTAACAACATCCTTTCATCGGATGCAGCATATAATAACCTCTGGTATCTGTGTAAGAAGGTCGGAGCAAGACTTTCCGGTTCACCACAAATGGTGAAAGCTGAAAAATGGGGGTTGGAAACCTTTAAAAGCTACGGAGCTAATGCATGGTTTCAGGAATGTATGGTACCACATTGGGTTCGTGGTGGAAAAGATACCGCAACAGCCTCTTACAAAGTGAACGGTAAAAGTCAAACGCTGCCACTTCATGTGCTGGCTTTAGGTAATTCACTAGGTACAGGTGCAAAAGGAATTAAGGCAGAAGTGATTACGGTAAAATCTTTTGATGATTTGGAATCAAAGAAGGATAAGATCAAAGGTAAAATCGTGTTTTATGATGTTCCCTTTGATGATACATTAATAAATCCTTTTGAAGCTTACGGTAAATATGCAGGATACAGAGGAGGTGGAGCCAGCCGTGCTGCAAAATACGGAGCAGTTGCGGTAATGGTAAGATCAATGAGTAACTCTACAGATAATTATCCTCACACAGGTTCTTTGCGTTATGTAGATTCTCTTCCAAAGATTCCTGCAGTTGCAATTGGCTTGAGAGACGTTAAGCTGTTGAGCGAGCTTTCAGCAAAAGGCACAACACTTACTGCATTCATCAGAACCAATGGAAAGTTCTTTCCTGATACGATCGGACATAACGTTATTGCCGAATTGAAAGGAACTGAATTTCCGGATGAGTATATCACCATCGGCGGACATTTAGATAGTTGGGATCCTGCAGAAGGTGCTCACGACGATGGTGCAGGTTGTGTGCATACCATCGAAGTATTCAGGGCTTTGAAAGAGTTAGGTTATCAGCCAAAGCATAGTATTCGTTTTGTTCTTTTTGCGAATGAAGAAAATGGTTTAAGAGGTGGAACTAAGTATGCTGAAGAAGCAAAAGCAAAAGGAGAGAAACACATTTTTGCGTTAGAAAGTGATGAAGGTGGATTTACTCCTCGTGGATTTGGTTTGAGTGTTACAGATGCTAGCTGGAATAAAATTCAACAGAGGAAAAAATTATTTGAACCTTATCATGTATTTGAATGGAACAGAGGAGGAGGAGGTGCCGATATTGGTCCGCTTGCAAGGAATCTAAATACACCAACTGCTGGATTTATTCCTGATGCACAACGATACTTTGATCATCATCATGCAGCAAACGATGTGTTTGAATCAGTGAATATTCGTGAACTAAAACTTGGAGCAGTGAATATTGCAGCACTGATCTACTTGATAGACAAATACGGTTTATAAAGCATTACTTTAATATGGTAGTGCTTTAAATTGATATCCTTGTTGAGCAAAATATGCTAGCACTTTTGGCAGAGCATATTGTAATCGTTCCAAAGCTTTGGCACTATCGTGAAAGACGATGATTGAACCAGGTTTTGCATTCAGCACTACATTTTCGTAGCATTTTTCACCGGTGATATTTTTATCCCAATCACCAGACAGCGCATTCCACATGATAATGTTGAACCCTGAAACTTCATTGCTTTGAGTTGAGCCATGATTAGTCAATTCAACTTTTTCTGCAAGTTTACCTCTTAATGTAGCAGATTGGAATTTTGTAATCCTGCCATAAGGTGGGCGGAAAAGTTTTGAGTCTATCAGTTCTGCCGCCTTTGTAATATCATTTATGTACTGTTGATCTTTTACTTTCCATCCGTTAAGATGATTGTAAGTATGGTTGCCAACTTTGTGTCCATGATCAAGTACCGTTTTATATATCTCTCCATGATCTGCAACGTTTCTGCCGATGCAAAAGAATGTAGCCTTAGCATTATATAGCTTTAGTTGATCTAAAACAAAAGGCGTTGCAATAGGATGTGGTCCATCATCGAAAGTGAGGTAAAGGATCTTTTCATCTTTTTCTACAGGAACTTCCCAAATTACCTTTGAGTACATCCATTTAAGCCAACGTGGAGGAGTTACAAAATACATTTGCTAAAATTAGTCACCATAAGCCACAATGTGAATGATCTTTCCCTGGTATGTATACACTCTACCCCTGTTTCTCAGAAAATCATTACGGGTTTTGTTGTCAGAAAGGATGGGTGTCATAAATTTCATCACTTCTTCTTTCTTTTCTTCGGGAGGATCTCCAACAACGATTGCAGTAGCAGAATAACTTCTGAGTGTGTTTTCAAAAGCTTCGATTGCCATTTCTTTGGTGGAGTAAAGATCTGTACCAATGATCTGGTTACCTGTGATTGCTACAAAACCTGCAAAGTTGCTGTCAGTCTGGGCTAGTTTGTTTTTAAAGAACTTTTGGTAGAGAGAATCTTCGTCTAAGAATTTTTTCTGATTGTGAACGTCCCTGTAAGCTGAGGTTGGAGAATTCTTGCCGCTAAGTTTTAGTTCACTATCTATAGCTTCCCAAATGTGATGTTGTTTTCGGTTTACATCAGTTGCTTTACGAACAGCCATATCTGCAGAGCGATAATAGTTAAATGGCTTTGCTCTTCTGTCCCAACGATTTTTCTCAACACAAAAAACGTTCACATAATATCGCTCCTTATCTGGTGGAATGATCATGGTTTGACTGATGATCCTATCCTGCTTTCCACCGGTAATGATCTCGCCAGATTGGATTACGATTGCTTCTTTTGACATGTTTCGCATCTCCAGCACTCTTACATCAGCATTACCAGAACCTTTCAACTCATTCACCTTCAGCTTTTTTTCTCTGAGGGCTTTTTGCATAGAGTTGAGATTATCATAAGGTAGGTAACCTTTGCTTCCACCGTCACCTACAAATCGAACTGGGATTAATTGAAGATTTCCAAACGTCCATGCCTGTGCTGAATCGTACATCACTTTTACTGCCGGAAAGCCAGCTTGTGTTTGTTGCGAAAAGGAACAAATGCTTAACAGCAGAGAAAGGAGCTGAAGAAATGATCTGAACGGTCTGAAGTTCAATGGAGCTGTAATTAGTTGCTTAAAGATATGGGTTTGAATTAAGGTGACACAATGCCGTACGTACGGCACTATGAAAATCCATCGCTGGTCTCATGAAAATCAGATCTTATAACAATTTTTAACAGATGCGGCTAACGTTATCTTTGCGGCATGAACAAAAAAGTAAGGGTTCGTTTTGCTCCTTCACCTACCGGTGGATTGCATTTGGGAGGCGTTAGAACGGTTTTGTATAATTATCTTTTTGCGAAGAAACATGGTGGAGATTTTATTTTAAGGATTGAGGATACCGATCAAAGCAGGTATGTAGCAAGTGCTGAGCAATACATTTTTGATTGTTTGAAATGGTGTGGAGTAGAACCTGATGAAAGTGCAGTGCATGGTGGTGAGTTTGCACCTTACAGGCAAAGTGAACGGAAAGCGATCTATCAACAATATGCGGAGCAGTTAGTGAAAGCCGGACAAGCATACTATGCATTTGATACCACGGAAGAGTTGGAAGCAATGCGTCAGCAATTTAAAACGCATGATAACCCAACTCCGCAATACAATTACGAGATCAGGGAAAGGATGAAGAACTCCTTAACCTTAGGTGATGCAGAAGTTCAAACATTACTGAGTGCCGGAACACCTTATGTTGTGAGAATAAAAATGCCGGTGAACGAGGATATCAAGTTCACTGATATGATCAGGGGTGAAGTGGTGTTTCATTCTGCTTTGGTGGATGATAAAGTTTTGCTGAAAGCTGATGGAATGCCAACATATCATCTTGCTGTGGTGGTAGATGATCACCTAATGCAGATTTCTCATGCTTTTCGTGGTGAGGAGTGGTTGCCAAGTGCTCCAGTTCACATTTTGTTATGGAAGTATTTGTTTGGATTGGAGAACATGCCGCAATGGGCACATTTGCCATTGATCTTAAAACCTGATGGTAATGGCAAGCTGAGTAAAAGAGATGGTGATCGTTTAGGTTTCCCTGTTTTTGCAATGGATTGGACTGATCCTAAAACACAAGAAAAAGCAACAGGTTTCAGGGAAAGAGGGTTTCTGCCAGAAGCTTTCGTGAACATGCTGGCAATGCTGGGTTGGAATGATGGAACTGAGCAGGAGATATTTACAATTGAAGAATTAATAGCGAAATTTTCTTTGGAAAGAGTACATAAATCAGGAGCAAAGTTCGATTATGAAAAAGCGAAGTGGTTTAATGGCGAATGGATAAAGAAAACAACAGTTTCTCGTTTCGCGTTTCTCGTTAGCGAAGATTTTGCAAGTCGTGGACTAGTGATTCAGAATAACGAAACATTTGAAAAAGTATTAGAGTTGGTAAAAGACAGGTGTACGCTGCTGACAGATTTTTATGACCAAGCGAAATTCTTCTTTGTTGCTCCTGAAAGTGTTGATGTAGATTCTATCAAAGGAAAATGGAATGATGAAAAAACGGATTTCTTTAAAGAATGGATAGCTGGTTTAGCTCCTGTTGAATCGAAAGCTGTGGCATTAGAGGCTTCCTTTAAAGAACTGGCTGCTACAAAGAATTTTAAAGTGGGTGAGTTGATGTTACCACTAAGAATCATGTTAGTAGGAGGTAAGTTCGGTCCGGGAGTTTTTGATATTGCAGAATTGATCGGTAAACCTGAAACTGAACAACGAATAAATAAAGCACTAAACCTTCTATAAGATGAAGCCACTGAAAAGTGGCTTTTATTTTACCATCACCTTACCTGGGTTCTTGGTAATAAAATCTCCCCACCCTTTAAAGCCTTTATTCAGCTGTGCAACTGGAGAAGATATTTGGTAATAATGACACAAAGCCACAGCTAAAGCATCGGTTGCATCAAAGTATTTTGGTTGATCCTGGATCTGGAGAATGGTTTCAAGCATCTTCCATATCTGTTCCTTATCCGCATTTCCATTTCCGGTAATGGATTGCTTCACCTTTTTGGGTGAGTACTCTGTAACCTGCAACTGAGCTTGCATTGCTGCAGCAATAGCCACGCCTTGGGCTCTTCCCAGCTTCAACATACTTTGTACATTCTTTCCGAAAAAAGGAGCCTCAATGGCAAAACAAGTTGGTTTGTATTCGGCTATAACTGAGGAAACTTTGGTATGTATTTGTTCTAGCCTCGAGTAGATGTTTTTGGTGGAGGAGAGTTTCAGCACATCCATTGTTTGCAAAACCGGTATTCCTTTGTTCACCTTTATCACAGCGTAACCCATGATGGTTGTGCCGGGGTCAATTCCTAATATCACTTCACCTTCCTGCATAGTGTGAAAGTAAGATGTTTGCAAACACTATCTCTGGCATGTGTATAAAGACAGTTCTTAGCTTATTTTTGCCGCAAATACGTGTTCTGAATAAACGACTTAAGATATTTCTGAATTACTTTCTCGGTCCAATCCTTTTTATCTGGGTTTCATATTCTCTTTACAGGGAAATTCAACAGCAGAAAGATCTGAATCAATCCTGGGAAATGATCAAGGCATCGGTAACAGGTCCAAACCAGTTAAAGTTGTTCCTCGTTATTCTGTTGATGTTTGTGAACTGGGGTATTGAAGCAAGAAAGTGGCAGGTGTTGGTTCGATCTATCGAAAAAATTTCTTTGGTAAAAGCTTTTAAAGCTGTTTTTACAGGTCAATCCTTAGCAGTAAACACGCCAAATCGGGTTGGTGAATATGTAGGAAGAGTAGTTTACCTGGATGAAGGTCATCGGCTGAAAGGTATTGCCTTAACTATGGTTGGAAGTCTCAGTCAAACCATAATTACCCTGTTGGCAGGGCTGATTGGGATGTTTACGATGAAGGACGATATTAAAGAATCGATTGCTCATATTTTAAGTAAGATCGAGTTTCTGGAAACACTTCCAAAAACAACAATCATTGCTTACGACATTATTTTTTATGGTGTTCTGTTTATAGTAGTGGTTCTTTTGATCGTATATTTTGAACTATCATGGTTAACAAAACTTTTGGAACGTTTACCATTCGTACATCGTTACAGTTATTTGATTGAAAAGTTAGAGGACTTGCATTGGAGAGAATTAACACGAATTTTGTCACTTTCTATTGCACGTTACGTAGTATTTGTAGTCCAATTTATATTATTGCTACAGGTTTTCGAAGTGGATATTTCATTTTGGGAATCTGCAGGATTGATAAGCGTCTTTTTTTTAGTACTGGCAGTAATTCCTACAATATCATCTATCGAATTAAGCCTTCGCGGGCTTGCAGCAATAGAATTATTCGGGATTCTAAGCACTAACAAATTAGGCATCATTGCTACAGCAGGAGGACTTTGGTTCATCAACCTTATTATTCCTGCTTTAGTTGGAAGTCTTTTTATACTTGGGATTAAACTTTTTAAGCGATAAACGTGAAAAAAATTATTACTCTTTTTCTCTTATTCAGTGCTGTTACTCTAAAAGCCGGAGATGACTTTTGTGGCTTGCGAAACACCAGCTTTCAAAATGGCGAGAACATCACCTTCACTGTATTTTATAGTGTAGTTGGTTTATATGTAAATGCCGGCACTGCAACATTTAGTACAACACTTGAACGGCTAAGCAATAAACCTGTATATCATATTGTAGGTGAAGGGAAATCAAATTCCAGCTACGATTGGATATTTAAAGTCCGGGATAAATACGAGTCCTATATAGATACGAACAATCTCCAGCCTTTAAAATTCGTTCGTAATGTAGATGAGGGTGGTTATAAAAAATACGAGAATATCACCTTCAATCAGCAAAGCAATACAGCCATCACAACTGAAGGAGTTTATAAGGTGCCGAACTGCATTCAGGATGTACTCAGCTCTGTTTACTATGCAAGAAATATTGACTTTAACAAGTACAAGGAGAATGATAAAATTCCGTTCGACATGTTCCTGGATAATGAAGTGTACCACTTATACGTTCGTTACATGGGTAAAGAAACAGTGAAGACCAAGTACGGTAAGTTTAAGGCAATCAAATTCAAACCTTTGCTGGTAAAAGGTACCATCTTCGAAGGTGGCGAGAAGATGACAGTTTGGGTATCAGACGATGCCAATCATATTCCATTACGTATAGAAAGTCCGATCAGTGTTGGAAGTATTAAAGTAGATATGATGCAGTATCGTGGATTGCGTCACCCACTTACTTCCCTTGTTAGTTGGAGATAGTTCTTATCCAGCTTTAGATATTCTATTGAACTTCGTTGTGTCACTCACTTATACAGGATGAATGCTATGCAACATCTTCACCCGTGGAAGCTGTGTGTAGTTTAAACCAATCTTCCCGGGCTAGGTTTATGTTCACCGCTTCCCTAGCTTGCATCAATCGCTCAATTTTAGTTGTTCCTAAAACAGGAATAATCCCTGAAGGATGTTTTAATAAATAGGCAATGAACACCTGGTTAACTCCTGTATTGTATTTCGCTGCAAGTTCAGTGGCAGCTGCAATAATGGTACGATAGCGTGGATGGCTATCATCATTCATAATTCCACCACCCAAAGGTGCCCAAGCCATTGGCTTTATCCCGTGCTGTAAACAATGATCTAAAACCCCATTGGTAAAGGGAAAATGATTCAGGATTGATATTTCCAATTGATTATAATCTATCTGGATATATTTTCTCAGTAGGTCTGTATGGTGTGGCAGAAAGTTAGAAACTCCAAATTGTAGCACTTTTCCCTGATTTTTAAGATGGTTAACTGCATCAGCAACTTCAATTGGATTCATTAAAGGGTCCGGACGATGGATCAGCAGCACATCAATATAATCAGTTCCCAAAGATCTGAGCGAATATTCAACTGAAGCTATTATGTGATCTCTCGAAGTATTATAAGACTTGATAAGGTAGTCTTCCCTTGGATTGCTGGTTAATTGAATACCACATTTCGTGATCAGTTGTATCTGGCTTCTGAGGGATGACCTGTGTTTGAGTACTTCACCAAATTCAGCTTCGGTGCTGTAATCTCCATAAATATCAGCATGATCAAACGATGTAATTCCATTTTCCAGGCATTCATTTATTAGTCTTTGGAAATCTTCCAAAATAAAATTGGCTCCCCATTTACCCCATCTCATACAGCCAGCTACAGGTATTGATAAGTTACTCATACTTTAAAAATAAAAAAGTCCCGCAAAACACTGCGAGACTTCCATTTCTTAACTGTTGAGGAAGAAAATTAATAACGGTTATATCCACCACCGCCACCACCTTCACCACGGTTACGGTTGTAGCCACCACCACCTCCACCACCGCCGAAGCTTTTCTTTTTGAATCCACCTCCACCACCACCTTCTCCTTCAGCACGAGGTGCAGATTCATTAACAACGAGCTTACGACCCATAATGTCTGTGTCGTTCAATGCAGCGATAGCAGCTCTTGCAGCTTCGTCATCACTCATTTCAACAAAACCAAAGCCTTTGCTACGGTTGTTGTTGAATTTGTCAGTAACGATCTTTGCAGATGCAACCTCACCATAAGGAGCAAACATGTTGTAAAGGTCATCACTTGTCATACCCCAGTTCAGGTTTCCAACGTAAATGTTCATGTCTTTAAAAACTTTAAAATGAATAATAACCAATGACAAAAACAGACCAGCCAAAAAACCCATTTACGAGGAACGCTTATGAGAAATGGAAGAACTGTAACATTGGACATACCGAAGATAATAAATTAATTGGGTGAGGAAATTTATTTTTTAGCAAGTATTATCGCTGTAAATCAAGCTGGTAGACGGTAATATCAAAATGAAACTATTTAAAAACACTGGTGCAAGAACACAGCTTCTAACGGTAATTTAACCGAATAATCAGTTGAAGTACAATGCACCGAACGTAAGTTTGCAGAAGAAATATTTTTGATGAAAAAGATTTTGCTTGCAGTATTGTTTTTTGCTCCGTTTTTAAGTTTTAGCCAGAAGAGTGTTCGAGTTTCTATTATTGGTTTTTATAACCTAGAGAACTTTTATGATACGATCAATAATCCAATTGTAGATGATGAGGAGTTTCTGCCATTAGGTGTAAAAAATTACAACAGTTCAGTTTATTGGGATAAGATAGGGAAACTTGCTACTGTTATATCTCAAATGGGAACTGATGTGAGTCCTGATGGTCTTGCCATACTTGGGGTGTCTGAGATTGAGAATGATACTGTATTGAACGATCTTGTTAACCATCCTTTATTGATAAAGAGAGGTTATAAATACGTTCATTACGATTCTAAAGATGCAAGAGGTGTGGACGTGGGATTGCTTTACAATCCTAAATACTTCAAGGTTGAGGCTTCTGATAAGTTATTTGTTCAATTGCCTGGCGGTGCCAAAGATGCTTATTTCACAAGAGATATTCTTTGGGTGAAGGGGCAGCTTGATGGTGAAACCATTCATTTATATGTGAATCACTGGCCTTCAAGAAGAGGAGGTGAAGAAAGAAGTGCTCCTGCGAGAGAAGCTGCTGCATCGGTGGCAAAACATCATGTGGATTCAATTGCTAAAGCAAGTGGTTACCAGAAAGTAGTGATCATGGGTGATCTGAATGATGACCCTGTAAGTCCGAGTGTTGCAGAAGTGCTGGGTGCAAAAGGTAAAACAAGAGATGTGAGAGAGGGTGGTTTGTTTAACCCTTGGATGGAGCTATATAAAAATGGAATTGGAACGCTTGCATATCAGGATAACTGGAACCTCTTTGATCAGATCATTATTTCTTATCCATGGTTGAAGAAAGAGCAGACTGGCTGGTACTTTAGCAAGCAGTTCATTTTTAACAGAGAGTTTATGATGGAGAACGCTGGTCGCTACAAAGGTTATCCAATGAGAACCTGGGATGGAAATACTTACCGTGGTGGTTATAGTGATCACTTTCCTACTTACCTGGTAATGTATAAGGTTGTTAGTAAGTAACTGTTCAGTAGAATTGTTTCAGTTGAAGAGTCCCGTAGGTACGGGAAGAAAAGATCAACCCGAGCGAAGGTGCTGGCTACCTAATATCCATACTTGTCTTTCCAACGATCTTTTAAAAATTTGCGTAACTCATTCTCTCTTGCATTATTTCCCGGATCGTAGAACTTAGTGGCTTTTATTTTTTCTGGCAGATATTCCTGCTCTAGAAAATTGCCTTCACCCTGGTGAGAATATTTGTAGTCTTTACCATAGTTGAGATCCTTCATCAATTTAGTTGGGGCATTACGAATGTGTAAAGGCACTGGCAGATCTCCATGTTTGTGTACCGCAGCAATCGCATCCCCAATTGCCATGTAGCTTGCATTACTTTTTTGAGATGAAGCCAGGTAAGTAGCACATTGCGAAAGAATAATTCTAGACTCAGGATAGCCGATCTTGTTCACAGCATCGAAAGTAGCATTGGCAAGTAGTAATGCATTCGGATTTGCATTACCAACATCTTCACTGGCAAAGATCAACATACGACGAGCAATGAACTTTACGTCTTCACCACCTTCAATCATTCTTGCCAGCCAATAAACGGCACCGTTCGGATCGCTGCCTCTCATGCTTTTGATGAAGGCAGAGATGATATCGTAATGCTGCTCTCCTTGTTTGTCGTAAAGTGCAATACGTTTTTGGGCAACATGCATCACCAAAGTGTCTGTAATAATGACCTCACCCAAACCCTCTCCAAAGGAGAGGGCTTTAGTCGATGATGTAGCAACAAGTTCCAGTAAATTCAAAAGCTTTCTTGCATCTCCACCACTGATGTTAATGAGTGCTGTTGTTTCTTTTAGATTGATATGATATTGCTTTAGTATTTCATCATTTTCGATTGCCTGTTGGATTAACTTGATGAGTGATGTTTCGTCTAAAGCTTTCAACACATACACCTGGCTTCGGCTAAGTAAAGCCGAGTTTACTTCGAAGGATGGATTCTCAGTTGTAGCCCCGATCAAAGTGATAGTTCCTTTTTCTACAGCACCAAGTAAAGCATCTTGCTGACCTTTATTGAAACGATGAATTTCATCTATAAATAAAATGGCACTGCTTTGTTGTTTTGCTTGTTCGATCACTTCTCTAACGTCTTTTACTCCACTGCTGATGGCACTAAGTTGAAAATAAGGAACATTCAATGTGTGTGCAATAATGTTAGCGATCGTTGTTTTTCCTGTTCCGGGTGGTCCCCACAAGATCATTGAAGGAATGCTGCCATTCTCAATTGCTGTACGTAAAATGCTGCCTTTGCCGGTAAGGTGTTCTTGACCAACCAACTCATCCAAACTATTCGGTCGCATTCTCTCTGCAAGTGGTGTTGCCATACCGGCAAGTTAAACTGATTTACTACTACTCTGAACTGTTGCTTTTCTGATCTGTGAAGAAGTGAGCATAACGTTTTAGTAATCGAAGCGTTATGACAATATGCACCACAAGCAATATGCTGAAGGGTAAAAAGATATAAACGAAAATTTTCAGGAACTTAAGTAGCTGCCCTTTGGGTATTTGAGTTGGAGCTGTTTGTTCCAACTGATCCATCATTTGTTTAAGCATGTCAGGATTGCTTAAAATGGCGAATACCATTAGAGAAGCAAAAAACATGAGGGCTGAAAAGATAATCGAAACGTAAGCATTGACCTTGATAAAGTCTTTTAATGAACGTTTGCTAGGTTGCTGTAGTTTGATGCTCCTATTGTAAAAGTAGTTTGCTGTAAATGCATACATCGGAATGCAAGCCATCACAAATTCAAACAACAATAACATTGGATTTGTAAGTGAGGCAAAGATGGACATCACTACATTTATTCCGATATAAGCCGATAGAGGAAGTACGATGAAGTTTATAATCCTGTAAAAGCGATGTTGTTTCATAAGAATTAAAATATGTACCAGGGAAATTTGCCTTCAGCGCTATCCCTGATCTTTTGTTCGATCTCTGCATTCTGACATTTAGAAACTAGTGCTTCTGCTATTGCTTGTAGTGATGCTTTTGAATACATGCCGGTGGAGAAATTCAGGCTTTTACCTGTAGTATTCTCGAAATACCAAAGTCGTTTACTGCTTTTGCCTGTATGCCTTATCCTGAAGTAAGAACGTGAAACATCCTTCCACTCCATTGTTTTGATACTGATGGCAGTTTTGTAGGAGATACCGTCATTATCAATCATCACATATACTTTGGATAAGAGCCAGGCTGCTATCAGAAAAATTACAAGAGATCCTAGTCCTATGTATAAGAAAGCATCGTCTTTGCTACCCTCAACATAATAAAGAGTGATCATTATTGCCGGAGTTAGCAGAAACAAATACTTGGTCCAGGTTCTTGGTTTGAGGTATGTAGTTTGGATGGGGATCATTTCAGATCAAGCTTTATCTGCAACTCATCAAACTGTTTATCATCGATTGCTGATGGAGCATCCAACATCACATCTCTTCCTGAATTGTTTTTAGGGAAAGCAATAAAGTCACGAATACTTTCACTTCCACCAAGAATGGAACAAAGCCTGTCGAAACCGAATGCAATTCCACCATGTGGAGGTGCCCCATATTCAAAAGCTCCTAATAAGAAACCGAACTTGTGTTTCTGTTCATCTTCATCCATACCCAGAGCGGCAAACATTTTTTCCTGCAATTCTCTTTGATAGATACGTATCGATCCACCACCAATTTCATTACCATTCAGCACCATATCATAAGCATTTGCTTTGATGTTGGCATAAGGATGTTTTAAATACTCAGCAGCATTTTCGATAGAAGGATTGTTGTTGATCATCGTCTCTATCTGATCAGGCTTTGGTGAAGTGAACGGATGATGCCTGGCTACCCAACGATTTCCTTCTTCATCATATTCAAACAAAGGAAAATCTAATACCCACAACAGCTTAAACTCATCTTTTTTTCTCAGCCCAAGTCTTTCTGCCATTTCCATCCTAAGATCGCTGGCTGCTTTTCTTGTTCTTTCTTCTGCACCTGCTACGATCAATATAAGATCACCAGGTTTTGCATTTGTATATTCAGCAATGGCTTTCAGCTTTTCTTCGCTATAGAATTTATCTACGCTGCTTTTGTAAGTTCCATCAGCATTACACTTAATAGACACCAAACCTTTCATGCCGATCTGTGGACGTTTAACCCACTCCGTTAGCTCATCAGTTTGCTTTCTGCTATACTCAGCAGCACCGGGAACTGCAACAGCAATTACGGTTTCAGCTTCGTCAAATACTTTGAAGTCAACTCCACCGATCAAATTCTCTTTGCTCTCCTTTGTCGGGAAAGTATGAGCCGGAAACTTCAAATTAGCCAGCTTCATTTCAAAACGAATGTCTGGCTTGTCATTACCATAAGTCCACATCGCCTCTTCCCAAGTGGTTCTCTCAACTTTATCAGTGTAGTCAATCCCTTTCACTTCTTTAAAGATCGACTTCACCATGCCTTCGAACATATTCAGAATATCTTCCTGCTCTACAAAAGCCATCTCACAGTCTATCTGTGTAAACTCAGGCTGACGGTCAGCTCTCAGATCTTCATCTCTAAAACATTTTACAATCTGGTAGTAACGATCGTATCCACTCACCATCAGCAATTGCTTGAACGTTTGTGGAGATTGGGGCAATGCATAAAATTGTCCCGGATTCATTCTGGAAGGCACTACAAAATCTCTTGCACCTTCAGGGGTAGATTTTATAAGGAAAGGCGTTTCAATATCCATAAAACCTTGCTCGTGCAGGTAATTTCTTGCTGCCCTGTTCACTGAATAACGCAGCTCAAGATTTTTCTTTACTGCATTTCTGCGAAGGTCAAGAAAACGGTACTTCATCCTCAGGTCATCACCACCATCCGTCTCATCCTGGATCGTAAAAGGTGGGGTAACTGATTTGTTGAGCACCTTGAACGAAGAAATATTGATCTCGATATCACCAGTAGGTATGTTTGGGTTCTTATTGCTTCTTTCAGCAACTTTTCCTGTAGCCTGTAGCACAAACTCTCTTCCCAAAGGATTTTCATCCAAAACCGAGTTCAATTCTTCTCCAAACAAAAGCTGGGTAATTCCGTAGCGGTCTCTCAGGTCAACAAAAGTGATGGCCCCAAATTTTCTAACGGTTTGCACCCATCCGGCAAGTGTAATTTCCTCATTAACGTTGGCAATTCTTAATTCGCCACAGGTCCTGGTTCTGAACATGGTTTATTTTTTTATGGGGCAAGCTTTCGTGCTTATGGCATCGTTCCTTGTGTCACTCACTTGTACGATAGGAACGAAGGGCAGCAAAGATAATCGTTCGTGACTGCTGTTTGTAAATTCAAACTTACTTCAGCATTTCATTATATATGTTGAAGTTTTCTTCATCAAAACATACAAATACCACCTTATCTAGCTTTGAACCGAGTAATGGAAAATCCAAAACGGAGTCAAGGGCTATTTCTGCTGCTTTGCTCTTTGGGAAACGATAAACACCCGTACTGATATTCGGAAAAGCAATCGTCTTTATACCATGCTCCATTGCAAGCTTCAGCGAACTGATGTAAGCGTTGGCAAGAAGTTCATCTTCTTTTGGTTTTCCGTTCCATACAGGTCCAACAGTATGGATTACAAACTTGGCTGGCAAATTTCCTCCTGAAGTGATAACAGCTTCCCCGGTTTTGCATTGTCCTTGCCTGGCTACAATAGCTCTGCATTCTTCCAAAATTTTCGGACCTCCGGCTCTGTGGATTGCTCCGTCAACTCCACCACCACCCAATAAAGATGAATTGGCAGCATTAACAATTGCATCTACTTCCATTTTGGTGATGTCGCCTCTAACCAGTTGTACTGTCATAGCTCAACAAATATCGGAACGATGAAGTGATTGCGACGCAACAGAAGATGCCATGAATCCTGAAGCTGGTATCTAAAAATCCCAAATTCTCCAGTCTGATTTCCTTAGTTTTGCCGCCATTCAAACAAACTACGCTTATGTCAGTTCTGGTAAATAAGAATTCTAAGATCATTGTTCAGGGCTTTACGGGTACGGAAGGTACTTTCCATGCTACCCAGATGATCGAATACGGAACCAATGTTGTTGGTGGTGTTACTCCGGGAAAAGGTGGTGGAAATCACCTCGATAAGCCGATCTTCAATACTGTAGCTGAGGCTGTAAAGCAAACTTCTGCTGACGTAAGTATCATCTTCGTTCCGCCTGCTTTTGCAGCAGATGCTATAATGGAAGCTGCTGATGCAGGAATTGCACTGGTAGTTTGTATTACCGAAGGCATTCCGGTTCAGGACATGGTGAAAGTGAAAAATTATCTCCAGGGAAAGAGTACAAGACTGATCGGACCAAATTGTCCTGGAGTTATTACTGCTGACGAAGCTAAAGTGGGCATCATGCCAGGCTTTATATTTAAAAAAGGAAAGATCGGCATCGTTTCAAAAAGCGGAACCTTGACTTACGAAGCTGCTGACCAGGTAGTTAAAGCTGGAATGGGTATTTCAACAGCTATTGGTATTGGTGGTGATCCCATCATTGGAACAACAACCAAAGAAGCGGTTGAACTGTTTATGAACGATCCTGAAACTGAAGGAATTGTAATGATCGGAGAAATTGGTGGTGGAATGGAAGCTGAAGCTGCAAGATGGATCAAAGACAACTCTACGAAGCCTGTGGTTGGTTTTATTGCCGGACAAACTGCTCCTCCAGGTCGTAGAATGGGTCATGCCGGAGCTATTATTGGTGGTGCTGATGACACAGCTGCAGCTAAAATGAAGATCATGGAAGAGTGTGGAATTAGTGTGGTTGACAGTCCAGCCGATATTGGAAGAACAATGGCTGAAGCGTTGAAGAAATAAATTGTTGTAAGAAAATAACAAAGGCTGTTCAGAAATGAGCAGCCTTTTTGCTTAGTCGTTATCGTAATATATTCGTTTCATAGTCAGGTCTGAAACTGGTGCAACGATCAAAGGGAATTTCTCAATTGTTACTGTGCTTGGGTCAAGACCAAAGCCTCGTTCTTCACTCAAACTAACATCTTTAAGCCAGAAGTACAGTTTCATAATTACCCTTTCCAGGAAAGGCAGCTCGTTATCCTGGCTCAGGTATTTTTCCATCACTACGAATTGGAAATCTCCAGCCACATTGTTCTTTTCCTGGCTTTCATATCGGCTGATAATGTTCACTTCTTTATTAGCCACAAGATCCTGCACCACTTTCCGGAACATCAGGTTGATACGATGCTCTACTCTGAATCCTAACCTGAATTCCACACGGATGATGTCGTTTGGAATAATATGATCCACCACATATTCCTGGGTATACGGATCATCTAGAACATCCACATGCACAAACCAATATATGTCAGCTCTCTTTGGTTTTTTACTCAGGATGGAGTGGATGATCTTATGTTCAATCTCTTTCGGGTTATTTGCACTTGTCATATACACCAGGTGAGTGGCATATTTAGGTACAGTTTTGTCGTTGCTGAGTTCCTGTATCTGTGGGATATAATGTTCCAGCCGCACAAATTCCACGTAACGATTCTTGATCTTACGGCTTCTGTACCATACATACATTATGATGAACATCAAACCTCCAACAATGAACGTTGCAAAACCACCGTGTGGGAATTTCTCAATGTTTGCAACAAGAAAAGCTGCCTCGACCACAACATAAACAGCAAGAAAAACATATATCCATACAGATTTTATTCTCCTGCTTACCATGTAATTCGAAAAGAGGATGGTGGTCATAATCATGGTAACTATGATCGCTAACCCATAAGCAGCTTCCATGTTCGATGATTCCTGGAAGTAAAGGACTACAATCACACATCCGATATACATCAGGAAGTTGATAGAAGGAATGAATGTCTGGCCTTTTTCCTCACTAGGATAATGCACTTTGAGTTTTGGCCATAAGTTCAACCGCAATGCTTCTGCTATCAAAGTAAAAGAACCAGAAACCATGGCTTGGCTGGCAATAATGGCTGCTGTTGTTGCAATTACAACTCCAGCCAGGATAAACCATTCAGGCATGAGGTCGTAAAAAGCATTAACACCCATTTTGGTTTTGGTAGCCTCATTTATGGTAAGACCAACACGATGCGAGAGCAGGTAAGCTCCCTGACCAAAATAATTGAGCAAAAGACAGGTCTTAACAAATATCCATGACCTTCTTATATTGGCTCTTCCGCAGTGACCAAGATCTGAGTATAGTGCTTCTGCACCTGTAGTACAGAGGAAAACGGCACCTAAAAGCCAGAAACCCTCCGGATAATTTACCAGGAAATTGATGGCGTAATAAGGATTGAGGGCTTTGAAAATACTGAAGTCATCTGAAAGGTGAACGATACCCAATATCGCCAACATAGAGAACCAGATGAACATGATAGGTCCGAAAAATTTACCGATCGAAGCTGTTCCAAACTGCTGCACAAGAAAGAACAGGGTTAAAATGCTCAAAACAATAATCACAATTGTTTGAGTTGTCATTCCGTTTAGTGCAGGAAGTTCCCTTAATCCCTCAATAGCTGAGGTGATGGAAATAGGTGGAGTAATAATTCCATCAGCCAACAAAGAGGCTCCACCGATCATAGCCGGAATTACCAGCCATTTTTTTCTTCTCCGTACAAGTGCATAGAGTGCGAAAGTTCCGCCTTCACCTTTATTATCAGCTCTCAAAACAAGCCAAACGTACTTTAAAGTGGTTTGGAGTGTTAGGGTCCAGATAATGCACGATAAACTGCCAATGATCAATTCAGGAGTAACTTCCCTGTTTTTGATTATTGCGTTAAAAACGTAGAGTGGAGAGGTTCCAATATCGCCATAAATAATTCCTAGTGCTATCAATAATCCAGCAGCTGAGACTTTATCGAGATGCTTGCCCACAAATAATAGTTGTGTTATTCGGAACAAATGTAAATCGAAAAAGAGCGAACAATCCAAAACAATTTCACAGAACCTTATGCAGCTTTTTTCAATATTTTATAGTCCGCCATTAATACATACGCTTAAATTTGAATGTTTTTAATCCGAATGCTAATGCCAATTCAATTTAGACAGGTCTTCCTTGCATTTTTAGTATTGATGTCCTTTGATGTTACGGCCCAAAAAATAACTTATTCCGATCCTGAGGATGAGGATGGTCGTCAACTTTCAGCTTATGAAGTGATTGGTAAAGTAGGAGCAAACATCCTGATCTACAAGGACTATCGTGATGATCACTACATCACTACTTACGATCCACAGATGAAAATGACTGCGAAAGAAAAGCTTGAGAAAATGCCAGACAGACTCATCAATTCAGATTTCATCAACTATCCTGATTTTGCTTATCTGATCTATCAGTATCAAAAGAAAAGTATTGTGTACTGCATGGCTCTGAAAATAGATGCACAAGGAAAAGCAGTTGGGGAAGCTATTGAAATGGATACAACACATATTAACTTTTGGGCAAGCAACAGAGTGTACAATCTTATCAATAGTGATGATAAAAGCAAGATTGGCGTCTTTAAACTCAACACAAAAAACGAAAAGATACATTTCCTCACCACTTCTGTTTTTAATAGGGATATGAAGCCCATCAGCAAGCATCGTATGTCAGTCCCTATGCCAAACAGGTACGATTATCTTACAGAGTTTTCTATTGATAATGATGGAGATATAGCATTTATAAGAGCCAGTAGTGCCAACCAGGGTGAAGATGAAATAAATAAGGCTGAGCTTTTATACAAGCCATTGAACGTTGAAGCTTTGAGCGAATTTGACCTGGAGTTGAAAGATGTTTATCTCGATGATCTTAAGATCAGGTCAGATAATACGAATGGACGTTTTCTAATCAGTTCGTTTTACAGCAAAACCAGGAGGGGCAATTTAGAAGGTATGTTCTCTTACCTCTGGGATAAGAAATCTAAACTTGGCGTTACTAAAAGCAAAATTCCATTTGCCGACGATTTCAGAACAGAGGCAAAAGGCAACAACAATGCTAACAAAACTGCCTTTAACGATTACTACCTCAGGAACATTGTTATGAGGCAGGATGGTGGTTATATCATCACAGCAGAATCTATCTACACAACTACAAGAGGTGGAAATCCAGCTAGCCGGTACGATTACATTTATGGCTCTCCTTATGCCGGAGATTTTGTACCGATCGGAACAAATCCATACCTGTACCCCTGGTATAGAACGAGGAGCTTCGGGCAACAAACAAGGTATTATGCCGATAACGTTATGGTTCTTTCCTTTAACGATAAAGGTGTAATGGAGTGGAGCAATGTGATAAGAAAAAGTCAGTACGATGATGCCAGCGACAACTTTCTTGGTTATAATATGAGCAACACTGGTTCAGAACTGCATTTTCTTTTTAACCTGCAGGAGAAGAGAACATTGATGTTGTCTGATCAAAGTATTGAGCCTTCAGGACAAATAACCAGGAGACCAACTTTGCGTAACCTTGACAAAGGCTTCGACTTTATGCCTCGTTATGGAAAGCAGATTGGTGCGAAAACAATTATTTTTCCTTGCCAATACAGAAACTACATTTGCTTTGCAAAAGTAGAACTGTAATTAGTGGTCGTACTATTCAGAGAAAGATCTCCTGTAAGCATAATCTGGATTATTCTTGTCGCCTTCGGCTTGCATGCTCATTCTTTTTACGAGCAGCCTGTTGTGCTGTCTACTGCTAAAGACGGCCTGATCTCCTACTTTTTCCGGATTTTCCTTGCTGACCTTAAAGGATTACCCGTTTTTCTCCTTTACATGTTGTTGCTGTTTGTGCAGGCATTGCGTTTCAACCATGTGATGAATGATCTGAGGATGTTTCAGCACGCCAATTTTCTAACGGGAATGGCTTACGTAATGTTTGCCTCGCTTTTGCCGCAATGGCATACGGTTTCTCCGGCTATAGTTGCCAATATTTTTATCATTTGGATATATAGCCTTGTCCTCAAACTGTATAACAATAAAAATCCACGTTCGCTGCTGTATAATATTGGATTGATCACAGGGTTGGCTATCGTTTGCTATCATCCATTAATACTCGTGCTGGTGATTGTCTTTTTTGCTGTAATAGTAATTCGTCCGTTTAACCTAACAGAGATATTTGTGTTGTTGATGGGCTTTCTCACACCAGTTTACTTCCTGGGAGCCTACCTCTTTATGACCGATCAGTTTGATGATCTCATCCGTTACTTGCCATCATGGAGCTTCAGATGGCCGGTGCTGGAGAGAGATTACAAGCTTTTGATCACGCTGATTTTATTCATAATCAGCTTTTTAGCCGGAATAATTGTGTGGGAGAGAAATAATCGCCGAATGCTCATTCAGTCAAGGAAGAATTGGGGAGTGTTGTTACTAGTGTTTGTTTTGTTCTTACCAGTTCCGTTGGTTCATTACGAGCAAAGTATTAATACGATGATGCTGTGGATTGCTCCTTTAGCTGCATTTGTGGCAAATGCTTTTCTCTATCCAAGAAAAACGGTTTTCCCACTGATCTTATTCTGGCTAACAGTTGCTGTTTCTGTCTATAATAATTGGTTTGGCTAATTCCCAAGGTTCAAAATGATGTTTTCTGGTTCATATTCCCCTAGGTCGTACTTCATACCTCTTGCATCCTTCCAAAATACACTTAATCTTAACGTGTGAGCACCTAACTTTGAGGCTCTCAAACACCTTATAAATCACCCAGATGAAGTTTGGCGTTGTTGTTTTTCCAGGTTCTAATTGTGATCGAGATATGCTTGATGCTATTCAGCATGACTTAAACAAAGAAGTTGTTACCCTTTGGCATAAGGATAAAGACGTTAGTATGTTATCTACTGACGACTGTATTGTTTTGCCTGGTGGATTTTCCTATGGTGATTATTTGAGGTGTGGAGCAATAGCAAGGTTCAGCCCAATGATGCAAAGTGTAATTGAGTTTGCAAACAAGGGAGGAAAAGTGCTTGGCGTTTGTAACGGTTTCCAGATACTGTGTGAAAGCCATTTGTTACCTGGCGTTTTGTTACAGAATTCGAATCAGCAATTCATCTGTAAAAATGTTAACATCACAGCAGATGGAAAGCACGTACTAAAGATTCCAATTGCTCATGGTGAAGGCCGGTTTTATGCTGATGATTCTGTTTTGGATGAATTAGAAGCCAACAACCAGGTGATCTTTCGTTATTGCAGTGACCAAGGTGTTACAGATGAGTTTTGCAATCCAAACGGAGCTTGCAGAAATATTGCCGGCATAAAGAACAAAGCAGGAAATGTATTTGGAATGATGCCTCACCCTGAAAGAGCAACATCCAAAGCCTTGGGAAATCTTGATGGCAAAAAAATTTTTGAACTATTAGGTTTAAACTAATGTAAGGAGCAGAGATCGAAGTCGTTGTTACAGTAGCTGTTCCAAAGAAAAATAAAGAGCATGAAGAAGATCCTCATTTTGATGTTGTGTTTAGTTGCAGGAAGTTTTTTGGCAATTGCAGAAGTAAAAGACCCTGTGAGTTGGAGTTTTACTGCAAAAAAGAAAGCTGATAAAAGCTACGATGTAGTGATTACTGCTACACTTGTAAGTCCTTGGCATATTTATTCCATGACATCTCCAAAAGGTGCTGGTCAGCCAACAAAGATTGGTTTCAAGAAAAACCCTTTAGTTACCATAGTTGGTGCAGTAAAAGAAAATGGCAAACTTCAATCAGAGTACAGCAAAGATTTTGACGCTACCGTTAAATATTTTTCCAACAAGGTTGAGTTTATCCAAAATGTAAAGGTGAAAGGCACTGCCAAAACAAACATCACCGGTACGATAGAGTATATGGTTTGTAATGATGAGCGTTGCTTACCTCCTTCAACTAAAACTTTTGAGATCAAATTGCCGTAGCTGAGTGATGAACCGATTTTTAGCCTTATTAACTGTTCTTTTATCCGTCTCCGTTTCTTCTTTTGCACAAGACGTTGTTGTAAGCTGGAGTTTCAGTTCAAAAAAACTGGATAGTAATCGCTATGAAGTAACAGCCAACGGAACCATTCCTCAAGGTTGGTATTTGTATTTCAAAGATTCTGCTCAGGGACTAGATCCTGCGAATTTTAATTTCGATTATGAAAAGCTAAAAGAGAAGGCAAACGTTGTTTATACTGGCACATCTCAACAGATTAATGATCAAAATTTCGGTAAGCAAACTGTTTATTCGGGTGCAATTCAACTAAAGCAGATCATCAACTTCACAGGTCAGGTACTTCCTTCCATTTCAGGTAACCTTGAGTATTCTTTAGGAAAGGGGGAGCAATTTCTACCTAATACTGCACCTTTTGTTTTGCAGTTTGAAGGGGCTACCATTAAGACCCAAAATGATATTTTACTTTCTACTGTTGATCTTGCACATCCTTTAGCACCATGTGGGGATGCAAGCATTCAGAACGAAAGTTTATGGATGATCTTCTTTCTTGGTTTTATTGGTGGTTTGATCGGTTTACTCACACCTTGTGTGTTTCCGATGATACCGGTAACCGTTTCTTTTTTTACGAAAAGATCAGGAAGTAGAGGTAAAGGATTGAAGAATGCCGTGCTATATGGATTTTTCATTTTCCTTATTTACATACTTGCCAGCTTACCGTTTCACTTATTTGGTGTGCAACCTGAGATATTGAATAACATTTCAACCAATGCACCGTTGAATGTTTTCTTCTTTGCCATTTTTATAGTCTTTGCTATTTCTTTCTTTGGATATTTTGAGATCACATTACCAGGTGGATTAGCCAACAGAGCTGATTCAAAAGCGAATCTGGGAAGTTTAGGTGGAATATTTTTCATGGCACTTACACTGGTGATCGTTTCTTTCAGCTGCACAGGTGTTATACTGGGAACTTTACTCGTCGGATCATTAACACAAGGCCCTTGGCCAGTAACAGTCGGCTTCGCCGGATTTGGTTTAGCATTAGCTCTTCCTTTTGCTTTGTTTGCCATCTTCCCTCATTGGCTGGCGAAATTGCCTAAGTCTGGTGGGTGGTTAGATACGGTGAAAAAATTCCTGGCTTTCCTTGAACTTGGACTTGCTTTGAAATTTCTTTCAAATGCTGACCTGGTGATGCATTGGGGTCTTTTGAAAAGAGAAGTATTTATCGGTATCTGGATACTGATCAGTATTGGGTTGGCTCTATTCCTTTTTGGGTACTTACGTTTACCGCATGATGACAGAACACAAAAGCCAGGATTGATAAGAAAGCTGATCGGCTGTTTTACAGTGCTTTTTATTCTCTATCTTATTCCCGGACTTACTAAAACTGAATACGCAAACCTGAAATGGCTGAGTGGATTTCCACCACCACTTTCTTATAGTATCTATGGCGAAGAGAATATAAATAATAAAGGACTGCATCCAAACGTGATAAATAATTATGCTGCTGCTTTGGATAGTTCCAGAAAGCAGAACAAGCCTATTCTCATCGACTTCACAGGCTGGGCTTGTGTGAACTGCAGAAAGATGGAAGAGAACGTTTGGGTGGTTCCTGAAGTGCATGACTACATTAAGAACAATTTCATACTCGCTTCTTTATATGTTGATGACAGAGAAAATCTGCCTGTAGAACAAAGAATTCCCGCTTACAAAACGAAAGATGGGGCTACCAAGAAAATCAAGACCATTGGGGATAAATGGTCAACCTTCCAGGCTGAAAATTTTAACCAGGTAACTCAGCCTTTATATGTTGTGCTGGATACGAAAGAAAGATTAGTAACACATCCTGTAGGCTATACCCCAGATTGGAAAGAATACCTGCAATGGCTACAGTGCGGTAAAGAAACTTTTGACAAGAACAAATAGTGCCGCTTGTATGGTATGAAAATGGTTCATTTAACCTAAACAAAAGCGTATGAAGGTTAACATACAATCACTTGGTTTTAAAGCCGGTGATGAATTGGAAGGGTATATTGAACAGAAACTGGGAAAATTAACTCCCAGCGATCATATTGTAGCAGCTAATGTTATACTCTTCTTAGGTCCTGATAGGGCTAACCGAGTTCATTACTGTGAGATCAGGCTTGAAGTTCCGGGTAATGATCCTTTTGTAAAAGATGGTGCAGAGGACTTTTACCAGGCAGCAGATTCATGCATCAATAAACTTCAACACATTTTACGAAAGCAAAAAGAAAAGCAAGTGGATGCATGGCATGGAAAAGACGTGCATTAGAGTACGAGGTATGAAGTAAGAAGTACGATTGCAGTAGCGCTAAGGGGTAAAGAGGAAAGGAGATTATTGTACTGTACTATTCTCTCGTTTCAAATCTCTTTATCTTCTACCAGCGAAAGCAATCAGCTCAGTTAAATTCTGCAGTACAAGTGAGTGATGCTTCGGCAAAGCTCAGCACAGGCTCCACAAAAGCTAAATAGTAGCAATAGAGCCAAGCAAATAAAAAAGATCCTCTTCATCCTGAAGAGGATCTTTGATTTCTATAGTTTGGTGCCATTCTTAACTACCGACACGGCAAGCAAAAATTTTGTGTGGCAGAGAAGAATGACAAGAGATTGGGTTAATGTGATTGTGAGACAAATTTATAAAGCAATTTGTTTTTCCATCATCATTTTTCTAAGGTTTATTAAACCATAACGCATTCTGCCAAGTGCCGTGTTTATGCTACAGTCTGTGATCTTAGCAATGTCCTTAAAGCTCATATCGGCAAAATGGCGAAGTACCAGCACTTCTCTTTGCTCTTCAGGCAGCATATCGAGCATTACACGAATGCGTTTGTGACTTTGACCTTGCATCAGGTGTCTGTCAGCAGCATCTTCATAAACATTGATCACTTCAAAGATGTCCCTGTTATCACTTGTTTTAATAGCCGGAGCTCTTTTTACTTTACGGAAATGATCAACACACAGGTTATGAGCAATGCGTAAAGCCCATGGAAGAAATTTTCCTTCTTCTGTGTAACGATTATTGCGAAGTGTGTCGATAACCTTAATAAAAACATCCTGGAAAAGATCTTCAGCAAGATATTTGTCTTTTACAAGGAAGAGAATTGAAGAATAGATCTTTTCTTTGTAGCGGTTGATCAATTCTTCTAAAGCGATTGAATTTCCATCCTGAAAAGCTCTGATGAGTTGGATGTCAGTCAGCAGGGTCAATGTCTTCATAGCAATGGTTTTTCTGGTCAAGAAAATTAGGATATTTGGTTAGTATTGGATTTCCACCTCAGGTTAAACAGTTCATAAAGTTTCCAGATTTTGGACTGTTTTATCCCTCAATGGGAGTTAAAAGTAAGGAGCTGTTCAGAATTTCCAAATGATTTACCGGACTTAAGAGAAATTTAATTTGAAATAGCACAATACCGAAACCTGCTAAGAATAAAATCGTATAAGCAACAACAGATGATTAGTAGAACTACTACAAATAAGAAAGGAGCGAAGGTGAAAGAGCTGAATTCGATTCTGGTTAAGGGAGCCAGGGTGCACAACCTTAAAAACGTTACTGTTGAGTTCCCTCGCAATAAGTTCATTGTTGTGACTGGTGTGAGCGGAAGTGGAAAATCCTCACTCACCATAGATACCTTATTTGCAGAAGGGCAACGGAGATATGCCGAAAGCTTAAGTGCATACGTTCGTCAATTCATGGCTAGAATGGTTAAGCCGGATGTGGATTATATAAAAGGACTTTGCCCGGCAATTGCTATCGAGCAAAAAGTGATCACCCGAACACCACGAAGCACCGTTGGAAGCATGACGGAAATCTATGATTACCTGCGACTTCTGTATGCTAGAATTGGCAAAACCATTTCCCAGATCAGTGGACAAGAAGTGAAGAAAGACGATGTGGTTGATGTGTTGAAGACAATCCAGGAATTAAAAGAAGGAGCAAAGGTGATGATCATTGTTCCTTTTAAGCAACATGCTAACAGGGAGGTTAAAGAGGAACTTAATATTTTGATGCAAAAGGGTTTCTCGAGAATGTATGTGGATCAAAAGCCACTTAGAATTGAGGAGTTATTAGAAATGGAGGATAAAGAACTGGCGAAACAAATCAAACCAACCAAATCGAAAGTAAAAAAGGAAGAAAGTTCAGTTTACGTTCTGGTGGATAGGATCGTAGTAAAGGAATTCGATGAAGATGATATTCACCGGCTCTCAGATTCTATCGGTACTGCTTTTTATGAGGGTGAGGGTGAAATGTATCTAGAGATCGATGGAGAACAGCTTCGCCATTTTAGCAACAAGTTCGAGTTGGATGGGTTACAGTTCGAAGAACCTGTTCCCAATCTTTTCTCTTTCAACAATCCTTTCGGTGCTTGTCCAACTTGCGAAGGTTTTAGCCAGGTTTTAGGAATTGATGCTGATCTTGTAATTCCAGACAAACGATTAAGTGTTTACGAAAGTGGTGTAGCTCCCTGGAAAGGAGAAAAGCTAGGCTGGTGGAGAGAGCAGTTTGTAAAAGCAGCTAAGAAAACAGGATTCCCAATTCATACTGCGATAGCTGATCTAACAGAAGAACAGTATAAACTCTTATGGCATGGAAGTACAGATGTGTATGGTATAGATGATTTCTTTAAAGAAGTCTCTCAAAACCTCTACAAAGTGCAGTACAGAGTTCTTCAAAGTAGGTACCGAGGAAAAACACTTTGCCCTGATTGTATGGGTTTCCGCCTTAGAAAAGAGGCTTTGTATGTAAA
>JANPIB010000016.1:0-8673 GCA_031424775.1 Chitinophagales bacterium | reverse complement strand
AATTTCTACAGGTCTAAGAAAAGTAGTGGTGCTACCTCCCACCTCTAAGAGTAGTGCCGGAGAAGCGCTAAGAATGTCTACTCTCCTGTCACCTTCACGCAACAAGGCTAGCTCTTTTGTAGCTCCCGGTTGTTCAGATGGAATAGCTGGCTTACTTGTACCTGCAGTTGTAATTCTCGACTCATTTATATTAAACACAGATACCAGGTATTGCTTTAGGTTCTCTGCCATCAACTTTCCTTCCTGAGGATTTCCTTCAGATGCTCCGCTAAGTGTTAAAGCAGATGATGGATTGTTTCTCATTCTATCCCCAACAATGTTCAGGATATTATAATAAACAGCGAGCTGTCTTGCTGCACGTCCTTTATTCAGGTTATCGGGTTGTGCCGTTTGAAGTTGTGTTTCTTTAAACGTAGCTGATGTAGCCGGGGTTAATAAAATGTATCTACCAGGTATTGTTGTTGAACCATTATCAAAGAACACGGAATTCAACATCGGTAAATTTTCTCTAACCTGGCGTACTGCCGGAACCTCTTTAGGTGCTCTTACAGAAAACTGCACGTCCTTTTCAGGAACAGTAGGAGTTGTAGGTGTAGTACCTACCGGATTATCCGGAGTAGGATTTACTGTTGATTTTTTTCCCGTACCAAATTTGATCGCTATCCCTACACGAACTGTGTACATTGACCATGATTCAATTTTTCTTGGTGCCTGTCCCAGATCAGTTTGAAAAGATGCAAAAGGAGAAAGTGTCATCTGCACCTGGCTCTGTTTGTTAGATACAGGTATATCTACACCTAAACCAGCTTGAGCTGATAATACGGTAGAACGGATATCACTTAAATCTCCGGCTCTATCCATTTGCTTCTCTTGGGAATACTCATATTTCTTTCTTACGTTAATACCCAGCATTGGTCCTCCAAAAATGTAAAAACCTGAAGAAAAAGGAGCAATACGTAATGATGGTTCAATCGAAATGTAACTTAGGTTGGTAGCCAAAGTTGCCGGACAATTACATGGTGCCATCACTGTTTTAAAACTTCCCCCACGATTGTCGTATGCAACATTCAACATTCCACCCCAAATACCAGCAGGTCTGTATTCTGTTAATAATGAGAAATATGGTTTGTATCCTGTTCCATTATGAAATGCAGAAGGTACGCTAAATGTATTATCCAGCCTTTGCGTGGTACCCTGGTAATGGCTTCTATTTACTGCAACAGACTGACCGAACCACCACACTGGCTTTACCCGTTGTGTGGGAGCAGCTTGTGGCAAAGCTGTTATGGAAAACGCCATTGCCACAAACATCATGGTGAATTTCGAGCTTATTATTTTATACGATAACATATAGTAGTATTATGATAGTGATGATTAGAAACAGTGAGTGATTTGCTGATTCTTATTAATTAGGTACGTTGATGGTTGTATTCACCATTGTAACTGACGCATTTAATGATATTGCCCTGCCATTCAACACAGTTTGCACCATGTTACCAGCAGTTGAGAATGTAATACCTGCTGAGGAAATAATATTCCCTGTCATAACACCACCTCCAGCTGCGTTAATTGTTGCGGCACTACCAACATACCAGTACACATTCTTAGCCTGAGCTCCGTTTATAAGAATTACACTCTTAGCACCTGTAGGACCTGCAACACCAACTGTTAGTCCTGCAGCAGTTTGGAATATCCATTCTGCATTTGGATTACCCATTGCATCAAGTGTAAGATTACCTGTTGAGATATTAAATGTTCCGCTGGCAGATTTATAAACACCCGGAGGCAATGTAAGTCCACCTAATTCACCAGCACCTGGATCAGTTCCTCCTGGTCTTGATGTAGGAGAAATACTGTTGTAAAGATTATTAGCTGCTAATAGACCTGCTGTAGCAATCTGGAATGATGCAGCAGAACCTGGAGGAGGAGGTGCAGTATGTATTCTTCCTGTTACTAACCCTTTGTTCAAAGGTGTTTCAGTATATACATCACCTGTGGTTCCATCATGAAATCCTGTGATCAGTGTTGATGCAGCTATCGTACCAATGCTTCCATTATTAATTACTGTGTTCAATCCCTGGTTTGTAATTCCGGCACTTCCACCGAACACTCCAAATATCGAAGCATTACCTATTGGTGGTGGAGGTGGTGGTGGAATTACTGCTACTGTAGTAAAACTCCACACGTAATCTGCAGCTAAGGCATTGCCAGCTGTATTCTTCGCTCCTGTTGTAATTGTTGCAGTGTAAACAGTATTATTTGCAAGTGGTGATGAAGGAGTAAAACTTGCGGTAGTGCCAGAGTAAGTTACTGTACCCGGTATTGATGTTGTACCCTGTTTTAATAAGAAAGTACTTGCATTTATAGTTGCCGGATCCATTACTGTACTAAAAGTGGCAGTTATTACTTTATTCACTGCAACACCTGTTGCACCATTTGCAGGATCTGTTGATATCACCGTAGGAATACTTCCTGTTACAAAACTCCACGTATAGTTTGTTGCAATTGAATTACCAGCCAGATCTTTTGCAGCTGTGGTAATTGTACCTGTGTAAACTGTGGAAGGAGCAAGTGGAACTGTAGGAGTAAAACTTGCAGTCATACCACTATAAGTTACTGTTCCTGGCACTACAGTAGAACCTTGTCTAAGTATAAAACTGGTTGAATTGATTGTAGCAGGATTCATGTTGGTACTGAACGTTGCAGTAACCACTTTATTAATTGGAACATTTGCTGCACCGTTAGCAGGATCAGTTGAAACAACAATAGGAATTGCACCTGTATTGAAGCTCCATACATAATCGGCGATCATTGCATTGCCTGCAGGATCTTTTACCTTATTAGTAATGGTAGCAGTATAAACTGTATTTGGAGCTAAAACCGTTGAAGGTGTAAATGTTGCTGTAACACCAGAGTACGTTACAGTTCCTGGTATTACAGTTGAGCCCTGCCTTACGATAAAAGTTGTTTGATTGATGGTGGAAGGATCCATCGGCTCGTTAAATACTGCAGAGATGATTTTAGTAGTAACAACATTGGTTGCACCATTTACAGGATCAGTAGAAATAACTTCAGGACAAATGCCCTTTGTTTCACCTGTAAAAGTGTCTTTCTTACACTGCCATGAGAAAACAGAAATAAGAAGTAATACTACCCATGTTGGATGGACGATTGCTTTTCGAATCCTACTCAGCAATGTTATAGTAGCAGTTAAGTGGTGCTTATTTTTCATTTGGTAAAGATGGCGGCAATAGCTTCAACAATCATTACATAACTATATACTATTGTTACAGAATCCACACCTTACCTATGAAATAAAATTAAGCAGAGCATTGTAGTGCTTCGAAACTGTGATTATGATTCAATGAAATGCTTACAGATAATTTTATACTCCCTTACTAACTTAGGTTGGAGCATTGAAGCATAATGCTACATCTCTTCAAGATTACGTTTTCTCTTTTCTTTCAATTTCTTATAAAAAGATGGAGTGAGCCCAGTGATCTTTTTAAACTGGTTGCTTAAATGTGCTACGCTGCTATAATGAAGTTTATATGCAATCTCAGTAACGTTCAACTCATCGTAAATGAGCAATTCTTTAATTTTTTCAACCTTATGCATGATGATGAACTGCTGAATAGTAGTTCCCTTTACTTCAGAAAAAATATTGGCTAAGTAGGTGTAATCGTATCCCAGTTTTTCGCTGATGTAATCAGAGTAATTTACCTCCGGAAGTTCTTCAGAATAGTGGATCATTTCAACAATAAGATTCTTTATCTTTTCAATAAGAATACTTCTTTTGTCATCAAGCAATTCCAAACCAGACTTCAACAGGTTGATCTGTAGCTGCTTAAATTGAATTTCATTAATATCTTCGAATATCTCCACTAAGCCAAGGTCAACAGTCATGTACCGAATGCCGAGCTTTGCCAGTTCCTCCTTCACCATCATTTTGCACCGGAGGCTCACCATATATTTGATATATAACTTCAACAGTAGTGGATTTTCTTAAATATACGTTTTTAAACTCCAAATTCCATAGGATAACAGGATTAGAGCATACGCCTCATTAAAGAAAAATTTAAGAGCCTGAAGTTTAAAAAGGGAAGTTCTCGTCGTCGTTTGTCTTACCGGTTACTTCGTAAATCTGTAACAGATCAGTTTTGCCTTTTACTTTGATGGGTTGCCAGGTATTTACATTTACAATATCCTGCACCTTCTGATAAACGCTATCGCTGATAAGAATGGTATCAGGCTTCTCTGTCGTTAGTGATTCAATCCGTTTTGCTGTGTTTACATTATTTCCTGTAACGCAAAATTCAATCTTTAGCTCAGAACCCAGTGTTCCAGTAATTACTTCTCCTGCATTTATTCCGATACCGATCTTAATAGGTTCTTCTGTGAACTCTTTACAAAGTTCGTTTACAATAGTAAGCTGTGACATCATTTCCAGTGCACAGAAAACGGCATTCCTTTCATACTCCGGAAATGAAAAAGGCTCACCAAATATTGCGAAGATCTCATCTCCTACATATTGAACCACCATGCCACTGTAATCTTTTATCACGTCTGACATGATCGTATAAAAAACATTCAGTATTCCTACAGCGTTGGCTGGTGTTTGCCTTTCAACAAGAGATGTGTATCCTCTTATATCACAAAAGAGAATAGCACAATGTTTCAGCTCTGCACCTGAAAAGCCTTTAACTTCTGATTGTATATGCTGGGTGATAACTTCAGGCGGAACGAAGCGGGAAAAAAGTTCGAGAATCTTACTTTTCTGCTCAATTCTTTGCTGCATGTCTTTCAGCAATCCTGTATTGAGCTGCTTTAGTTGTCTTTTCTGGAGCTTAAGCTCTATCTGAATAATTATTTGCCTGGTGAGTGTATGCAAAGCTGTTTTTTGCCTTGCCGTCAGTTGCCGAGGTTCAGTGCCCATAATAAAGAGCGACCCCAATCTCGTTTTATCAGTAGCAATCAGGGGAATCTCAGCATAAAAGCGAATAAACGGAGACTGTATAACCAAAGGGTGATTGGTAAATCTTTCGTCTTTGGATGTATCTGATATTTCAATCAAATCTTCCATACCCTGACCATTCAAACCAAGAAATGTTGCAGGCAACTCACTTCCCTTCCATCTTACGTGATCTTTAAACCATAAATGACTTTTATCTGCTAAACATAATAACGCCATAGATGATTGGCAGGTATCACAACAAAGTGCTACGATATTATCATAATCAGGGTAAGGCTCGTTACCCAGTAATTCTAATTTAAAAAAAGCAGCAAGCTGCTCTTTCTCTTTATCAAATTCTTCAAAAAGTGTAAGTGGCGTTTTCATTAATAGTATGGCAACACTGTAAACCGAGTTATTCTCATCAACGTGTCTGCTATAAAAGCAAACATATTATAGTCGGTTGAACTTATGAAGCATACTGCCATATTTTTTGTACCCCATTAATAATGAAACTCATACTTGTCCCAAATCTTACTCCAGGCATAAACAATTTTTACATCTTGTGATGTCCATGGAACCTGGTATAGTGTGTTAGAGATTTTGCCCACTGTATTTTCTTTTTGTGGTGCTAGTTTTATGGTATCTTTTATAGTGCCGATGTACGATCCAGGAGCTGCAAATGCATCCCATTGTACCACAACAAAAACAGAATCATAGATTTCTTTATCGAAGCTTACGTTTGTACTCCAGTATCTTGAAATTCCTGCAGGTGAGCTTACTACAGTATTACCTACGGTAGCTTTGAGGTTGATTTTGTTCCAAGGTTCCGTTGGATTTACTTGTTTTTTACAGCTAAAAAATATTGCGATGGAAAGCAGGTACAGCACTTTAATCATAACACACCGTTTGGTAAAATGAGTTGAGAGATCGTACACAACATCAAACTACGTTCCAACGGAGTTGCATAAGTTTAAGTTAGCGGCATTAGACTAACAAACGACCGGAAGTAAATCTTAGCAGAACTACAGAGCAAGTAAGTTTTAGAGCAATCTATCGTTTAGTGGAAAAAGGCGGTTTTTGAAACTATCTAACCCAATATCATTTACTACACGATCTACTTTGAACACGTGAATGATGTTAATTCCAAATTCATCTAACACTTCACTGGATATGGGCTGAATAAATTTATTACCGGAATTCAGAATAGAAATCTGAACATCCAGTTGCTTTATCGTATTTCGAAATATTTTTAAGACACCAAAATTTTCCCCTTTTTTTAATGAAGCCTGGTATCGTTGCTCATAGTGTATAACCTCCGTTTTCATGAATGCAATTATAAAAAGCCTTGTATTTGTTATATCAAAAGTGGTGGTATACATTGAAGTGCAAGGTAAACCTTCTCATACTGAGTATGTTACATACTTGCAACTGCTGGTTACATCTTTTAAAGATTTTCCAGGTTGATATCTCGCTTTTGCTTCAATTTCTTATAATATGAAGGGCTAAGCCCTGTTACTTTTTTAAACTGATTGGAGAGATGGGCTACGCTGCTGTAATGAAGTTTAAAAGCGATCTCTGTAAGATTGAGTTCATTGTATAACAAAAGCTCTTTTACTTTTTCAATCCTATTCAGGATAATGAAGTTCTGAATGGTTATTCCTTTTACTTCAGAAAAAATATTTGACAGATAGTTATAATCGTAATTAAGTTTTTCACTAATGTAGGTAGAATACTTTACGTCATGCATTTCATCATCATAGTGTATCAAGTCTATGATCACCTGCTTTATTTTTTCGATAATAATGCTTCTTTTATCGTCTAACAATTCAAGCCCTAAGTATCCGAGATTCTCTCTAAGGGAATTTCGGTCGGTTTCGGTGATATCATCAAATAATTCAACTATTCCAAGTTCAATAGAATGGGGAATTAAGCCCAGCTTTTCCAGTTCTGAGCGAACCATCATTTTGCAACGAAGGCTAACCATGTATTTTATATAAAGTTGCACATTGTTATGTTAAGGTATTAAAGCATCGGCTTAACCTATTAGATTCTTATATCTATTCGTAACCACTTTTTATAGTGGTGGCTATCATTTTAAACTGTTCTCTTGCACTAAAAATATGCTTGGCATTGGCGGGAATGATCATGCCTTGTCCAAGAACCAGGTTGAACACTTTTCTATCAACGTTGATTTCAGCTGCCCCATCAATAATCTGAATGTATGTATCAAAAGGGTGAAACTTTTCTGATAACTCCTCCCCTGCATCAAAAGAAATAGCTGTGATATTGCCCGTTGTTTTCTTTATAATCGTTTTGCTAACAACAGCATTGGGAACATATTCTATAATCTCTACGATGATGTGTGATTCTAAACTGGCTACTCCTTTTTCATTATTATTCATCTTGACCATCTTTAAAAATAGTCTTTACGAGTACCTTGAGGTTATACAATAGCAACTGATTATTACATATATCTTACATAGTAACAAAACCGAAGAAGCGAGTTCCAATATTTACTTCGTTTTCTACGCTGATTGTGCCCTCATTAGAGTGTGCCGGTTTTGGCTACTTCTTCAACTCTGTCTTCAAGCTTGAGGCCATTAGCGATGACAACACAAACACTGAAGAGTAACAGCAGCGAAAAGCAGGCTGACATTGCTTTGGCACGGTTTTACACTCTTTAGATTGGAGATGATTTAGACGATAAAAGATGAATAGAAAATCCCTTCAGCTTAGGCCTGTGAAATGATTTTAAAGGGATGTACCAACAGGATTGACAGGAAATAAGAAACAAAAAAATCAAGGCAGCTGTAAAGCTGCCTTTTTGCTTTCTATTACTTTGATTAGCAGGTTCTGAGCTTATCCACATCAGCACATTCTTGAGGTAGTCTAAATTCGCCACCAGAACATTTTAGCACCTCCCTGATCAATCAAGCTGAACATGGACGGCTAAAACGTAAACTGGAAGAACTGGCTTCGCTGATCTTAAAAGCCGGTGGAAGCACAACATCCTGAAAATCTTTAGATAGGGAACCATATCAGAGCTACTTGGGGAATTAATTTCCCCACTTAATGGATAAATTTTTCCAAATTACAGCTTCACCATGGTTGGACCCCGAAGCCTAACAGCCGCTAAAAAGGATTTTTGAGCAATCCTGGAACCCTTCACGTCTATGAAGTGGGCTACAAATTTTTAGTTTATTCCTTTCCTCTTTAAGCCGCCTTGCTTTACTTCATATTACGTAGAAGTAATTATTCAAACTGGCTCTTACATACCAAAAACACGAAATTAGGTGACTGGTACAAAAAGAGCATTTCAGGGATTTTTATGCTTAATCCCTATTCTTTTTAACATCAGCAAAAATGAATGGCTGGCAATTCAAGCATAAGGCATGTGAGTAATTGTACGTGGATTTGTAGAATGCTGGCACTTAATTTACATGCTTATGCTATTCGCAAACAGTAAAATCCACAACGTTATGATCGAAACTTCCACTACCAGCCAGCAAGAGACTAAAAAATCGGGAAAGTCAAGAAGAGGTTTTGCTTCTATGGACAAAGACCTTCATAAGAATGTGTCAAGTAAAGGAGGCAAAGCTGTTCGTTCAAGCTATGCAAGGAGAACTTTGTCTGTTACACCACAAATCAATGCATCACCGGTTAATTAATTGCCAACGGCTGATTTCAACTAATTAGAACTGATACAACATCCTGCCAAC
>JANPIB010000015.1:0-8175 GCA_031424775.1 Chitinophagales bacterium | reverse complement strand
CTGAATTACCGGTTATAAAAAAACTGGAAGTGAGGCAAAGAATAGCAATGACTGCGGCAAATATCCAGGTCCCTTTTTCAAGTACATCGGTTGTTTGCTTAACACCCATGAACTGGTTGCTGAAACCGGCAATATTACCAGATAAACCACCACCTTTTGGATTTTGAACCAGAATTACGAAACCAAGAATAATACAAGAAATCACTACCAATATCAGGAAAACGATCGTCATTTTATATACCTTTTAGTTGTTCGATTTTGGCGGCAAAGTAAGCGGATTTATCGGGATTCAAAAAACTTAATTTAATGTAAAGCTGAATGGCTTTGTCTGTTTTGCCTTGCTTTATAAGCACTTCCGCCATTGTTTCTGTAACGATCTCTCTTGTCTCATTAGAAGTTTTTGCAATGCCTTGTATCATGTTATCCACCTCTGGATCGGCTGCAAGGTCACCAGGTACGGGCTGAACGTTCTTCATCTGCTTAAGCCATTCTGTAAACTTTTTAACCTGGCTACCAAGTTTATCCTGTGGATTCTTCAGATCAACTTTTATTCCCAGTGCTGCGAAATAATCAACTGTGTGGTAAGGTTCCGTCTCGATCTTCAACTCAGTATCAGCAGTTACTGGCTTTTTAAACTCAGCCAGCTGACCTTCCAATACCGAAGCAATTACTTCTTTCTGCTTTTCTTCATCTTCAGCCTGCTGTGCCACTTCTTCAACTGTTGTAGCAGCGTATTGTTCTTCGTCTGATGTTGCTACAATCATCTCCGGCTCTTTCGTTTCCATTTGCTCCTGCAACTTTTCCAGTTCTGCTAATTGCGATTGCTGCTCTTCTTTTATCACCTTGTTGAGCATTGGCTTTGTTTCATCTTGATTGCTCTCAGGCAATTTCACTTGTACCTGCTTTTCCTGCAGCAAGTAATCCAACCAAAGTGTGTTATTGAAGTATGCTGCAGTACGTTGCAGTTGAGTTTCCGATCCGTTGTGATCTTCTGCTTTGAGTTTCTTCGACAGCAGTAGATGCCCTACAGAAAAATAAGGATGTGCTTCTGTGATCTTCTGTAATTCTATCAGGCTCACATCAGCCAAATGGCTTTTGCCAGTTAGTTGAAACAGTACTTTTTCAAGTGCCTCATTCATTCGGTGAAAATACAGAAATGCTTACCAGTTAGAGAAGATGCGATTAAATATTTCATCGCTCATGTTGCGAAGAATATCAGTAAGCAGATCAGATTCCGCTTGTAGTAGGGTTTGGCTTGCCGGAAAATCAAAGTTCCGGTTGACATCGTATTCATCCGTCTTATTATCCAATGTATTCTTCACTATGAGATGTACACCAACAGTAAGTCGGTTTGTTGCAGCCTGTTGAGAAGAAATTCCTGAAGTACTTACATCATACTGAGAAATATAGCCGCTAATAAGGTAATGTGCATCTTCGTTATTGGTACGGGTGAGTTTTGTTTGCCTTACTACTTTCTGTAAAAAAGCATCAGTAAGTCTTGGTGTCAGCTGAGGATTCACATAACGAGCCTGGTTAACGAAAGGCAATACCTTAATCGTTTTAAATCTTGGATCTATCACAGCATCATTAAAGCGATACACTTTACATGCCGGTGCTGCAAGCAAGAAACATCCTGCAACCAAAGAGATCAATAATATTTTGTTAGCCAGCTTCATTAATTCTATTTGACTTCATTGTGTCACTCACTTGTACTTTCGATTGTTTACTGATCAAGGCTTCGACAAGCTCTGCCTGACAAACACTACCTTCTATTCCTCAATATCATATTCCTTCAACTTCCTATACAAAGTTCTTTCACTTATTCCAAGATCTGTTGCTGCATCTTTCCTTCTGCCTCTATGCTTTTTCAAAGCTTTTATGATCAGTTCTTTTTCTTTATCCATGATGTTCAACGACTCTTCCACTTCTTCATGGTGATGAATATCATCATGCAAAACTACCGGTTGATTTCCTGTTGACTGTACATAAGCAGGAGCAGCAGGTTGCTGAATTGCCGGCAACATATCTCCATTCACATGAACATGGGCATGATCATTCAGCAAAGAATCTTGTGTAAAGTTTGCTGCATGACCTGCCAGTGAAGGATTCTGAAGGATCTCAAGGAACATCTTCTTCAGTTCCGTAACATCCTTCTTCATATCAAAGAACAACTTGTATAATATTTCTCTTTCGTTTGCAAACTCCTGTGACGACGATGCTGACTGATTTGCCAACACAGGCATTCTGCTCATATATCGCTCCGGTAAAAACTTTCTCAGGTCAATTGCCGAAAGCGATTTATCAGGGCTGAGTACAGACACTTGCTCTGCAATATTCTTGAGTTCTCGAATATTTCCCGGGAAAGGATAATTTATTAGCAGATTTTTAGCGTCTTCGTCCAGTTGAACGGAAGGTATTTTATAACGATCAGCAAAGTCGACAACGAACTTCCTAAACAAAAGAGAGATGTCTTCTTTTCTATCCCGCAAAGCCGGAACTCGAATAGGTACAGTACTCAAACGATAATACAGATCCTGCCTGAACTTTCCTTGCTGAACAGCATCCAACAGATCTTTGTTGGTAGCAGCGATCACTCTAACATCTGTCTTCTGCACTTTAGATGAACCAACACGGATAAACTCTCCAGACTCTAACACCCTCAGCAATCTTGCCTGTGTACCCAAAGGCATTTCAGCGATCTCATCTAAGAATATCGTTCCTGAATTCACAGTTTCAAAATAACCTTTACGGCTATCGGCAGCTCCTGTGAACGAACCTTTCTCATGTCCGAACAATTCTGAGTCGATTGTTCCTTCAGGAATTGCTCCACAGTTTACGGCAATAAAAGGATTGTGTTTTCTTGTAGAAAGAGAATGTATGATAGATGAGAAGGCTTCTTTACCAACACCGCTCTCTCCTATTATCAATACCGTAAGATCAGTAGCTGCCACCTGGACAGCAGTGCTGAGTGCCAGGTTTAAAGCTGGCGAATTACCAATGATACCAAAACGACTTTTTATACTTTGAACGTCCATTTAATCACATTTATTTCCATGCTTCTGACAAGCTTTGTCTGAAGATTTTATTTAGATCTTCAAAAGGTGGTGAATTCTTGAAATCAAATTGCTTAATGTAATCCAGGTAATATTGAAGTTTCTCTTCAATAAACTCATCTATGATTGCAATTCGATTTCCTTTATCCAGTTCATCACCACTTTTCTTTTTTTCTAACAATTCATCTATAGCAGTTCTCAATTTACGATTCTCTATTTCTGCATTTAGTGTAACCTCAAATTCCATTGGAGCCATTTCACCTGTCTTTTCTATCCAGCAACAAGCTAAGATTGGTCTCAAGACGTAGAAATACTTCTTTACCCTTACGATATCTTCTTTAAAATAACTGTTCCAGTTTCCCTGACCCATGTGCAGATAGTGGTACAAACATGCTTTAGGGTTGAAATATTTACCAGATAAATCTCTCAAAGAACCAGCCGTTGAGCCAATTTCTTTATACACCATTGGACTTCTGAGCCATTCCAAAAGAGGAGGATTTGATTTTCTATACAGCAATAAAGCTTTTTTCAATTCCCATCCACTTAAATCAATATCGTTTGGTAAAATGATTTCGATATTGTCCTTTTTGTCTTCTACAGATAAATACCAGTCATAATGGTGAACATAAATAAACCTCACATCCCAATCACTATCAACTGAAGCAAAACCCCAAGCCCTACTTCCTGATTCAACAGCATACAAAATCTTTATCTGATGTTGTTGTTCAAGTTTTGATATTTCTTCAAGTATCTGATCCCTCATTAATCACAGTTCAATTATTTCTCCAAGCAATGTACCCTGGGTATTAGATTTTACGTTTACCCAAACGTAATCGCCTTTCTTGTTATTAAAGTTCCCTTTAGGAAATACAACCATCTTATTCTGGCTGCTTCTACCTTTCCAATCCTGGTCGCTTTTTTTACTCTCCCCTTCAATTAAAACTTTATAGGTCTTGCCAATATCTTTCTGATAACTCTCATACGAAAGCTTGTTTTGTGTCTCAACGATCTCAGCCAGCCTTCTTTTCTTTACTTCAAGCGGCACATCATCTTCATATCTTCTTTCAGCCAGCGTTCCTGGTCTTTCGCTGTAGTAGTACATGTAACTGAAATCGAACTGGCTTATCTCCATTAAAGAAATTGTATCACGATGCTCTTCTTCTGTTTCTGAACAAAAGCCGGTGATCGTGTCAGAGGTAAGACCACAATCCGGTAGAATTTCCCTGATCCTTTCCACTTTTGCCAAGTACCATTCCCGTGTATAGGTACGATTCATCATTTGCAGCACCCTTGTGTTTCCACTTTGTACCGGAAGGTGAATGTATTTGCAAATGTTCTCGTATTTCGCAATCGTAAATAAGACCTCATCCGTAATATCTTTCGGATGAGAAGTACTGAACCTTACCCTGAGATCAGGATTGATCAAAGCAACTTTCTCCAGTAGTTTGGCAAACGTAAAAGCCTCCCCTAACCCCTCCGAAGGAGGGGAAATCCAATGATAACTATCTACATTCTGACCCAACAATGTTACTTCTCTATACCCTTGTTTAAACAGGTCTGTTGCTTCTTCAACGATGGAGTTTGCATCACGGCTTCTCTCTCTGCCTCTTGTAAACGGAACAACACAAAAGCTGCACATATTGTTACAGCCCCTCATAATTGAAACGAAAGCCGTTACTCCGTTGCTATTTAACCTAACCGGAGAAATATCAGCATAGGTTTCATCACGACTTAACAGCACATTCACACCTTTCTGACCTGTTTCTGCTTCTTCTATCAAGCCTGGTAAACTTCTGTAAGCATCTGGACCTACAACAAGGTCTACGAGTTTCTCTTCTTCAATAAACTTTGCTTTAAGCCTTTCTGCCATGCAACCCAAAACACCTACTAACAGGACGGGGTTCTCTCTTTTCATCTTCCTGAACTCAGTCAAACGTTTTCTAACGGTTTGCTCAGCCTTTTCACGGATGGAACAGGTGTTGAGTAAAACGAGGTCGGCTTCTTCTGAATTACGGGTAGCCCCAAAGCCCTCTTTGCTGAGAATGGAAGCAACCACTTCGCTGTCAGCAAAGTTCATTGCACAGCCATAGCTTTCTATGTAGAATTTCTTAGCGTGTTGATTTACATCAAGTTCCAATGGAGCAAAGGCTTCACCCTGACGGGTTTCATCATGTACTTTATGTCCGAGATCCAACATTTCCATTGCTCTACACAGAATTTAGTGGGCAAAAATAGCCAAAATAGCTTCAAGTGCCAGTTTGGCAGAGTGTTAAGTTTTGAGGGATGTGCTGAAGTAGGTTTTCATGAACTGAGTGCAACCATGTATGGCTCTACCAGCAAGGAACTAGGGCTCATCCATGAAGGAAGGTGCTGGAATACAATATTTCTAGTCCTTAAATAACTAGATGTCTATAGGTGAAGAAAAATGATCGTTTAAATTTGAGGCTTTATAGCTATGATGATACAGCCTCGTTATTCTCTTGTTATACATAAAGATATTGCCAGAATCCTGGTTGCTTTTGAGCCTAACGAAGAATGGAATAACAGGATGAAAAAGGTACCGGGCTGTAAATGGAGTAAAACCTATAAGGGTTGGCTTATACCTGATACAATAGAAAACCGAAAGAAATGCAGGATTGGTTTTACCAAAACAGCCTCTCAGCAATTAGTAATAAAAACTATAGAACAAAAATTAAGTACTGAAAACAAGGAAGCCTTAGACCGATTTCAACAAACATTACAATTAAAAGGTTACAGTGACAGTACGCTAAAGACCTATAAAAATGAGTTTAACATCTTTCTGAAAACACTGGGAAAAACTAACGCAACATCCCTAACTACAAAACGTATAAAAGATTACTTGCAGTATTGCCACACAACATTACAACTTAGTGAAAATACGATCCACAGCAGGATGAATGCTTTGAAATTTTTTTATGAGCAAGTACTAAAGAATGAAAAGATTTTTTGGGAGATACCAAGGCCAAAAAAACCACTGCAATTACCGAAACTTTTAAATGAGATTGAACTACGAAAGCTGTTCAATGCTCTTGAAAACCGGAAACATAAGGCCATGCTTTTTACAGCTTATAGTGCCGGACTAAGAGTAAGTGAAATCATAAACCTTAAACTATCTGATATCGACAGCCAACGAATGCAAATTTTAGTTCAACGAGCAAAAGGAAAAAAAGACCGTTATGTAAACCTGAGTCCATTATTGCTTGACATATTAAGGCAGTATATAAAGGAATATAAACCTAAGCCTAAGACCTATTTATTTGAATCGGAGCAAACCTTCTTGCCTTATCCTGCTAGAACAGCACAACAGATATTTATGAATGCCAAACGAAAAGCAGGTATCAGTAAAGAAGTAGGCATACATAGCCTTAGGCACAGTTTCGCTACTCATTTACTGGATAAGGGTACAGATATTCGCTACATAAAAGATCTTTTGGGACATTTTGATATTAAAACCACAGAGCGTTATTTGCACGTTAGCACTCAACAGTTAGTGAATATCGTAAGTCCATTGGATGATTTATGGAAGAAAGAATCTATTGAATGGTAGAGTGGATTGTCCTAACGACAATATGAAAAGTATAATATTAAAAGATTGATTTTCAATAGCTGAATTTTTTGAATAATGACATCTTATATCATAAATTTACGTGTTGTGTGTAATTAAGTGACACACCGCACTTGTTTAAAAATATCTACAATTATGCAGCTTACTTCTTTCTTGCAAATCAAACACCACCGACAAGGGTATGAAATTTACAATACACAGTCTTTGGAACAAGCAAATGCTATTTTCCCAAAGGACGAAGACGCTGCAATTTTTATAGGTAAAGAAATTTTTTTACCCTTTAATGAAGACAACGACTGCAAAAAATTCAAAGTGGTTGACTTCAACGTCCAGTTTAAAAAAGAACTTTGCCACCCCAATCATTTAGTAAACTATACCCATAACGACAATGAGCCTGACGAGGGGTATCAATACAATACGGTCATACAATTATTTGTTGACGACCAATTCTAATTACACCGTTTCCGTAAGTAGGTGTTTGCCGACCAGCCGCATCAGATGCTTTTACGACATTTACACATACAGGGTTGGTTATATGACTTGCTCTCATCCTTCCGTGTGACCAATCAGCAAGACCAATTACAACTTCTTCATGGCTTGACTTCAATAACGATAAAAGTCTGTTATTAAACTCATCCTCTAACTGTTTGACAGACGACACAACTTGCTCGTAAGACAAACTACACACAACATTTGTATTGCTAAAAGCGGGGCTGACATCTTTAGCCTCAGCTTTTGCACTCTTATCACCTTTTGTTCCAGCTCGACCTGCCGCATTCGGCTTGCTACTTTTCCTCGGCATAACTTTTCTATTTAACTTCAGTATGCCAGGCTGGACGTTATCTATTTCCCGCCTTCAGCAATACTTTACGTTGTAGGCAACTTCATATCATCATCCTGCTTTTAACGTGGCTCGACAATGTATATTTAGTTGACATATTTTTTATTTTTAAAACCACCAATATGACACTTGAAGACTTCAATACAGATTTGACAGGATTCTTTGACAACGGCATAGACAAGACCATTTTTATTTGTTCTGGGATGGAATTTTTTGACAAAACATCCAAAGAACAACATTCTATATACCAATTAGCAATTCTCGACAAAGCGTCGTTAAGGACAAAGGACAATCTGTTTATAGTCTTCAAAGAACTTGCTGACGGACTAAGTATGTATTATAAGGACACATACTATAAAGTCGTATCAAGCGATAGCAACTCTTTTACGGTTGACAGAAACGGAATTGAGTATATTATACAAAGCACTAATATTCCTATCTGACACCGACTGTTGTACTATGTTTTCTATTTGCTTATCGTTAAAACCAGCATTTTTTAAAGCTGTTGTATCTGGTTTCATACTGACAATTTCAGACAATATCTTTTTAGCGTATGACGACACTTCGCTGCCTACAACAGGAGCATTGGCAATAGCAGGGCTGACACTTTTATTTTCAGCTTTTTTACCCTTACCCTTCACCTGTTCAGGCTGACCTTTCGCTTTTGTACTTTTAGCCATAACTTCAACTTTTAA
>JANPIB010000014.1:0-7631 GCA_031424775.1 Chitinophagales bacterium | reverse complement strand
TAAAGGTCCGGCAATGTGGAGTCCCAGAACCCAGAACGATCGGATGATGTTTGCTACAACCTGGAGAGAAATGCTGGAGCAAACGCCTAACGTAGACTTTTACCAGGACATGGTTCGTTCCATCATCATAAAAGATAATAGAGCTTGTGGTGTAGTAACAGGTTTGGGACATGAGATCAATTCGAAATCTGTAGTAGTTACTAGTGGTACTTTCCTCAATGGCATCATCCATATAGGAGAGAAGCAATTTGGTGGAGGACGTGTAGCGGAAAAAGCTGCAACTGGTATCACCGAACAGTTGATCGAATTAGGCTTCCAAAGTGATAGACTCAAAACCGGAACCCCTCCAAGAGTAGATGGAAGAAGCCTTGACTATAGTAAAATGGAAGAGCAAAAAGGGGATGAAGTAATATCCGGCTTTTCTTATTTAGACACACCTAAGATCAAAGCAAAAGATCAGCGAAGCTGTTATATCACTTACACAAGTCAGCAGGTACATGATACATTAAAGACAGGCTTTGACAGAAGCCCAATGTATGCCGGAAGAATTGATGGTGTTGGACCGAGGTATTGTCCTTCGATAGAAGATAAGATCAACCGATTTGCAGAGAGAGAAAGACACCAGCTTTTCGTTGAGCCGGAAGGTTGGAATACGGTTGAGATATACGTAAACGGATTTTCTACCTCACTTCCTGAAGATGTTCAGATGAAGGCTTTAAGGCAAGTTCCGGGTTTTGAGAATTGCAGAATATTCAGACCAGGATATGCCATAGAATACGATTATTTTCCGCCTACTCAGCTACGTTACTCATTGGAAACCAAACAAATAGATAGTTTATTCTTTGCCGGACAGATCAATGGGACTACTGGCTACGAAGAAGCTGCCTGCCAGGGATTAATGGCAGGAATTAATGCTCACCAAAAGGTGAGAAACCTGGAACCTTTGATCCTGAAACGTAGTGAAGCCTATATCGGGGTGTTGATTGATGACCTGATCAGCAAGGGAACAGATGAGCCTTACCGGATGTTTACTTCCAGGGCAGAGTTCAGAACATTACTGAGACAAGACAATGCTGATCTAAGGTTAACCGAAATAAGCTACAGACTCGGGTTGGCTTCACAGGAAAGAATGGATAAGGTAGTAGAAAAGAGAAACGGCGTTGCGGCATTGCAAAAACTCCTGAACCAGGTTTCTGTAGAGCCTTCACAAGTGAATGCATATTTAGAAAGCATCAACTCAGCAGCAACTACTGAGAAGCAAAAAATAAGTAAGCTAATACTAAGACCAGATGTTGATCTCATCACATTAAGTCAATACGTTCCGGCTTTGAAAGAGGCTTTGGTTAACTATACTGAAGAAACCATTCAGCAAGCTGAGATACAAACCAAGTACGAACGTTACATTGAGAAAGAGCAGGAGATCGTTACACGTATGAGCCAGATGGAAGAACTGGTGATCCCTGATACTTTTGACTATGATAAAGTGAATGCACTCTCCAATGAAGCGCTACAGAAGTTCAAGAAAATAAGACCCGGTACACTTGGACAAGCAAGCAGAATCAGTGGAGTAAATCCAAGTGATGTACAGATACTAATGGTGTATATGGGAAGGTGAACTTGATGCTGAATGCTGGATACTAGTAGCATAAAATTTCTATCTTCAAACCATGGATTTTGGAAAAGTTCCCGAACAAGAATTAGCCAGCGTAGACTTCACTTTACCGAAAGATCCGAAAGGCAATAAAAAGATATTGGAGAAAGCCGGAAAAACAGATTCTCCTAAGATCCTTGTTGGGTGTGCTAAGTGGGTAAGAAAAGAATGGGTGGGAACGATCTATCCTCCAAAAACAAAAGAGGCATTGTTTCTTGATGAGTATGTGAAACACTATAATTCTATTGAGCTGAATGCAACACATTATCGGGTGAGTGCACCAGATATCATTAAGTGGAATGCAAAAGTTGGGGAAAGAGATTTCTTGTTTTGTCCGAAAGTGCCGCAAAGTATTTCTCACTTCAGTTCAGCTTTTCAAAAGCCGGGAACACAAGATCAGTTGAATGATTTTCTAGCTGCAGTAAGTGAGTTTGGTGACCACCTTGGTCCAATCTTTTTACAAGTGAGTGATAAGTTTGGTCCGGCTAAAAAGAAAGAGTTATTCGGCTTCTTAGAAACACTTCCTAAAGATGCAAAATGGTTTTTCGAAGTAAGACATCCTGCATGGTTTGAACCTGCTGAACAAAAAGAACTCTTCAATACTTTATACAAGTTTGGTATTGGTGCTGTGATCACAGATACTGCAGGAAGAAGAGATTGTTGTCACATGCATCTCACCACACCTTCAACCTTCATTCGGTTTGTTGGTAACAGCTTACATGGAACCGATTATACCAGGATAGATGATTGGGTAAAACGAATTAAAAAATGGCTGGATTCAGGACTACAAGAACTCTATTTCTTTATGCACATGCATGATGAAGCAAGATCTCCTGAACTGAGTTTATACTTAGCTGAAGAGTTGAATAAGAAGTGTAAACTCGATGTGATCAAACCAACGTTTGTATCGTAGTTATTTCTTCTTTTTCTTCTCGGGAAGTAATTCAAAATACCTTGCTTTGAATCTTCCATCAACGATCTCTCCTTGAACTCTTGCCTGGCGAACAGCATTACAGAATCCATCGTTTGCATGAGCATCACCAAAATCATCTATTGATGCATTATCCACGTAATAAGTTTTACCGTCAATCTTAACTGCTAACTCACAAGTATGACCCGTCATTCCAAACTTGCATTTACCACAAGCAGTTTTTGCTGTGTACACTTTTTGAGTAGAATCTAAAGTGCCTTTTGTTTGAGCTGAGGTTGTGAAGGCAAATAATATGAAGAGGATGGAAATGATAGCTTTCATGTGTTAAAGATATTGATTAAGCAATAACGAAGGGTCCTGCTTCGACAGAAAAGTAGTTTGTGCTACTGCCACCAGTGTAAGCAGTAGTTTATTTGACTTTAGTTAACTCTGTCTCCACTTTTTGTGTTCCTTTCATCCATGAACTAACCTTACATTTAGTTTTCGATACTGGAATTACCTGATTGTATAAAGTATCGTTGTTGAACTGGGGATATTCGTCAACTCCCTTCGTCACCTTCCGATTAAAAATTATATAGGTACATTCATTAATCCATTTCAAGTCAAATTCCGATTGAAAATTTTTACTATCTAATACTTCAATCTGTTTGGTTTTTTTCCTGATAATTTTATGTTGTGAGCCATCGACGCTATTAAATACAAATGTTCCTTTAACGAAAGGTTTGCAAGACTTATTATCAATCCCATTTGAACTTATTAGTAAAACAATTAGTAAGTATTTCATTTTATATCGCTACTAAGAATAAATATTACAACTCCTTCTCCAAATTTGATTTAATACGAAATAGGATTGGAGTAAGAGAATTTTTCGGCATAAAAAGCATCAAAAAGCTTTTTGTTTCAATTTAATCTTATTCAAATATTCTTTTAATTGTTCAAACGTCATTCCTTGGATATCCTCTGAAATCTTATCTTTTATTTTCCTAAAGGTTTTGACTGTGTCAAACTCTTTTATTTTTTTATCAGTCCCTTTCATTTCCTACTATTTCTTTTGGTGAACGAATATCTAGTGTTGAATAACCTAACCTTAAATTTACAGAATTGTAACCACGAATTCTATATACGTTTACGATGTGTTTAAAGTTCCAACTTATTAAAACATCAACTTTGTTAATGGTTGCAGTTGCAATATGAATGCAATCATCAATACTTGTTTGACCAACCACATTCTCAGCTATATAAGTTCTAGCCAGTTGCAATCCTTCCTCTGAAACAGGAACCAATTCTTTATGTTCTGGTCTTAATTGTTCAAAAAAATCTCTCACTCTATCAGGTGCATTTATCAGTTCAGCCTCAGTTAGATTTGAATAAACACAAATGATTTGTCCTAAAGAAACTTTTTCGAAGAGTAAAGTTGTTTCCTGTTCAAATTCGGCATCATAAATTCCCCCAAATACCGAAGTATCAAAATAGAATCTTTGTGTCATTTAGTGAAGTTACAAACCCCTACGGTTTGTATTGATTTACACTAAAACTTAAATATCAATCCTTCGACACCAACCCAGCCTCCCTACTAATTTCCAACATTCGCTCTATCGGCTTCAAAGCTTTCAACCTCAGCTCCTCATCCATGTGAATTTCCGGTGTTTCGTATTCCATTGCTAAATAGAGTTTCTCAAGGGTATTCAGCTTCATGTGTGGACAATCGTTACATGCACAGGAATTATTCGGTGGTGCTGGAATGAAGGTTTTATGTGGAGAAGACTTCTGCATCTGGTGCAGAATACCTGTTTCTGTTGCAACAATGTATTCCTGGGCAGCATCGGTCATGGTGTACTTCAAAAGCCCAGTTGTTGAGCCGATATAGTCAGCATGTTCCAAAACCGCCTGCTCACATTCAGGATGTGCCACCAATTTCGCATTAGGATGCCTGTGCTTGAGCTTTACTATCTTTTCTAATGAGAATATCTCATGCACCATGCAGGCTCCATTCCAGAGCACCATATTACGTCCTGTTTGATTGTTCAGCCAGGCCCCCAAGTTCTTATCCGGTGCAAAAATGATCTTTTGCTCTTTCGGAAGACTATCAATGATGGCTTTAGCATTGGTTGATGTGCAAATGATATCACTCAAAGCCTTTATCGCCGCTGTACAGTTGATGTAAGTGATCACCAGGTGATCTGGATACTTCTCCTTGAATCTTCTGAATAGTTCTGGGTGAGCAGAGTCAGCCAAAGAACATCCTGCTTTAAGATCAGGCAAAACCACCTTTTTAGATGGATTCAGGATCTTGGCTGTTTCAGCCATAAAATGCACTCCGGCAAAAACGATCATGTCAGCCTTAGTGCTTTGAGCCTTTTGAGAAAGCCCAAGGCTATCACCAATGTAGTCAGCCACATCCTGGATATCCGGCTCCTGATAATAGTGAGCCAGCACTATGGCATTTTTTTTGGATTTCAAATCCTGTATAGCCTGGAAGAGTTCGAGAGACGGATCAATATTTATATCGAGGAAACCAATTTCAGAAACCTTACCCTTTGCTGTGTTAATATCCATTGTATTAGTATTTAATAATACTTTATTTATATAACCCACTATTACTATTACGGCTGTGGATTTCGGGAGAACTTGTTTATCCCCACCATGCAAAGTTAATTAGATGGCACTCTATCCACATAAACTAACAATGCTTCCACACATAACTTTTCAATACCATTAAGATTTTACAATGCTTCTTAACATCTGTTGGTAAAACTTATTCTTTCATCCACATTTTGCTAATCACCGGTTGTACACTGTTAAGGAACAGTATGTAAATCGTGAAATCATTTGTTGATATACAATCATCTTACCATGTGATGGCTACTTGTTCTTTTTGTTTCCACCCAGCGTTTAAAAATTTTCCGGCTTATTAACCGTGGAACATGGTTGTACACATAGCATTGGGGATTTATAAATTTGTGTGGAATGTGTGAGAGAACTTCCTCATCACCCAACATATTTTTTCCTGATATATCCTCATTCTGTAATTCTTGAGAGCCGCAGCTTTCACTATGTTTTCCACAATTTGTTCAAATGGTATATTCTCCTATTTTTGCCGTCCTCTGTTTAACAGAGGACTAAACTGACGTGCAAACTAAACTGCCGGCAACTTTAGACCAAAACATCTCTCAATTGTAAACACATATATAGTATGTCAGTTATTCAGAAGATCAGGGATAAGTATGCAGGATTCGTGATTGCTTTTATTGCCCTTAGTTTGATTGCCTTTATCTTAATGGATGCTTTCTCTGGACGTGGAGGAGGTGGTGGAGGTTTGTTCGGAAACAAAGGCACCATCGGCCGTGTTAACGGAACCAAGATCGAGAAACGTGATTTTGACAAGCAGGTAGAACTGTACAAAAAGTATTATGGCCGTGGTGGAGGTTCAGAATCTCAGTACATCAGTGCTGTTTGGGATATGAGCATTGACAGGGTGACCATGCAGGATGAATACGAAAAACTGGGTCTGGCATTCACGAACAAGGAATTAAACGGTTTGCTTTTCGGAAACAACCCTCCTTACTGGGTAAAGCAATTCTTCACAGATCCTAATACCGGTGTTTACGATCAACAAAAGCTGATCGAAACGATCAAAAGCATCAAGACCAAGAAAAACGATCCGGAAGTTTCTGAGTTCTATGAAGTGTACATTCAACAACAAACGATTGAGCAGTCGCTTCGCCAGAAATATTCTGCTTTGTTAGCTAACAGCGTTTACGTTCCAAAATGGTTGGCAGAAAAGCAGTTGGCAGATAACAATGCCATCAGCAGCATATCTTATGTATATGTACCGTATGCCAGCATACCTGATAGCACAGTAAAAATTTCTGACGACGATATTAAGAGCTACGTTAAGAAGCATGAAAAGCAATTCTCGGTTGATGAGGAAAGCAGAACCATTTCTTATGTAAGCTTCGACTTGATTCCAAGTGCTGCAGACAGCCAGAATGTGAAAAAGCAGGTAATGGATCTAAGAAATGAGTTTGCCACAACTTCTGACGTTCCGGCTTTCCTGAACAGGGCGCTAACAGATTTTGAATACGACAGCACTTATCATTCAGCTGCATCTATTCAACATGCTTTCAAAGATTCTATCATCAGGGCTGGTTTAGGTAATGTATATGGACCTTACCAGGATGGTAAAGAAGTGGTACTTGCAAGATTGATGGACGTGAAAGTGCTTCCTGATTCTGCAAAAGTTCGACACATCCTCATCAAAACTCAAGATCCAAGAAGTGGTCAAACTTTCAGGGATGATAGCTCAGCCAAAAAATTGGCTGATAGCTTACAAGGTGCTATTGCAAGAGGTGCAAACTTCGACTCTTTGGTTTTGAAATTCTCTGAAGACGAAGGAAGTGCTAACCCTGAAAAAAAAGGTGTGTACGACTGGTTTGCACAAGGAGCAATGGTTCCTGAATTCAATGACTTCTCTTTTCAAAAATCTATAGGCTCTAAAGGAGTGGTAAAAACTTCTTTCGGATACCATTATATAGAGGTGTTGGGCCAGAAAAACCCGCAACCATCATACAAGATCGCTTACCTGGCAAAAGCTATTGAAGCTGGTTCTGAAACAAGAGATGCGATCAATTCAGAAGCACAGCGATTTGCAGCAGAGAGCAGAAATCAGAAGCAATTCGAAGCAAATCTTGCAAAGTATAAAAAAACAGCAGTCCAGTCGAACGAGATCAAAAAGAATGACTTTGCCGTTGGAACTCTGGGCGATAATAGAACCTTTGTAAGATGGATATATGATAATGATTTGGGTGATGTGTCAGATCCTATCGATTTCCAGGACAAAGGAGTGGTAGTTGCTTACATTAATAATATCCAGGAAAAGGGATTGATGAATGCTGCTACTGCAAGAAAGCCTCAGTACATGACTGAAACACTTGTTCGCAGCGAGTTGAAAGCTAAAAAGATCATCTCTGAGAAATTCAAAGGTAATACGCTAGAATCTTATGCTCAATCTTCAGGAGCAGCAATTCAAAGAGGCGACAGTCTTTCTTA
>JANPIB010000013.1:0-3417 GCA_031424775.1 Chitinophagales bacterium | reverse complement strand
AACTTCTTATACTGAAGTGTTGGCGTAAAAACAAATCGAACCTGGTTATAAGGACGCCTTGCATTATAAAAGCCTCCACCAGCTGGATTTATATTTAACCCATATCCTTCATAAGTAATGCCGAATACTCCTGTTATCTTGACGGGATTCTTCTTTTTTGTACTGTCTTGTGCAGCAGAGGCTTTAACGATCAACAATAACAAAAGCAGTTTGAATGCTTTTTTAAACATAGGGTTGTAGTTTATCAGTTTTCAACTTTTTGTGAGATAAGTTTGGTCAGAGGTGATTGACTTCCATCTGCTGACATCGCTTTGATTGTATAAACATTGTCTTTAGCAGTGTTCTTATCAGTGTAAGTCTTATCCATAACCCTAGCAACTTGTACCAGCTTACCGGAGTTATTTTTCTTGTAGATGATAAAATACACTTCGGTAGCAGATGGTGGATATTCCCATTTCAGTACAACCTTTTTATCTTGAATACTGCTAATTGGGTTTATTACCTCAGGTAATATTCCGCTATTGTAAGGCTTACCATATACTGCATTTGCATATGAGGAATACAGACCTGATTCGTCTTTAGCCCTTAGCGAATAGTAATAAGTAATACCTGTTTTAACAGAAGTATCTGTCAATTGCTTTTGTGTTATTGGCAATTGCGTCAGAACCAACCATGCCGCAGCGGTATCTGTTCTTCTGTACACAACTTGCTCTTTCACATCTTCACTTTCGCTTGGTGCAAACAGCAACTCAATTTCTTTTTCCCGCACAACTACTTTAGTAAAAACCGGAGTTGTTGGAGGTATGGTGTCTGGTCTTCTTACAATAGCGAAATCAGAAAAAGGAGATTGATTGTAATTATAATCTAACGCCTTAACCTTATAATAAACTTTTGGCGTTAATGAATTGAGTGAAACGGTATCCCTAAATACAAATCGAAGCACTGATGAATCAGCTCTGCTATCTTTAAATGCTTCTTCTATTACGGAAGGCTCATGAGTAGAATCATTTGCCTGAAAAATTCGATAGCCCTTCAGGTCTTTTTCAATTCCAGGTATCACCGTAAGTGTAACTACTCCTAATGAATCAATAATAGCTGAAGCTATTTTAGGTTTAGCAGGAGGTGTGGAATCGGTTAAAGCTACATAAGCAGGGTATGAAGCACTGATGTTTCCTGCCGTATCTAATGCATAAACAACATAGTAATTTGTGGCTTCGGCATTGAATCCAGAATCAATAAAACTTCTGGTTGGAGCTGGAAGTAATTTTTTGTGAAGTAGTTTATACTCACCAGTGTCTTTATCAGAACGACCAACAATAAAACCTTTTAAGTCTGAAATATTACCCTGTATATTCCATGTAACGGATACTTGCTTTGGTTGGATATGTTTAGGTTGAGTAACTAACGGAGGATCTGGTGGAGTAAGGTCTTTAGGCATTCCTTTTACTTCAGCTATAAGTACTTTATCTCCAAAAGATGTAAGTCCATAAAATCGGTAGTGATACCATTGATAATTCACAAGTGAATCATCATCGTAAGCTCCATTTGAAGGCTCTTCAAAACCGGGTCCTTTAGAATCGTAAAAAGGAGTTGCATTCAGCTGGTTGAATAACGTTTGACCTTCTGTTGCCCTTTCAACATAATATCCATTGACGAGTGGATTAACTGACCAAACAAACGATAGTTTTTTATCTCCTGTAATTACGATCACATCATTCTTATACTTGTTGAGCTCAGCAATTGCTTTAAGACTCACTACACCATCACTGATCTGGTAAACAGGTGATGTTGCATTTAACCTGACTCTATATTCATACACTTTCCCTGGAAGAACAGTTTTGTCAACATACCTCAGCCCCAAAGCTTCTGCTGCTTTGCTGCTTTTGATTGTTGACAAAACAAATAAGGCATACACCATATCTTCTTTACTCTTAGCATCAGTCAGATCACCAATTCCTGCCTCCATGTTAAAAGGTTTCTGATCAGATGTACCAGGTGCAAACAAAAATTCCATAGCAATTTCAAGAGCATTCCTATTAGTGGTATCCTTCTCAATCGCTATGAGTTTTTCCCATGATACCCTATCTAATGCTTTAATGGTGGCGAGATCCTGAAATCTATTCATTCCTGAATCAGTTCGTTGAATGGTATAACTATGGGTAAACCCAAGATTCAGAATTGTTTTATTATCCGGAAGCCAGCGTAGTTCTGCTACACCATCCTTATATCTTGCTATAACTGCTATGGTACTTTTTCCATTTTGTTCCTGGCTAAAAGAGTTTGAAACAATGCCGGAAAATATTATGATGAGGTATGTGATGTATTTAGTCATGACTTCAATTAATGAATAGCAGATTGAACAGTGTTAGTTGCCTGTACAGCTTGCATAGGTCCGGTTCTAAAATTGTATGTCTTAGTTTCTGTAACAGTTAATCCTGTTCGTGTAGTTGCTGTAACCCAATTTCCATTTACCAGTTCTTTTAATGTAGCGACCACCTTAAACCGATAATCTTTATTTAGCTCCAGGTTACTTACCGGAGAAGGAGTTGGATTGGGGTAATTTGGTTCAGGTGGTGGAGATACATTTCCATTCATATTAGCCAGAAGCAAGCTACCATTCGCAGACATAACGTTGCTGGTATTATTTGTATTAAACGTTGCTATTGTTGGAGCAACTGAAACGGTAACAGTTGTTGTGGGTGAAAAAGGAGGTTTATAATAATATTGATACCCCCCCATATTATCAAGTTTAGATTTCAATGTAAGGTTAACCCATGTACCACTTGCATTCTTGATTTCAAGTGTTGGTGAAACTTCCATTTTAAAGGTTCGGTTTTTTGATGTGCCATCACCCTGATTTTCTGCTGCATCAAATATTGCGTTGGGTGTAAGTGCATATTTTACATTTACTGTTGATGTAACCGGAATATTAAAGTGACTTGAAGGTGATATAGATTGAATTAATTTATTGCGATAATCCGCAGCTTCATCTTCCTGGGGTGCATCTGCTGTAACCACTGCAACTCCGTTACAGTCTGTGCCTTTTTGGAAGGTTTCATAATAGGAAACATCTATTAGGCCCCCAAAGAGATTTATTTGTGCAGAAATCGCACCGGCTAAATATTCAGGGTTAGGAAATTTTCCTGTAACCCAGGCACCGGCTTTAATAGTAAACAGGTTATAATTTTTATCGTCACATACGTTTTTAAAACTGGTTCCTTTAATACCGGCATCAATACGACCGTATAACCCCAGATTACCTGAAGCCCTATAACCGTTAATGCCTATGCAACCAGTTTGATGCATGAAAGCAAGATTCAGCTCTGCTCCAGCAGCGATCGTACCACCGATATACCAGTTTCTACAAGTGCCTTCGAATATTTTCTTATCAACTGCCTGGTAAAATTCAATCCCAAC
>JANPIB010000012.1:0-3200 GCA_031424775.1 Chitinophagales bacterium | reverse complement strand
ACAAACCTGTGGCAATCGAAGAAGTCTGGGTGATGTTGTTTGAACCAGCATCTACACTCAATACTGGCAATACAGAGAACGAACTCACTAAAAAGGAACTCCAGCATTTATGATCGCTAATACTCCCAAGCCTCCATACTACGCTGTGATCTTTACATCTACACGAACATCTGTTGAGGAGGGCTATGCAGAAATGGCTGACCGGATGTTTGAACTAGCAAAGGAACAACCTGGATATTTAGGATTTGAATCAGCAAGAAACGAAGTAGGTATAACAGTATCTTATTGGGAGAGTTTAGAAGCCATCAAAAACTGGAAAGCAGGGGCAGAACATATCGAAGCTCAATTCAAAGGGAGAAAACAATGGTACGAAGCATACACTACTCGTATTTGTGTAGTGGAAAGAGATTACAGCTTTGAAAATGAATAAGGGCAAATTAATCTAGCGAACATTAATCGTTACAGCCATTTTGGTTGGACTGTGGTTTTTATACTTTGAAACAGTTGTTCCTTACGTTGCAAAAGCAAACATTCCTTACAGATGGCAAAACATTCCTTTAGGTCAAAAGAGATTTGTTGTTCATGAATACATTGGTGAACCAGGAATTGATGCCTGGAATGTAAAAGGAGATGAGTGGACCAAGAACGTAAAGGCAAATAGGGTCTTCCTTAATATAAGGTACAACTCAGACACCATTGCAATTCGGTATAGAATTGGGTTTGTTTACAACCATTGGTTTGGTCGAAGGATCTATTACCTGAAGCGAGATTCTATTTAGTGATCTTATAGCACCATCGTTTCAACTTCCCTTCAAAATCAAAAGGTGTTGTGGCTTTTGTGATGTCTTTTATTTCAGCTGCCTTTATCTCTTCCTTTTCTAAAATAAACTTTGTAAAGTTGGTGCTGAAGTAAACGATTCCTCCTGTTGTAGTTGCTGCAAGCACATCATTCAATAACTCAACATGATCTCTTTGGATGTCTAAAAAATCTTTCATTCGTTTGCTGTTGCTGAAAGTAGGAGGGTCCATCACCACCAGATCAAAACTATCTGGCTTTAGTGTTTTCAGGTATTGCTTAACATCAGCATGGACGAAGTCATACTTGTTAGTATCCTTAAAGCGGTTGATCACCATATTGTCCTCTGCCCACTTCAAATAAGTCTTTGAAAGGTCAACAGATGTTACTGAACTTGCTTCTCCAGCAGCAGCATAAACGGAAAACGATCCTGTATAGCAAAACAGGTTCAGCATTCGTTTTCCTTTGATTTCGTCTCTCACCATTTGACGGGTGATCCTGTGATCTAAGAACAAACCTGTATCAAGATAGTCAGCAAGATTCACCAGGAACTTCAATCCATTTTCTTCAACAGTAAAGAATTCCTGCTGTACATTCAGCTTTTCATATTGCTGATCTTTATGGTTCATTCTTCTTCGCTGCCTGTCAAAGATTTTGTCTTCAGGAACCTCCAGTAGTTTGCTGATGATCGTTTTGCATTGCTGTAGCCACTCATCATGCTCGTCATCTTCCATTCCATGCCGACGTAAATATTCTGCGAGGTAAACTTTGTCTTCGTAACGTTCAATGGCAAAAGGAAACTCCGGTAAGTCATGATCGTACACCCTGTAACAGGAAATGTTTTGCCGCCTGGCTTGTTTGCTTCGGTGCTTGTGCATTTTCAGCAAACGATTCTCAAACATTTGGAGTTTATCTGTCATATTCTCGCAGAAAACGCTGAAAACGCAGATAGAAAAACCTTCAGCGGCTTCTGCGATTTCAGCGAGAGATTATTGTAGTTTTTCGAGTGCCGTTTTCAACTTCTTAAATCCTTTCTCAACATTATCCATGCTGTTAGCAAAAGATAACCTGATACATTCCGGATTTCCAAATGCTCTTCCGGTAACAGTTGTAACATGACCTTCCTGTAACAAATACATACTCAGGTCATCAGCATTTTCTATTGTATGTGTACCATATCGCTTACCAAAAAATGCAGTCACTTTTGGAAAAACATAGAAAGCTCCGTCAGGTTCAAAGCAATCCATTCCTTCAATTTCACATAATAGCCTCAATACTTTCTTTCTACGCTTTCTGAATTCTTTCACCATCTTTTCTGTTGGTCTCAGATCATGATGCAAGGCTTCAATAGCTGCCCTTTGTGTTATAGAATTAGTACCGCTTGTAAACTGACCTTGAATCTTCTCACAAGCTTTAGTTATCTCTGCATTAGCAGCAAGATAGCCAAGCCTGTAACCCGTCATTGCAAAGCCTTTACTTAATCCATTGATGATGATCACTCGATCTTTCAATTCATTGAACTGTGCAAGACTTTCGTGCTTACCTACATAATTGATATACTCATATATCTCATCAGCCATGATCAGCACATTCGGATGCCTTTGAAACACTTCTGCAAGTGCAGACAACTCTTCTTTAGTGTAAACAGCACCTGTTGGGTTACAAGGTGATGAGAACATGAACAGCTTAGTTGCAGGAGTTATAGCTTCTTCTAACTGCTGTGGCGTGATCTTATAACCATTTTCCAAAGTAGTTCCAACCAACTTCACTATTCCATCAGCAAGCTTAACAATTTCAGAATACGTAACCCAATACGGAGTTGGAATGATCACTTCATCACCTTCTTGTATCACAGCCATGATAAGGTTGGCAATGCTTTGCTTTGCTCCGGCAGAAACTAAGATGTTCTCAGGTTTATACTCCAGTTCGTTGTCTCTCTTAAATTTATAACAGATTGCTTCTCTCAGGTCTAAATAACCAGCAACAGGAGGGTAGTGACTCCAATTTTCTTTGATTGCTTTTATCGCAGCTTTCTTAATATGCTTTGGTGTATCAAAATCAGGCTCACCTAAACTCAGGTCTGTAATATCAAGACCCTGGGTTCTCATATCTCTACCCAACTTTGCCATTTTCAAAGTTTCGGGCTCATTAAATTTCAACAATCGTGAAGACAAATGCATATGCACAGCTTTGGTAAAGGACAAATGTAGGGGTTAAGCTGATATTTTTTATTTCGCCGGCTGAAGTACTAGTATTTGGCTTTTCTTGCGTATTCTAAGATTCGAGCAAATAAATATTAGGCTGCTAATTTTAGGTTTTCCTGGTAGGCGGATTGTTTTCTTACTACAGCGAACATTCTGTCTACCAATTTGCTTCTAATAATGTTTAGTGTGCTCATCTTGCT
>JANPIB010000011.1:0-4144 GCA_031424775.1 Chitinophagales bacterium | reverse complement strand
ACCTTCAGATCTTGACGTTTTGCCATGCCCCTAAAGACAATAAAACTGACTTTCACGCTTCTTTTTTATTCAACATCTTTTATCCTCATTTGGGGATATCATAAAAAAAAAGAGGCTGCCCCTTTTGAGACAGCCTTTTTTATTATCGAATCTCTTCATTATTTCTTCTTGTCATTCGCTGGTGCTACAGCTGGTGCCTGCATACCCAGTACATCCTTCATACTCATGAAATTCCAGTGTTCAGAACACTTAGTCCCATTAAGTTTTACTAAATCAACTCCAGTGTGTTCTACCATCATACCTACAGGCATTCCCCATGGGTTTTCTTTTGCCTTACCGCTCATTCGTACTGTTGAATAATGGTAAACTCCATCAGGACTGGTAGCATGGTGTAACATTTCCATTTTCAGGTTATCAAAATATTTGTGCATCTGTCCAACAGAAGCGATAACACTGTCTTTACCTTTAATGTCTTGTCCCTTGTCACCTGCATTATGGTCAATTACATCATCTGTAAATAACGTGTCAAGGGCTTTCGTGTCTCCGGTTTCTAAAGCTTTGTAGACCTGGCGTGTTCCTTCAGCATTTTTTTCGGCGATAGCATTAGCGGCATCTGTAGTACCGGCAACTTTTGTTTCGCAGGATGTAATGCAGCATAGTACTGCAGCAGCAAATAAGACTCTTTTCATGTGTGTAGTTTTAGTTTAAGAATATATATGTTATGGGATAAACTCAGTGATCAAAACTCACGGATAACTCCTTCCGAAGAAATCCTCCGTTCAACTAATTACTACACTTACCACATCTTCCACTCACTACAACATCTGTTCTCTTTGTAACAAAACCCTGAGGTAACTGAACAGGCGGAACATGAGTTTCTAAACAATAGGTAGTTCCGCAATCGTCACACAAGAAGTGAATGTGATCATCGTGGTGGTGACCAGCTTCACACTCATCTTTACACAAAGCATATTTAACTGAGTTATCAGCTGTAGGTATGGTGTGAATGATACCTTTCTCAACAAAAGTTTGGAGGGTTCTGTAGATCGTAACCCGGTCAAAGCTTTCGCCACTTAGCTTTTCAATATCGGCGTGAGCTAAAGCTCCATCCGCATGATGAAAGAACTCAAGGATCTTTCTCCTGCTGTCTGTAACGCTCAGCTGATTACGCTTGAGTATATCGTTAATAACGTCGCTCATGAATTTCTTAATTACCGTTTCCAAACAGGTTCGGAGCATTACCACCACCTTGCTTTTCCTTCAACAATTTACGGATGTCTCGCTTCAATCTTTCGATCTCGTCATTTTTTAACCCATCATAAATTTGACCTCTCACCTGTCCGTTCTTATCTACCAAAGCAAAGAATTGGGTGTGAATGAATTGATCTTCAATCTTTTCAACAGCATTATTGGGATCATCCAACAAATAACTCGCCCTTGCTGTTTGATATAAACTGTCTTTTCTTCCAGTCAGCAATATCCATCTTTTAGGGTCCAGTCCTAAAGAATCAGAATATCGTTTCATTCGTGCTACCGTATCCCAACTTGGGTTGCTGGTAAATCCAACCACCTGGAAATTGGATTCGTCTTTAAACTCATCGTAGACCTTCCTCATGTTCACATTCATCTTCGGGCAAATGCTTGGGCAAGTGGTAAAAAAGTATTCCACCACACTCACCTTACCTAAATGATCCTGATCGGTGAACTGCTTTCCTTCCTGTGTAGTAAAGCTGAATGGCTTCACATAATTAATGATAGGCGGTTTCGACTTCCAGTTGTCGTTACCAGCAAAAACAAAAAACAAAAATCCACCGACCAGCACCACGAAAAAAGCTGCATATCCTAAAAAACGCTTATTCATAATGCAAAATTACTGAGCGGCAGATTAACAGAAGATACTTAAATAAATCTTTTGCAACCGAGTTGCAATATCATAAATTTGTAAACTCATGAAAGTAAGGATCAATTGGGATGCTCTTGGTATCAGTGCCTCTTTGGCTTGTGCCATTCACTGTGCCTTGCTGCCTGTGTTTCTGCAAACCTTGCCCTTGTTCGGCTTCAACATCATCGATAATCTGTATTTCGAGATGTTCATGATCTTCCTGGCTGCAGCCATCGGATTGTATTCTTTGTATCATGGATGGAGCAAGCACCATCACCAAATCGCCCCAATTCTTGTTTTTAGTCTTGGAATGTTGCTGTTGTTTGGTAAGCAGATATGGCACCAATATCAACTTTGGTTTTTAGTGCCTGCTGTGAGCATGATCGTTTTTGCTCACTACCGCAACTTCAGGTTATGTCGTAAAGCAGACCATTGCCATACATCAGATTGTAAGCATTAGTTTTTGGAGCATAGGTTCGGCAACTCCGATTGAACTTCGTTGTGTCACTCACTTGTACTGTAGATCTTTCTTAATCTGTGAATCCGTGGCAACCGTGTTTCAATTGCTAACTTCGCTTTTCAAATTCTCACCATGGGTTATCGTAAGTTCTTCAGTATTTTATTTGCACTCACTCTCTTCATTTCGTGCCGCAGCGGTAGATCAACTTCCGGTGATGATGGCAAGATCAACATCACGTTTGTACTAGTGAATGATGTGTATGAGATCGCTCCCTTAGAAGGTGGTAAAGTTGGAGGCATGGCAAGAGTAGCTGAGTTAAAGCAACAGCAATTAAAAAAGAATCCCAACACTTTCCTGGTAATGGCTGGAGATTTTTTAAGCCCCTCAGTTTATGGAAGTCTTACTTATAACGGCAAACGAATTCGAGGGATGCAGATGATAGATGCCATGAATACAGCAGGTTTTGATCTTGTGGGTTTTGGCAACCATGAGTTTGATGTTAACGAGAAAGAGCTACAGGAAAGGATCGACTCTTCAAAATTTCAATGGATCGCTTCGAACGCTTTTCATGTGGTAAATAAAAAAACAGAGCCTTTTAAAAACAACAAAACCAAAGAAACTCTCCCGTTGTATTATATCAAAACAATTAAAGATGCTGACGGAACTTCAGTAAGGGTTGGTTTTATTTCGGTGGTGCTTCCTGCAAATCCGGCAGAATATGTTTTGTACACTGATCCTGTTGCAAGTGCTATGGACACATATTCACTTATTGAAGACTCCTGTGATGCCTTTGTAGCTATTACACACTTAAGTATTGATGATGATAAACGTTTGGCTGATACTCTTCCTCAGCTGGCAATAATTCTGGGTGGTCATGAACATGATATGCGAATTGCAAAACAAAATGGCGTATACATTACAAAGGCACATTCAAATGCAAGGTCAGCTTACGTGGTAAAGTTGAACATCAATAAGAACAAGAAAACAGTAAAAGCAAATCCTAAGCTGGTGCATTTGGACGAAAGCTATCCGTTTGAAGAGACCACCAATGCTGTAGTACAGAAATGGAGTAAGATTGCTAAAGATATTTATGCATCATCTGGTTTAGATGCCAATGCAATCATTCCATACAAAGGTGAACCTTTAGAAGGAAGAGAGACTTATACAAGAAGAGAATCAACAAATCTTACCCGGCTTATTGCAGATGCAATGTTGTTTGCTGCTCCACAAGCTGATGCTGCTATTTATAATTCAGGATCAATAAGAGTAGATGATGTGCTGAATCCTCCATTAACTCAATACGATATTCTAAGAACCTTACCTTTTGGTGGTGGTGTAGTAGAACTTGACATAAAAGGCGAGATGATATTGCAAATATTACAAGCCAGTTTAAAAAACAAGGGCAGCGGTGGCTGGTTGCAATATGGCAACATCAGCTATGATGAATCTAAAAGTACCTGGAGTTTAAAAGGTCAGCCAATCGATCCTGCAAAAACATACAGGATCGTTACCACCGACTTCCTCATCACAGGAAAAGAAGCAAATCTGGGTTTCTTCAATGCAAAAAATCCTGATGTGGTAAAAATTTATCCGGCAAGAACTGCTGTTGGTGATGTACAGGCTGATATCAGGTTGGCAATAATTAAATACCTGGAGCAAAAGAAATAACGCTCCGCTTGGGGCTAAGAGAAGAAGAGAAAAGCAAAGAGTGAAGGAGATTTGAGCAATGTTCAATAATGAACCGAAACTTCAAGTGTGCGACGCAACGAAGATTAATAGTTAGACGAACCCCTGGCTAAAAA
>JANPIB010000010.1:0-4213 GCA_031424775.1 Chitinophagales bacterium | reverse complement strand
ACCTTCAGATCTTGACGTTTTGCCATGCCCCTAAAGACAATAAAACTGACTTTCACGCTTCTTTTTTATTCAACATCTTTTATCCTCATTTGGGGATATCATAAAAAAAAAGAGGCTGCCCCTTTTGAGACAGCCTTTTTTTATTTTCCTCTAAAAGCGTTGCTATTAACGCAATTTCTGCAAAAAGCGAGTTGATTCTAAGAGTTCGAACTATGTCTTTTTGCTTGTTATACTTGATCACACCCAGAGATTCAAAATACTTTGAAGATATGCAGGTCAAACTGTATCAAAAGCCCTCGTTCTTTCCTCTTTTTTGGCATCAGTACAGGAATTTGTATCCTGTGCAAGTGAGGGTAGCTACAATGTTGTAAATTTGTATTCCCTCCAATCGAAAGCTATAATTATTTAATAGTTTGAATGATTTACTATTGATGGAGGACGTACATACCGGACAACAGTTGCATTTCCAGGCTTATGAATTATTCATGCAGGCTCCAGCTGCAATCTCGGTGTACAAAGGAGTCGATCATACGGTGATATTAGCAAACGATTTCGCCCTTCAACTTGCAGGGAAAACAAGGGAAGAAATAATTGGCAAGCCAATTCTCTCCATCCTGCCCGAAATTGAAGCTCAGGGTTTTGTTGCTATTCTGGACTCAGTTTTTACTACTGGAGAACCCTATTCCGCTTTCGAGTTTCCCATCACACTTAATATTAATAGCCAGCCTCAATTACTCTATCTTAATTTATTGTACAAGCCCTATAGGGAACTGGATGGTACAATTAGCGGTATTCTTGGTTTTGCAACTAATGTAACTGAACAGGTAATTGCAAAAAAGAAAGTTCAAGAAACGCAGCAACAATTTAAATATATACTAAGCCAGGCACCAGATCCGATTTTAATTCTGAAAGGGGAGAAACTGGTTCTTGAAGTTGGAAATGATCCCCTTCTTAGACTATGGAACATAGATGAAACTGCAATTGGTACACCATTTCTTCAGTTACTTCCGGAAATGAAGGAACAGGGATTTTATGATCTCCTTTTGGATGTGTATAAAAACGGAGTTACACATTACGGATATGAAGCACCAGTCTACTTTGTACGAAACGATATTAAACAGCTTCATTATTTCAATTTCGTTTACCACCCCTACAGAGAAGCCGATAACTCTATTACCGGTGTTCTCGTGATGGCATCCGAAGTTACTAATCAGGTAATTGCAAGAAAAAAAGCTGCAGAAGCTGAACAAGAGTATATGACGTTGGTTATGCAAGCTCCTATCGGAATTTGTATTTTAAAAGGGCTTGACTTTATCGTAGAGATTGCAAACGATGCTTATTTGGAACTTGCGGGTAAACAGCGGAATAACTTCATTCATCGTAAGCTTTGGGAGGTGTTGCCTGAAGCAAAAGACCAGGGTTTTGACGAAATACTCACTCGTGTACTTAAAACCGGCAAAACGTTTAGAGGAGTTGATCATCCAGTATTATTGGTACGTAATGGACTACAGGAAACAGTGTATGTAGATTTCGTTTATGAACCAATCAAAAATGAAGAACATGATGTCAATCGTATAATGGTGCTTGCCTACGATGTTACCGATAAAGTTCTTGCAAGACAACGAATTGAAGAAGCTGAACAAAATGCAAGGCTGGGAATCGAATTAGCTGATCTTGGTACGTATGAAATTGATATTGCATCTGATAAAATAATCGCCTCAAAACGTTTTAATTACATCTTTGGTTTTGAAGAAGATGTATCAAGGAAGGATTATATCTCCACTGTTCATCCCGAAGATTTGGAGATTCGGGATAATGCTCATAAGGAGGCAATGCAAACGGGTAAGCTGCACTATGAAGCAAGAGTAATTTGGAAAGACAATTCCGTTCATTGGGTCCGAGTCAGGGGGAATGTAATTTTTGATAACAATAATGTTCCATATTGGATAAAAGGTGTGGTTCAGGATATAACGGATCAGAAAAGATTTGCTGATGAACTATCAAGACAAGTTTCAGAGCGGACCAAGGAACTACATGAATCTAATCGTAAACTTTTGAAATCCAATGCAGAACTTGAGCAATTCGCATATGTCACATCACATGATCTGCAAGAACCATTGAGAAAGATTCAGATTTTTAGTGGTATGGTAGCGGATCAGTTTGCTGAGACTCCCGGTGCAGGCAAGTATTTAGAAAAGATTGCGAACTCAGCCAGGCGGATGAACGACCTTATCAGAAACCTCTTGGATTATTCCAGAATTTCCAATGCGGCGACCATATTTCATAAGGTGGATCTTAAAGATATACTATCTGCAATCATGATAGACTTTGAGCTTTTAATTGAACAGAAAAAAGCAGAGATTACAATCGAGAATTTGGAAGTAATCGAAGCTGTTCCCCTGCAAATGAATCAACTGTTCTATAACCTGATTGGAAATGCACTGAAATTTACACGCAAGAATGTTGTACCTACGGTAACAGTAAAGGGAGAAAGGTTGCATTCAGCTTATCGTCCTAAATTCCCTGAACTGAATATGGAAGAGGAATATTTTAAAATTGAAGTGCGAGATAATGGAATCGGGTTCAATCAGGATTATGCCAATCAGATATTTACCATTTTCCAACGTTTAAACGATAATAGCGTGTATGGTGGGTACGGCATTGGACTGGCCATCTGCAAAAAAATAATAGATAACCATAAAGGATTTATTTATGCTGAAGGGAAAGAGTATGAGGGTGCTTGTTTTATCATTGTACTACCAATTAAGCAAACCTAAAAACACACATATATGCTGAATCTTGAATTGCCTGAGAATGAAGAAAAGAGAATTGCGGCTCTCAAACGGTATAACATTTTAGACACCCCTCCTGATGGAGCTTTTGATCACATTACATCTCTCGCTTCTTCGATCTTTAAAGTTCCCATTTCAATAATCAGTCTTGTCGATAGCGACCGGATTTGGTTTAAATCACATCATGGTTTGTCGGTTAGGCAGATTGATCGTTCCCCTGGCCTATGTGCATCTGCTATACTAAGCCAGGATGTATATGCGGTTGAAGATGCCAAACATGACCCCAGAACCCTGTCAAATCCACTAGTTGCCGGAGATTTTGGTCTGCAATTTTATGCAGCCGCACCCCTGCAGACGACAGAGTATTACAATCTGGGTACTTTATGTATCATTGATAAAGCACCGCGAAAGTTTACAGAAGAAGAAAAGGAAATGCTTCGGAAGCTAAGTAGGATTGTAATGGACGAAATGGAATTAAGGCTGCAACTCCGGTCAACGGTAGACAGTATAGAAAATATCACAAAAGATTTACAAGCAAATTTGAATCGCACCATATTGAACATACAAAAGGCGTCTGACACTTCAGACAAGAAAGAAATACTGTCTTATCTTGAATCCTCCATGATGTTCATCCAAAACCTACAGTACAATTTAAAGGAGATACAATAAGAATATTTACATCTACTATAGAATAAATTAAACAGGCGTTTTTCATAGGTTAGTAACGGCTAACGCTTTTTGGAGACGGCTTTTTTGTGATTCTTTAAGGCATGCATGGAATACTCTGGCTTGTAGATATAAAAAGCTACACCGCTGTAATGATCTTACTAAACTAAATGGTAGTTTAAATGCTAATTACACCCTGAAGATCAACAATCAAAAAGTTGGAACTTTCGCTAAAAAGGGCACAAGGAAAAAAGACGTCGATATTCAACGTCTTTTTTGATTAATGGGGTTCGAACCTTCCTCAAGCCCAACTCTCTGAACCGAACTCTCTGCGTTCGATTTATCGTGCTTTTTTCTTTGGATCCGCTTTCTTCTGTGCTGAGCTTTTCTTTTGAAAAGGCTTGTTTTTTTTGGGTTCAGCTGACTTTTTCGACATACAATTAAATTAAAGGTTAACGAATTATTTACTCATGGCTGCAGCGTATATTTTCTCGTTCTTCGATATTGTCCTTTCAGAAGCGGCAACTGTACAGCCATACTGTTACCGAACAAAGATATGCCTAATAGGATAACGATATTTGATTCAGGAGAGCCGCAGGGCATATTGTTAACCGTTTCACACCGTTTTGCTGTTCTCAATAAGCAATAGCCAGCACTTTGTGGAAGATTTGTATTAATAGCCGCACACAGTCCGCACAAACCAGCTGGCATCAGGTGATCCTTCAGAACACTCCTATCGGCGCCAGTGGGGGGAC
>JANPIB010000009.1:0-15969 GCA_031424775.1 Chitinophagales bacterium | reverse complement strand
CAATTGAAAAAGGAAAAAATTTTTTTAGATTTTGCATATGCAGGGCAAAAAGAACAAGAGTCGGATGAAAAAACCAGTAGAAGGCATTTTCTGTTTACATACCAAACTATTAAGAATAAATTTCCAATCATCTTCAGCAGATGGGCAGAACTTCATGATATTCTTGAGCCGGTATTAAATGTATTGCAAGATAGTTTTGGCAACAGAACTGTTATTGCTGAAAATAAATTTTTGAATATCGTACAGGGTATCGAAACCTTTCATAGAAGGAGGAGAAAAAATGATAATATTCCTAAGGAGGACTATAAGATGAAGATTAGTGCAATCGTCCAGCAGTGTCCTCCTGAACATCTCCAATGGTTAAAAGAAAAACTAAGCTTTTCTAATGAGCCTACCCTAAAAGAAAGGCTTGAAGAACTTTTTACTGAGCTAAGCCCTGAACTTATTGAACATCTATTCCCGAATGTGGAGAAGCTTATTGTTGATGCGAAGAATACTCGTAATTACTACACCCATTACAGTACAACTCTTGAAAAAAAAGCACTGGATGGGAGTGATCTATATTATTTAACTGAAAGGTTAAGAATATTATTATTGATACTTCTTTTGAGAGAAACTGCTATTGGGGATGAGAAAGTTGATCAAATAATAACCGAAGGCTCACATTTTCTTTTCAATCAATTAATTCAAAAGAATCCATGGGCAGGCAACTGCTTTTGTTATTTTAGCTGAAGTCCCTAGTGCAAAAGCAGTAGCCTGCCTTTATCGTCATTTACAAGGTAGACCTACACATGGCATCAGCAACTTTACCGTGCCGGATAAAGATTGCTCATGCCAAACCTACGCTTCTCCTCAGCGGATGTATTAATGGCATCTGTTGATACTTTATTATCATCGGCATCGCTTCCATCATCTTGCCAACGCTGCACCGGTAAAAAGGTCTCACTTCAGCATCGTCAGGCAAGTAGTTATGCCAGCCCATGCAATCAAAAACCAATTACTTATTATAGCCCTTTTATGGTTTGCTTTTACATTGCATGCCGCTTTTCAGGCTGACCCTCCGCTGGCTACGGGTCATCCTTCAAGCGGTTAAAAGGCTGTCATACTACTTGCAGTTCCTCAGCTTCCGTTCGGGCAGCTCCTGTGTCCATCACAACACTTCATTCATTCACTCCTCAATTTCGCTTCACTTCACCACGTGCCCTTGCCTTGCTTGCTCCATCATGGCACAATACCTATCACACGGGGCTTGGCGTAGGGTGCACATCATTTCGCAAGCTGCAGCCTGGCTGTCATCCCGCTACTGCGGGAAGGCTCACGAAGGGCACTGGGTTTCGTTCCGCTTCATTCGTCGCTACTTCATTTCAGTATTGCTCTGTCCACTCGCTGCCAATAATTTTGCTCGCCGGTCGCCCACTACGGCTGCGTTCAGTAAGTGCTGCCCTTAGCACATGATCCGGTATTGCTTATTCGTCCCTCATTACGCAATGCAGCACTAACCTCACTTGCATAGTTCGGCTGCCTCCGTATCCGACCAGGCGGAAAATATACTGCGGCAGCCTCCTATGGTGCTGCCCATCGTTGTGCCGATAGGCACAACTTTACTGTGCATCCACCGTTGTGGGGGCTCGCAAGCCACCTCCGGGACTGCCTTCGGTTTTCCTTGCACACTGCTGAGCGAAACCTTCGTTGCCCTCTGGTGGCTTTTACGGCTCGCTGTGCCGGGCTAAGCTTCGCAGCCATTACTCCTGGCTGCGGCTCTGCTTCTTTTGCCGCAGGCGCCTTTACCGGTTTTCCCTCACACTGTCGGTTAAATTCCATTCGTTTGTTGGTTAATTTCAACATTTAATCTAAATTTGTAGAAAATATCCAACATGAGAGCAAAGAAGCCTGTCATCTTCCCGGTACACTTGAAAGTACTGCAGCAGATGGGCGAAAACATCAAACTGGCTCGTAAAAGAAGGAAGCTTACCACCGCTCAGGTTGCTGAGAGGGCAGGTATTAACCGTTCTACGCTTGTTGAAGTCGAAAAAGGAAATCCCAGTGTTGCTATGGGTTCCTACTTCAATACGCTCCGGGTATTGGGGTTACAGAACGATTTTCTGAAATTGGCAAGTGATGATGAGTATGGCAGAAAACTCCAGGACCTGGCACTAATTACTAAATAATGGCAAAGAAAACAGACATATTGGTGTACGCTGACTGGATAGGCTTGGATGGTCCTAAAACAGTCGGAATTCTCTCTGCGCAGCAGGCAAAGAGTAGGAAGGCTTTCAGCTTTAGTTATGATAAGGAGTGGATTCAATCAGACGCTCAGAGACTATTGGATCCGGATATACAATGGTTCAGTGGTGCACAACATCCCAATGGTAAAGAAAATTTTGGTGTCTTTATGGACTCTATGCCTGATACCTGGGGTAGAAAGCTGATGATGCGAAGAGCAGCCCAGCAGGCAACAGAAAAAGGTAATCCTGCTCCAACTTTGTACGACATTGACTTTTTACTGGGTGTATATGATGAAACACGAATGGGTGCTTTGCGTTTCAAATTAGATCCCGATGGTCCATTCCTCGATGATAACCCTGAATTTCCTACACCACCATGGTCAACGATAAGGGAACTGCAATATGCCGCAGAACTCATAGAATCCGATGCAACATCTGACGAAGTAAAACAATATACTGCCATACTGATAGCTCCGGGATCTTCACTGGGTGGTGCAAGACCTAAAGCAAACATTCTCGATGATGAAGGGAATTTCTGGATCGCTAAGTTTCCTGCAAGAGCCGATACAATTGATAAAGCTGCATGGGAATATGTTGCTTATCGCCTTGCCCTGAAAGCTGGCATTACCATGTCAGAATGTAGCCTCCAAAAGATCAGCGGTCAGTATCAAACTTTCTTTACTAAACGATTTGATCGTATAGGAAAGCAACGCATACACTTTGCTTCTGCTATGACAATGACAGGAAACAATGAAGATATTTTGAAAGATAATCCTGCCAGCTACCTGGATATTGCTTTATTCATTCAAACGTATGGCAGCAACATCGCTGAAGATCTGCATCAGCTTTGGAGAAGGATAATCTTCAATATTGCTGTCTCTAATACCGACGATCATCTGAGGAACCATGGTTTTATTCTGCAGAAAAATGGTTGGAGGTTATCACCGGCTTATGACATAAATCCAACTACAGATAAAGCAGGGTTGCAGTTAAATATAGATGCCAATAACAATGCTTTGGATTTTGACCTGGCAAGATCAGTCGGCGAATATTTTCAACTTAACAATGCCGAAATGGAAGCCATCATTACTGAAGTGACCACCGCAGTTGGTGATTGGAAAAACATAGCCTCCGAAATCCGCATCCCTAGGAATCAGGTAGAGTTAATGGCAGGTGCATTCAATTATAAATAACCTAGCAAGCGTCGCTAACCCCACGATTTGTAGCACCTGTACCTCAAAAAAGCAGTAAATTGGGTTATAACTAAAATTTAATCGGAAATATTTCGGTAGGAATTAGCTAATACTCATATATTTATCCCGAAATTTTACTTAAAAGTGAAAAATACCTGTGGAAAGGCTTTAATCTTGCATTACATCTCCAGTCAAAAGTGAACTACGAAATTGTCGAACAACCACAATTCAGCGGAAATCAGGCGACCATCTATACTGTTGTACTAGATGGCGATGATAAATCCTTGTTCGACTATTTCCTGGAAGAGAATATAGAAAACAACAGAAAGGAGGTAAAAAGCATTTTAAGCAGGCTGAAGGAGATCGGTAGAACAACAGGAGCCAGAGAAATTTTCTTTAAAAAATATGAAGGGAAACCTGGCGATGGGGTTTGTGCCTTGCACGACAAAAAGCTTCGATTGTATTGCATCCGGTATGGAAAGGTCGCAGTCATTTTGGGGAGTGGTGGTTTAAAAAACGTAGCTACCTGGCAAGATGATGATACGCTCTCAGACGCAGCAGAAATAATGATTGAAATATCCAACGATATAACTAAACGGTTACAGGATCGAGAAATCAAGTGGTCTCAAGATGGAAAAAGGTTATTAGGAAATTTAAAATTCACCGACGATGAACAAGATTAAAGTAAAACCAGTAAAGCAACACAAGAGCAGCATCCTTAATGAATTACTTGAAGAAATTTCTCCTTTAGAACAAGCTAAGGAGAGAGCAAAAATGACTTTAGCAGCTGCAATAGATGATGCACTTACAGCACAGGGATGGAATAAAAGTGAATTTGCAAAGAAACTGGGCAAACATCCTTCAGAAATTACTAAGTGGTTAAGTGGCACCCACAATTTTACACACGAAACACTTGTAGAGATTGCCTTTGCCTTAAATATGACTGTAGGTGATTTATTCTCCTCAAGAGGAGTGCAAATTGCAAATAAATTATCTATAGTAGTGAAGGGGCACTCAGAAGGTCTTTCTTCAATAAAATATCAGACGCCTATTGATAATGATGAACCAAATTCATGGGAGTGGGCACATATTGGTTATGTAGCCGCTCCTACTTTATCATGTCTGCCTTCCTATACAACTCGATTATTAGAAAAATAAATGGCAAAGATTCAACATCAAGACTTCACTGCAGAGCTTCAATTAAAAGGTATAGAAATTCTCGGAAGCTCGATCAATCCTCCTGTTCAGGTTGATCAAAATGTCAACTTTAATTTCAATATAAATCTTGAAACTAAAATCGTTGCTCCTAACAAGTTGATATTCGTAATTGTCAATATCCATGTTATTGCGGAAGATCAAAAAACTGCATTAGGTTCAATGATGGTGAGCTGTATATTCTCAATTGCAAATTTCGAAGAAGTAGTTAAGCTGGATAGTGATAATAAATTAAATATTCCAGATCCTTTAGCAGAAACGCTAAACATCATTTCTATTTCTACAGCAAGAGGTGTAATGTTTAGCAATTTTAGAGGCACACATTTGCATAATGCCTATCTGCCTATAATTGATCCGAAAAGCTTCAAGCCTCAAAAGCTAAATACGTAGATATCTCATTATTAAAAATTGCCAGCGAATAGGCAAGTTATGCCCTTCAGGTCGGCAAGGTCTAAGGCTTCCGCAGGCTCCAGCCTTGCCTTCGGTTTTTGCATAAAATCTCCACCTGCATCTTATCCCTTATTACATCCAGGTTTTAGTTAACTCGTACTTCGTATTTCGTACTTCGTATTTCAAGTCCGGTAGTATTTTCTGCTGCAAAACCTTGCCTTCCCGGCTCCTCTGCATGTGGGTTGCCTATCGCTGGCATAATTGCGTTTGTGCAGTTATTAAAATCAGCGTTGCACTATATGTTTATTCCACAAGTCCGCTGTTATCATTCCGCAGCACTCATGCAACCTCATGTGTTCTTCATCCTTGCTAAAGGAAACAACGCAGGTCAACCATCATTCAAGCCCTGGCAAAACTCTTTCCAGGTGATATGCAATAAGAATGACTGGTTCGATTTCTATTTCTGGCTTTGTTATGGACTTTTCAAGGCAGGCAAATTCAAACATTTTCAACGTGTCAGTGTTATCCCTTTCATCAATAAAGGAGATGTGCAGGAACTATTCAAAGAAACAGCACCGGTTATTTATCCTGATTGGCAAAAGTATCAGCAGATTATTGAAGCACTCAGTAAGCTGGAAAAGAAAAGAGCTTCTTTAGCAGAACAGATCATTGCAACAGAAAAACTCCAAACCCTTCTAATCCGCTCTTACTTTATGCAGCAAAAGTCAGTATAACAAAAAGCTATTGTATTCACAACAATCCGGTAAGTGCCATTGCTTTTGCCGGATTGTTTTTATCCGCAAAGTTCGCTTCGGCAGCCCTCCACACAGAGCTTTTTAAAAAACCAAAAGACTACGGCATAAACACAAGACCTGACGCTCAACGCAGCCCTGCTGTCACCCTGAGTCTGTCGAAGGGCTGACGAAGTGCCATCCTTTATTCCGTTTCCTTTTGGTTTTTTATCTGCCTTCGCTGGTGATGATGCTCTAAAAAACATCATTATGCAAAAGCAGTTACGCATCATTACCAGCCGTCGTGTGTCAGTAAATTCATTTGACGCTTCGTTGTCATTAATTCCTCCTTGTTTTCCCTCAGCTGTATTCAGTAGGCACATAGGCAGGTTGCAAATCTTTTATCTTCCTTCTCCTGGCGTTCGGGTGTATTACTTCAAGCTTTTTAGTCTCTATGTCTGGTGCTATCCTTCAGGTCGCCGTCAGCTAAATGCATTGCCTTTTTAGGCTTTGCATTTCGACATTATTATTCTTAAATTGAGAACTTAAAATCATTAGTATGGCGAAACCTTCAAGACCAAATAATGGTCCAAGTACAACCGGAAACCCTTCAGGTGGTGGAAGAGGAAATAATCCTCCAGCTTCTCCTAAACCATCACCAAAACCGTCAGGGAATAAGGGGAGATAAAAATCATTAAAACAAAAAAGAGACCTATAAAAGTCCCTTTGATTTTTCTACCGTCACCACAACAAGCAGAACTATTTTTTCCGAAATCTTTTTACTGCAATCTTAAGCAATAACGAGACACTAAAACTCACCACCGCACCAATAGCAGCCAGGATAACTGTCTTTCCTACTTCAGCAGTGCTCACATTCAAAAAGAATATAAGCAATGTGCCTCCGATTGTTCCGGCTTTCGTGTTGCCATCAACCTGGAAATTATGATCCATCGGCTTCATTATCATTTTTATTATCCGGCTCTTCGCAAACCGCAGTCTGACTTACGGCACTGGCTACCATGGATGCTACTCCAAGATAACCTGCAACCTTTATCAATACTGCCGGAAGTGCCACCGGTGCTGTGATGATTGTACCACTTATTGCAGCAAGTGTTAACCCGATATTGCGAACCTTTCTAAAGAACTTCGGAGTTTTAGATTTTACTCTCTTTCTCAGTTTCATACTGATTGGATTTAATTGTTAAGAAAACTGATTTTCCTTTCTCCAATTCAGGGTAAATAATTGAATGAAGTTTATCCCTTGCAATTCTCGACCTCAATCCCTTGCCTTCAGCCGTTAAGATGGAAACGGGAGCTATACAACCTTTAAGTTCCTTCTTTGCATCATTTGCAGGATGAATGAGAATATATGATCGTTTGGCAACAGCTTTCACCAGCAAATGATGTTTGTATTTCACACTAAATCTTTTCACCAACTCATACCTTCCTTCAGGAATACAGGAAACCTGCGACTTATTTTCAAGCCATGGAAGTTCGATCGTATAACATATGATCTTGTCATCCTGAGCCTGTCGAAGGACGCCGTTGGTCCCATTAGGAAAGTAGGTTCGTATTAGCTCCAGTTCCATACTTTGGTTTTTCAGAGGATAAAACAATTGATCAAAAATTTCCTCCCCTTTAGGGGAGGATTAAAGGAGGGGCTTACAGTCCGCTCACTTTCACAATACTCAGGGCATTGAAAGCACCGTTTTTCAAAGAGTACTTTACGCCATTCACTTCCTGGAAGAACTGAACACCCAGTATTACAAACAGTGGCTTGGTACTGTTTGCTGTCACCTGGTTCACATGGTTGATCACTGCTGTAGCAGTAGCATCCCATGGTAACTGGGCAGTTTCATTCTTGTCAACAGTGAATACTTCATTTTCAAAGTCGATTTCTGCACCTGCAGAAACGATTCTGAAATGCGTAGTACCTCCCGGAGCTGCGATCATCTCAGATGGGTTGAAAGAAGCAAGATCCACTTTCAATTCACCTGTAACACGATCAATCGTTGCAACAGATGGTGCATACAGGGTGTTACCCCGTTTTGCATTGCTGTTGAAGTCGAAGCCTGCCAGTAATTCAGCCTCACCATCAATCACATTCCTCAAGCCCCTTGGATTGGTTTGGTCTTCCTGGATCACTTTCACCATTTCGGTAGTCAGCCTGCTCACTACACGAGGATCTTTTGCATTTTGCAGAAGGTTTCTCAGTGCATTTCTCAGCACCTTTCCGGCTTTACCGGCTCTTCCGAATTCAGCACCGTTTTCACGGGTCCTTTGGAAGTTGGGATCATTGGCAATCCTTTCTGCAGGAATACCGCCTTTTTCCCTTGCCAGGTATCCGTCCCTGGACTTATAAAAGGTAATACCACCGATAGTACCTTCCAGTTTCATTATACCACGTTGTTTTGCCATGGTTGTTTAGTTTTTCATGAATAATGGATGTGTTGCGATACTTGGATTTTAGCGCTAAATCATTATATTTTTGCAACTGTCACCACAAGAATAAAATGAAGAAAACCTTCAGACAAGAAGCAGTTCAGTTAATGCAGTATTATGCAGCAAAAGGTACCAGTACGCATAGTCATTTATGCAAAAGATGTCATCAACATTACCGGACGTAAAGAACGCTCCGCCTGGAAGCTGCTTGCTCAAATCAGAAAGAAGTACAATAAGGAGAAAGGTCAGTTTGTGACCGTCAAAGAATTCAGTGAGTACACAGGAATAGAAGAAGAGAGCATCTATTGCTACCTCCGAACAGTGGCTTAAAGAACAATCGCTAATTTTAGACTAACTAATACAAATTTCATGATCACTTATCCTTTAGAGTTCACTTTAGATGATGGCACTAAAGTCAGTGTAAATCCTATTGAGAACAGCATTGAGAAAGGTCAGCGCCTTATGTTCGACCTTACTTTACCTGACGGCACTGCTGACTCATTTGTGTGGTCTTCACTCGCTGACCCCAAAGAACCATCTGACCCAAGCCAAACTATACCACACCACCAAATGAATGTACTTCATGCTTTTTGGCAAATTGAGAGGAATAGTTAAACGGAAGCTTAGGTATATCAAAGCCCACTCAAAAGCTACTAAAAGGTATTCAGATATTGAAGAAGCTTAGTATCTTGCTACAGCATGAGAAAGCTTACCAGCGTTCATTACTCATTGTACATGTACTTCCTTGCCGTGATTGCTGGCATTACTTGCTCAGATATGAGCTTTATTGCGATCATTGCAACTCTTGTTTTCACTAGTCCTTTATTGCTTTTATACGAGCAAAAAGATGATCAATCAGCCTAAAAAATCAGCATTTATTTTGAGCCAAAAATGCTCCTTTTTGTCAGGCTTTTCGTAATTTTACTCAAGCAACTTAGTTCTTTGTAGTTCAATGTGATACATTTTGCAGGCTGTGTGACTAATTCGGTTACCTTGCAGCTAATGAATATGAAACTCATTGTACACTAATCATATAAGAAAGATTTTAACGGTCCCGTCCGGTCCGCAAAAAGCTCCAAATTGGGAGCTTTTTGTATTTTATAGTGTGCCATTTTACGTTTACATTATACAAAGTGAAAAGGATGGTACTTATTACAAAGGCTCTTCGGAAGATCCTGTGGCTTGACTGGCAGCTCATAATGCAGGATAAGCCTTTATACTTCTGTAAAATTACCGTGGAAATTAATTTATGTTGAAGAGCTAAGTTCTAAAAGAGAGATGTTGATTAGGGAGAAGAAACTTAAGCGTGGTAACTCTACTTACTTTCAACAGTTAGTATTGAGCAACAAAAATATCTTAAATCAGCTGCTGCTCTGACACGGTCTCTACGAAGCAGAAACGGGTATGAGCACTAACAATTGCAAAAAGCGCTTAAATCTGGAGCTTTTTGTTTTTGCACCATGTTAAGTCTCAAAGGGTTTTTACCAGATAACACCCTAATTTTACCGCCTTAACTGAAACTGAAAACATGCCGCAATATCCAAATCGCCAGTTTTTAGATTTTGAGCAGCCAATTAAAGACTTGTACGAGCAGATTGAACAGAACAAAAAACTGGCTGAGAAAAATCCCAAGATCGACTATACCCAAACCGTTCAGCAATTAGAATATTCTGTAATCCAGAAACGCAAGGAGATTACTGAACATCTTACACCGTGGCAGCGTGTTCAATTGAGCCGTCACCCCGATCGTCCATACACCTTGAAATATATTCAGAAAATGACCACCAATTTTCTGGAGTTGCATGGCGACAGGAATGTGAAAGATGATAAAGCAATGGTGGGTGGTTTTGCAGACCTAAATGGACAAACTGTAATGTTCATTGGTCAGCAAAAAGGAATCAACACTAAAACCCGACAGCAACGAAATTTCGGAATGGCAAACCCAGAAGGTTATAGAAAGGCCTTGAGATTAATGAGACTTGCAGAAAAGTTCAATAAACCTGTGGTTACTTTAATTGATACACCAGGTGCTTTTCCAGGTTTGGAAGCTGAAGAAAGAGGTCAGGGTGAAGCTATTGCCAGGAACATCTATGAAATGATCAGACTAAAAGTACCTGTGATCTGCTGTATTATTGGTGAAGGTGCCAGTGGTGGTGCTTTAGGAATTGGTGTAGGAGATAAAGTACTAATGATGGAGAACACATGGTACACAGTGATCTCTCCTGAAAGCTGTAGTTCAATTCTTTGGCGAAGCTGGGATAAAAAAGAAATTGCTGCTGAGCAACTTCGATTGACTGCTACCGATATGAAAGGATTTGGATTAGTTGATGAGATCGTTTCAGAACCGGATGGTGGTGCACATTGGGATTACGATGCTGCAGCAGAGATACTCAAGAACAGAATTATTTCTGCCCTGGATGAATTGAAATCTGTAAAACCAGCAGATAGAATCAATAATCGAATTGAAAAGTTTGGTAAAATGGGCTTTTGGGATGAGTTGCCTATGGAGCCAGCTGTAGTTCAATAATCTTACTTCTGTTGCGTCGCACTCTTGTACAACCGTACGTGAATCGTCAGGTACGTGGCACCAGCAGAATGAAGTTCTGAACGTACAAGTGAGTGACACAACAGATGATGAACAGCGAACAAAAGCTAAGCAAATAATAATACAATAGAATGTCGCTAAGAAATACATTGAAAGGAACCGGTGTTGCTATGGTAACTCCCTTCAAAAGCAATTTTGAAGTGGATTATGATGCATTAAGTAAACTTATTGAGTTTATTATTGACGGAGGAGTTGAATATGTTGTTAGCCTGGGAACCACTGGTGAAACGCCAACGCTTTCTAAAGATGAGAAACTTGAGATCCTCAACTTCACCTATCAACAGGTAAACAACAGAGTTCCGGTAGTTGTGGGAATTGGTGGAAACAACACACAAGAGTTGATCAAAGACCTGGAAAAATTTCCACTGGAAAAAGCAACATCAGTTTTAAGTGCTTCACCATATTATAGTAAGCCTTCACAAGAAGGTCTTTACCAGCATTATAAAGCTTTGGCAGCAGCTTCTCCAAAGCCGATATTGTTGTACAACGTTCCAGGGAGAACCGGAAGAAATCTCAATGCATCAACCACTTTGAAGCTTGCTGAAGTTGATAATATTGCCGGAATTAAAGAAGCCAGCGGCGATCTTAATCAGTGTATGCAGATACTGAAAGACAGGCCCACAGATTTTCTTGTGGTGAGTGGAGATGATAATCTTGTATTGCCACAAATGGCTTGTGGAATGGATGGTGTTATTAGTGTAGCGGCAAACTGCTTTCCTAAGCATTTCTCTGATATGATCAGGCATTGTATTGCTGGAGAATATGGCTCAGCCAGGAGACTTCATTATCAAATGCTGGAAGGTTATGATCTGCTGTTTGTTGAAAATAATCCAGCAGGAGTGAAGGCATTTTTGACTGAGCTTGGTGTTATCGAGAATTATTTAAGGCTTCCGGTAACACCTTTGAGTGAAGCAGTTCATGAAAAAGTAAAAACTTATTTAAAGACCTTTAGTTAAAATAACCAGCCACTTTCCTGAGTGGCTTTTTTGTGCTTAATTTCATCGCTATGAAAAAGTTCATCTTTTCTATCCTGCTTTTTATCATCTGTTTGTCCGTTTCAGCCCAATATACTTTAAAGCTTATCGTGACCAGTGTACCAAAGCCAACGGTAAATGTTGCTCAAAGAGCGGCTGAGCCTGTTTATGTTGCTGGAAATTTTAATAGTTGGAATCCACAAGACTATAGTTATAAACTAAAACCCCTTGGCAGCAGGTTAAGTATTGTACTGAAAGATATTCCTGCAGGTACTTATGCATTCAAGTTCACACGTGGTGGATGGAACAGGGTTGAAACTACAACCGATGGCAGGGATATTGCAGACAGGGTGGTCGAATTAAAAGGAGATATGACACAGGAGTTTGTAATAGAAGGTTGGAAAGATGATTACCCTGATAAGCCTAAGCCTTATACGGCAACACCACAGGTAAAAGTTTTGGATTCAATGTTTTACATGCCTCAGCTGGATAGGAAAAGACGCATCTGGATCTACCTGCCAAAAGGATATGCAACTTCAAAAACGAGTTATCCCGTTTTGTATATGCATGATGGGCAAAATCTGTTCAACGAACAAACGGCACCTTTTGGTGAGTGGGGTGTTGATGAAGCAATGGATTCACTTCAAAAGGCTACCGGTAAACAAATGATCGTGGTGGGAATTGATAATGGTGGAGAGAAAAGAATGAGTGAGTACAATCCTTACGACTTTCAAAATAACAAAGGTGAGGGAGCTAAATATGTTGAGTTTATCGCTCAAACACTAAAGCCATATATTGATCAAAAATTCAGAACCCAAAAAGATGCTGCCAGCACCTTTACAGCTGGAAGCAGCATGGGTGGATTGATCAGCTTGTATGCAGTTCTAAAATATCCAAATGTTTTTGGTGGTGCAGGAGTATTTTCTCCGGCTTTCTGGACGGCTCCACAGCTATTTGCTGATGTTGAGAAAACAGATTGGGCGGGAGCCAAACCAAAGTTCTTCTTTTATGCCGGTGGTAAGGAAGGTAGCAGTGCCGAAGGTCAGGCAAAAATGGTAGCTGATATGAAACGAATGGTGTCTATTATTGAAAAGAAAGGAAATGTAAACACCACGACGATCGTAAATCCTATGGGGCAGCATAATGAGCCGACTTGGAGAAAGCAGTTTCCTGACTTTTATAAGTGGTTAGTGGGATTATTGTAAGCTTTGGTAGCCAGCTTCAATACTTCGTGGTATCGTTCCTTGCGTCGCACTCTTGGGCAAAATATCGTTGTTGAGCGAAGTGAATCCCGATACTTCGGGATGTCACTCACTTGTACTTTCTGAATTTTTGTGGAACATTTCAAATCCTGTAAGTCGTTCCCTCAATTGCAAGTTGTGTGTTGGGGAAGATTTCTTTTGCTTCTGCTAGAAATTCGTCCAGCACTTCGTACTTACTGCTAAAGTGACCTAATAGTAGTTTTTCAACCCCAGCTTTTTGAGCAATAGTTGCAGCCTGAACAGTAGTTGAATGAAACCGATCTGCAGCTCTTTGCACCTGATCTTTCAGGTAGGTAGATTCGTGGTAAAGCAGGGTTACGTCTTTCACCTTTTCAGCCAGTTTTTCAAAATAGATCGTATCAGCAGCGAAAGCATAACTTTTTGCAGCCTTTGCTGGTACAGTTAACACTTCATTCTTAATGAGCTTACCTTCTTTGGTTGTGTAATCTTCACCGTCTTTTAGTCGATCGTAAAAAGCAGCTGGTACCTCATGTTGGCTGATCACATCTTTATTAATCTTTCTTGGCTTTTTCTTTTCTCTTACAATAAAACCCCAGCATTCAATTCGATGCAGCGTAGAAAAACATTCTACTAAAAACTTCTTGTCCTCCACCAAAATGCCTTCAGTGGTTATCGGATGAAAATGTAGGGGATAGCATAAACTAGTATTTGCAGCTTCAAGATGCAATTTTATAATTTGTTCCAACGCTACTGGAGCATATAAATGCAGGTCAGTTGTTCTGGATAGCAAACTAAAGCTGGTGAGTAGTCCTATTAGTCCAAAATAATGATCTCCGTGTAGGTGTGAGATGAAGATGTGGTTGATCCTGCTTCGGCGGATCTTGTAAGTAGAAAATTGCATTTGAGTGCCTTCCCCACAATCAAAAAGAAACAATTGATCATCCAAAGTAACCACTTGTGCAGTTGGATGCCTGTCAAAAGCTGGAATCGCCGAGTTATTGCCAAGTATCGTTACGCCAAACATTCTAGTTGCTGGTTTGTTGTTTCTCGTTATTATCCCGATTTAATGAATTCGTTTTAGCAAACGAGAAACCAGAAACGAGAAACCGTCTTTTTATTCAGTTTCAAACTCAATGTCACCACTATCAAGCAATTCCCTTTCTACTTCCTCCATCTGCAAGATATCCCAGGCTTCGCTTTCTGTTCGTGTATAGTTCAAAAAGTCAAGCAGCTCCAATTCGTCGAACCTTTGCTCCAATTCTTTGCTCATTCCGCAAACAACAAAGGAGGCACTATTGTCATAAAAATTTTGTTGGACAGTGGTTATTGTAGATGCAGCCTCTTCATCAATGGTTTGTACCAGCTGTAGACTTAACACTACACTTTTTGGCATACTCTGCAAACGTTCGTCACATATAATTCGTAACTCTTCTGACAGATTCGCAGTTAGTTCTAACTCTTCAGGAGTAATAACTGTAAATTTTTCCTTGGTATCAATTTTGACCTTCATACTCAATAATCTATTCAAAATACATTAACATCTGTGCATAATTGCTCTATGAGGCAAGCCAAAAATATTCGTTATTATTGTACAACTCTAAATATAATTATGGATAATAATTTTTCGGCCCAGGTTAAGGAGATTATTTCTTTTAGCAGGGAGGAAGCTCTGAGGCTCGGAAATGATTTTATAGGAACAGAACACTTGTTAATTGGGATAATAAGTTAAGTCGATAACACTGCCATTAATGTGCTAAAACAATTAAATATTGATCTATACGAACTCCGCAAAGAAGTTGAACTCGCTGTAAAAGATAAAACCGGAAAGAATATAGCCAATATAAACAGCTTACCCCTTACCAAGCAGGCTGAGAAAGTGATCCGTGTGACCGTACTGGAAGCCAAAGCAATGAAAAGTCCCCTGGTTGAAACAGAACACCTAATGCTTTCAATTCTTAAAAACAAAGAGAACATCGCAACTCAGATATTGAATCAATTCGAAGTTGATTATGATGTTTTCAGAAACGAACTGGGTATGGTAAGAAGTAATGACGTTAGAAGTGAGTACACAGAAGACGATGACAACGACTTTGATGATGAGAAGAAAAGTTATTCTCAGCAACGCAAAGGCGGTACCGGTGCAAAAAGTAAAACGCCTGTTCTTGATAATTTCGGAAGGGATATTACTAAACTGGCAGAAATGGGAACACTCGACCCTATCGTAGGTAGGGAAGAAGAGATCGAAAGAGTTTCCCAGATATTGTCTCGTCGTAAAAAGAACAACCCGATCCTTATTGGTGAACCGGGTGTTGGTAAAACCGCTATCGTAGAAGGTCTTGCATTGAGAATTGTTCAAAGAAAAGTTTCAAGAGTACTATTCGACAAAAGAGTGGTCTCTCTTGATCTGGCAGCTTTGGTTGCTGGTACAAAGTATCGTGGGCAGTTTGAGGAGAGAATGAAGGCTATCATGAATGAACTTGAGAAGAACAGGGATGTGATCTTGTTCATTGATGAGATACATACGATTGTTGGAGCTGGTGGAGCTTCCGGTTCTCTGGATGCTTCTAATATCTTCAAGCCAGCTTTAGCAAGAGGAGAACTCCAATGTATTGGTGCCTCAACTCTGGATGAGTACAGAATGCACATTGAAAAAGACGGTGCATTAGACAGACGTTTCCAGAAAGTGATCATTGATCCGCCAAGTGTTGACGAAACAATCCAGATACTCACTAACATACAAAGCAAATACGAAGATTATCATAACGTATCTTACTCTGAAGATGCGATCGAAGCTTGTGTTAAGTTGAGTGATCGTTATATGACCGATCGTTTGCTTCCGGACAAAGCGATTGATGTTTTGGATGAAGTAGGAGCAAGGGTTCACCTGAAGAACATTAATGTTCCTGAGAACATTCTTGAATTGGAGAAGAAGATCGAAGATATTAAGCAGGAAAAAAATAAAGTAGTAAAG
>JANPIB010000008.1:0-2721 GCA_031424775.1 Chitinophagales bacterium | reverse complement strand
CTGTAGCTATATTGAGCGTAGTTTCTTTTTGTCTGGCTTCTGAAACATCATTCAATTGTTTGAATGCAGCAATAAAAAATCCTTCGCCTTTGGTTTTATCGGGGAAGAAGCGATATCCTTTTGCGGAATGTTTAACTGAGGAAGATTCGATGATGTTCCATTCAGCAGGAACAGGAACTTCTAAAGGTTGAAGCTGGAACCCATCCACAATCCAATCTAAAATCTCTTCGTCTTCTTCTTTGGAATAAGAACAAGTTGAATAAATAAGAATGCCGTTTTGCTTTAAGCAAGGAATAATATCGGCAAGAATTCTTTGCTGTCGCTGAGAACAGAGATTTACATTATCCAGGCTCCACTCTTCAATAGCTGAAGGGTCTTTTCTGAACAAACCACTCCCACTACAAGGAACATCGGTAACGATCACATCAAAGAAACCAGGAAGTCGGCTGAAGTCTCTTGAATCGTTATTGGTAACGATCACGTTTGAATCGCCCCATTTGGTAATATTCTCTCCTAGAATACTAACACGAGATTTTATCACTTCGTTTGAGACGACTAATCCTTCCTCAAAAAATGAAGAAAGCAAAGTGCTTTTCCCACCAGGAGCTGCACAAAGATCGAGGGCAATATTATGTTGGTCTTTATCTACTAAAGATTCAAGCACATGCCAGAGAAACATACTGCTGGCTTCCTGTACATAATATGATCCGGCATGAAACAGTGGATCGAGAGTAAAGGACGGACGTTGGGATAAATAAAAGCCGTTTGAACACCAGGGTATGGTTGACAGTTCACAGTTGACAATCGAAAAGGAATCTGCAATTGTAGCGGAGACAATCTTTTTTGGATTGATACGAATTGAGGTGACCTGCTCACCTGATTCATGAACAGCTTTAAAGGTAGCTTCGTTAAAGCCCTGAACATCCTGAAGTGAGTGTAATAATGCTGCTGGAAGTTGCACAGGTGGTGAAAATAAGAAATAAGGAATGTGAAATGAGAAATAAGTAAGTTAAAACCTAAAGCATCGCAATACTTTCTTATTTCTTATTATTCCTTTCTTATTTCTTATTACAAATTCTTCATCTCGGCTAATAGCTTTTGAAGAGCAGCTTTAGCATCTCCAAATAACATAGAAGTTTTTGGCTGGAAGAAAAGCTCATTTTCAATTCCGGCATAACCCGGCTTCATACTTCTTTTATTTACGATCACCATTTTGGCTTGCTCTACTTCAAGGATTGGCATACCGTAAATTGGAGAAGCAGGATCTGTTTTAGCAGCAGGGTTAACTACATCGTTTGCACCGAGGATCAGTACACAATCAGTCGTTTTAAACTCATCATTTGCTTGCTCCATTTCCATGAGTTTCTCATAGTTAACATCAGCTTCAGCTAGCAAAACGTTCATGTGACCTGGCATTCTTCCAGCTACAGGATGGATAGCGTATTTCACTTCTACTCCTTTATCTTCAAGAAACTTTTCCAGCTCATGACAAATGTGCTGAGCTTGAGCAACAGCTAATCCATATCCCGGAACGATCATTACTTTATTTGCATAACTCAATACAACAGCAGCATCACTAACACTAATTTCCTTATAGTTACCACCTGATGCACTTGTTCCACCAGTTGCTTTGTTTCCACCACCAAAAGATCCTAGTAATACATTTTTCAAACTTCGATTCATTGCATTACACATCAAGATCGTAAGCAACGTACCTGCAGCACCAACCAAAATTCCACCTGTCAGCATTACTTGATTGTGGTAAAGGAAACCACCAAATGCAGCTGCCATACCTGTGAATGAGTTGAGCAAAGAGATAACAACAGGCATATCAGCTCCACCAATTGGCATTACGAACATAATTCCGTACACAGAAGCTAAAGCGATAATTCCGTAGAAAGCATATACCTGGGTTGATTCATAGAAACCATCTGCAGGTGTTGAGTAAGTGAACCAGGCTACATAAGCAATCATGCCAATCAATAAAGCAAGGTTGATGTATGTCTGTCCTTTAAATGTATAGTCTTTTACTTTACCGTTTAACTTTCCCCATGCTATCATCGAACCTGCAAAAGAAACAGTGCCGATAACCATTGCAACGATAATAATGAGGATGTGCAAAGGCTCAACTGGCTTAAAGCTTTCAAGTATGTGTTGGAATTCAAGAACTGAGATCAAAGCAGCACAAAGTCCACCCATACCGTTAAAGAGACTCACCATCTCAGGCATGGCAGTCATCTTTACTTTCTTAGCCATTAATGTTCCGATGACTGTTCCTACAACAAGAGCAGCAAATATCCAGGGGTAGTTGCCCAGTTTGTTTCCAGATTCGTCTCTATATAAAAATATAGTTCCGAAAATGGCTAGTGTCATACCGAATGCCGCTATCAGGTTTCCCTTCCTTGCAGAATCAGGATGCGACAACATCTTTAATCCCAGTATGAATGTAACTGAGCCTATCAAATAACAGAGGGTGAGTAAATTAAAGTCCATGAGAATATTTTATAAGGAGTTATTTCTTTTTCTTCTTGAACATTTCTAACATTCTGTCAGTCACAACAAATCCACCAACAACGTTCAGCGTTCCTACAAGAACAGCTAAGAAGCCAATGATGAGTGCTGCATAGTTAGTGTCATCTACTCTACCCATCACGATGATAGCACCAATGATCACTACACCATGAATGGCATTAGCTCCACTCATTAAAGGTGTATGCAAAA
>JANPIB010000007.1:0-36951 GCA_031424775.1 Chitinophagales bacterium | reverse complement strand
AACCGGTTTACTGGCATTAGCACACAATCTGAGAAAGAAAGTGGCTGCTTAAGCCTGGCTTTTTTATAAATCAAAGAAAATTTAATAACTGATTGCCCTTTAAAAAGAAAATCGTCCCAATTAGCATTGGGACGACCTCTTCGTTTTATTCGGTTATTCCTTCCAAGGCTAATAAGAAGGAGTAGTTCAACGCTACATCTTTTAAATAATCAAATCTACCGGAAGCACCTCCATGTCCAAACTTCATGTTGGTCTTTAGCAAGAGCATGTTATTATCTGTTTTCATTGCCCTGAGTTTTGCTACCCACTTTGCAGGCTCAAAGTATTGCACCTGGCTGTCATGCAAACCAGTTGTTACGAGAATATTTGGATAAGCTTTCTTCTCTATATTCTCATAAGGAGAGTAGCTCTTCATATAGAGGTAAGCCTCTTTATTCTTTGGATTACCCCACTCGTCAAACTCGTTTGTGGTAAGTGGAATGCTTTCATCCAGCATGGTATTGATCACATCAACAAAAGGGACCTGAGCGATAAGTCCATGCCAAAGGTCAGGAGCCATATTGGCTACAGCACCCATCAAAAGCCCACCTGCACTGCCACCTTGTGCATACAAATGTTCCTTGCTGGTGTAGTTCATTTTTACCAGGAATTGCCCTGCATCAATAAAGTCAGTGAACGTGTTTTTCTTTTTCATCATCTTCCCATCTTCATACCACTGGCGACCCATTTCCTGTCCACCACGAATGTGTGCAATGGCGTAAGCAAAACCTCTATTCAACAAGCTGAGTCTGGCAGAATTAAAAGCTGCATCTGTGCTGCTTCCGTAAGATCCATAAGCGTATAACAACAATGGAGCCTTACCGTTTTTCTCAAATCCTTTTTTGTAGACAATCGAGATTGGTACTTTCACTCCATCTCTTGCCGTAGCATAGATCCTTTCAGTAACATATTCTTTAGCATCATATCCACCAACAACTTCCTGTTGTTTTTTTAGTTTCTTTTCTTTGGTTACGAGGTTGTAGTCGTAAACGCTTTGTGGAGTAGTTAATGAAGTATAGCCATAACGGAGGTTGGTAGTATTGTACTCTGGATTTGCACCGAAATTGGCAGCATAAGCAGGCTCACCAAAGTCAACATAATGTTCACTACCATTGCCTAAGTTGCGAACACGAAGTTTAACCAAACCTTCTTTTCTTTCACTGAGTACGATAAAGTCTTTGAACTCTTCAACGCCTTGTAACAAAACATCAGTACGATGTGGAATAACTTCTTTCCAGCTTGCAACATCAGTTTTGTTTAACGGACATTCCATCAGCCTGAAATTCTTTGCATTGAGATTGGTACGGATGAGGAACTTATCTGCCAAAGGCGTTACATCATACAAGACATCCTTCATTCTTGGCTGAAAAGCTTTGAACGGTGCTGTAGGTGTTGATGCATCTATATATCGTAACTCCGACGACATTGTAGCCTGGGAGTAAATAAAGATGTGCTTGTTATTCTTGCTTTTACCAATACCGATGTAATTGCTTTTATCTTTCTCTTCATATACCAGGACATCTGTAGCAGCATCAGTTCCTAGTGTGTGTCTCTTGATCTTTTCTGATAAAAGCGTCACCGGATTTTTAGAGGTGTAGAAGATCGTCTTGTTATCGTTTGCAAAAACAGGATCTCCCTCTGTGTTTGCGATGGCATCTTTTAGTGTTTCACCAGTTTCCAGGTTTTTGACACGGATCGTATATTGACGACGTGAAACTTCATCAACTGCATAAGCCAGTAGTTTGTTGTCTTCACTTATTTCGTAGCCGGCAACTGCATAGTAGGGATGACCTTCTGCCATAGCATCTACATCCAGCAAAATCTCTTCTTTCGCTTCAAGGCTTCCTTTCTTGCGACAATATTTATAGTACTGTTTGCCGTCGTCAGTTCTTGTGTAATAGTAATAGCCGTTCTTGAAAACAGGAACGCTTTCATCTTTCTCTTTGATCCTGGCTTTCATTTCCTTGAAAAGTGATTCCTGGAAATTCTTTGTACCACTCATCATGGTATCCAGGTACTGGTTCTCAGCTTCAAGGTATTTTACTACGTTGGAGCTATCGGGCCCTTTGCCAAAGTAGTCGTACATCCAGTAGTAATTATCTACTACCTTATCTCCATGAATATCTCTTGTATGTGGCTTTATCTCAGCCACAGGTGGTTTTACACCTTCGGGAAATTTATAAGGCTCTCGCTGGATGCCTGATTTACATGATACCATAGAGATGATTGTTAATGCCGCAAGCAGTCTTTTGGTCATACATTTAAGTTTTGGAAAGTGAAATATACGAAGGGTAATTGAAAGATTAGGCTACTTCAACTTACCGTAATAGATCAGGTCTACCAGTGTTCCTGAAGTAGTCTTGTAATCTCTCCTCAAAATTCCTTCAACCTGAAACCCATTTTTCTCTGCTAGCTTTTTTGCCGCTGTATTGGTTTCATGCGTACGTAAAAATAGTTTTTGAAACCCGAACTCCTCAAAGCAGTACTTGCAGAATATGCCAAAGGCTTTAGAGGCAATACCCTTGCTGGCAAAGGTTTCATCCATATAGCATCCCATTTCTGATTTAGGGATGCTCCAGTCTATGTTCTTCAGATCAAGGAAGCCTACGATGTTCCCAGTGATGTTATCAACAATTATATAAGGGAAATAGGTCTTTGACTTAGCTCGTTCAGTAATATCGGCAAGAAAGTTTTGCGTGTCTTCCAGGGTTTTAGTTCTTGATACAGTACCAGTAAAGAAATCTTCAAGCCTTGAGCGATTTCTTTGCACGAGTTCGAAATAGGGAAGTAGGTCACCAGTTGTAAGTAGCCTGATGGTGTAATGGTCAAATTGCATAAAGCAAGTTACCTTATTGGATGTGTATGTTTTCGTTTGAGGTAACGATTTTAATATGAAGCGGGCTTTAGTGACCTACAAAAAAAGATAGCCACCTGTACATGTACAAATGGCTACTATTTAACTTAGAAGCTTCGTTAATATAAATATGAAGGTGTACTAAGGCTAAGGCGATTATATTTTAACCCCATCCATTGAACCCCAGATGCCAAATGCTTTCAGCAACCAGATTACAACTATGATCACCACTATGATATTAAGAATGTTCTTGATCTTGCGATCCATGGGGATATAGGCATTGATTAGCCAAAGTAGAACACCCACTACTACTAATACGATTACAACAGTTAATAATGACATATTATGGTTTTATGCAAAATGAAGCAATTAAGCTGAAGCAGTTTTATACAATTGAGATGAAGATTTGCATCATTCCCACATTGGATGATGCTGAAGCATTCTTTTATTTTCCATTTATTACTCCATCATGTGTATATTAGTGGTGCTAACATGTACCCAAAACTCCCTCCATTCAACTGGTCTCTCCAAAGAGCATTGTCAATATTGCCCGACAGCTTTGCTAAAGCTAAGGTTCGCATCATTTATAGTATTATCCTGTTTTCGATTTTAAAAGCATTCGTGGTGATTGCTTTTGCCTTCTTATCTGATCAGTGGCTGCAATTGTTGAGGGCTATGGCTAGTCTGGTAGTTTATATTGTTGTAATAAAACTCTTATTAACTAATCCACACAGGATCAAATGGTTTGCTCATATTTTGCTTGTTGGGGGATTGATAATGATATGGAGCAATGCCCTTGTCTTTATCCATAACCTTAACCTGCCTGCTGTACAGTTTGCATTCATGATAATGCTTGGCAGCTTTTATATACTAGGTTCACGTGCCGGTGTTATTTATTCAATTATAGCTATAGTTCCTTTTTTAATTTATTCATTTTTCCCTGAAGGATTTGGCATCACAAATTTCACAGAACAACTTGCCTCCCCAGGGTTTGAGATCATAGCAATATTGAACTTTATCACCATTGTGGTAAGCCATTATTATTTCTACAGAGCATTTGACGAGAACATAAAGGAGAAAGAACAGTTAAACAAACAGCTAGAGATTACTGCTGCAGAAGCAAAGAAACTGGCTCAAAGTCGTGCTGATTTTCTTGCAACAATGACGCATGAGCTACGAACACCCTTGAACTCAGTTGTAGGTGTTACAGAACTAATGTTGCGGGAAAGGCCGGAAGAAAAATTTAAGGAAAATCTTGATATTCTTCGATACTCTGCCTCGGACCTGCTTTCGCTGGTGAATAATATCCTCGATCTAAATAAGCTTGATTCTCATAAAGTACAACTTGAAAATATGCCGGTGAATTTATATCACCTTATCAGTAATGTTTGTAGTGTTTTAATGATTAAAGCGAGAGATAAGCAAGTAAAACTTGTACTGAATATTGACAAGCGTTTGGAAAACATTACAGTAATGAGTGACCCTACCCGTTTGTTGCAAGTGATGTACAACCTTGTTGGGAATGCCATCAAGTTCACCCATCAGGGAAGTGTAACTGTATCTCTGCAATTGATTGAGGAGGATACTAATATTGCTAAAGTGATGTTTACTATTGAAGACACAGGTATCGGCATTGCAGCTGAAAAGCAGCATCTGATCTTCGATATGTTTAGCCAAGCAGAACAAAACACTACACGTAAATATGGAGGAACGGGACTGGGATTAACGATTGTACAGCAAGTACTAAAGATGTTCAATTCTTCTGTAAGACTAGAGAGTAGCCTTGGTAATGGCTCAAAATTCAACTTTGAGATTACTTTCAAAACAACGGCAAATACAGGAATAAGTATAGAGGATAAGCCTACACCAAATCTAGGTAAGCTAAAAGTTCTCGTGGCAGAAGATAATGACATCAATAAACTGGTACTGCAAAAGCAACTTGAAAGTTTAGGTGTAAGTTCTTTTGTGATGGTTGCAGATGGTGAACAGGCTTATGAACAATGGACAATTAGCAATTACGATATCGTATTACTTGATCTTGATATGCCAGGATGGAATGGTTATGATGCTGTGAACAAAATGCGTTCCTATCATTATAAAAAGCAGCAGTCTTACCTTGTAGCATTTACTGCATCAGTACATGAACAACAACACATTATTGCCCACGGCTTCGATGACTTTCTGTATAAGCCAGTTTCAATAAGTGCCTTAAGACATACACTCGAAAAAGGCTCAGTTCACAATCAAAATCAAAATATTGTTGAATCTCCAGATAACGTGCATATAACGGAGAATCAGTTTTAGATTAGCTTTCTTTATATCATGATTCGGCTTACACTCTGTTTTTTTATCCTGATAAGTGTTTCCTGGCTGTATGCACAGGATCCTGCTGAACATATTGAAGAGGGAAGGAGAAATGCATCAAATCAATTGAGCAAGCCTTATGTTATCTTAATATCAGCTGATGGTTTTCGGTACGACTATGCTGTAAAACATGCCGCAACCAACTTGCTTCGCTTAAGCAAACGAGGTGTGAGAGCCAAAAGCATGATTCCTTGTTACCCCAGTGTTACATATACAAACCACTACAGTATTGCTACTGGCTTATATGCTGCTCATCATGGACTAGTGTACAATCGATTTTACGACCGGAACAGAAAAGAAAGCTATGCTATTGATGACCGTAGCACTGTTGAAGATGGAACCTGGTATGGAGGTAATCCATTATGGGTTTTAGCCGAGCAACAAGGTATGGTGACAGCGAGTTATAATTATGTTGGTACAGAGGCAGCTATTCAGAATACTTATTCTTCTTATTGGTATAAGTACAACAGCAAAGCAAGCATACAGCAAGGGATAGATGCTGTAAATCGTTGGCTGCATTTGCCTGATAGTGTTCGTCCACATTTGATCACTTTCTATATTGGTGATGTTGATTATGCTGGTCATACTTTCGGACCAGATGCAGAAGAAACAAGGCAGGCTGTACAAAAGGTTGATGATGTAGTTAATCAATTAACGGCAATTGCATCAGCTTCGGGGTTACCTGTGAATTTCATTTTCGTTGCAGATCATGGGATGGCAAATGTCGATACTGTTACCAGGATCAACGTCAGGACTATGATCGACACCTCAAAATTCATTATCAAAGATGGCAGCACCAGTATGCATCTTTATGCAAAAAATATGGGTGATATACTACTAGCCTATAATTATCTGAAGAATAACGCCAATGGTTTTCTTGTTTATCTAAAGGATAGTATTCCACCCAAATGGTATAATGGAACTGTAGATGACAAGTTTAACAGGATAGGGGATATTTACATCCTGCCAATCTATCCGAAAGTATTAAGTAGTTGGACTGGTAAGATAAATCCAGGTACTCATGGATTTGATGCTGTTATGAAAGAGATGCATGCTAGCTTCTTTGCATGGGGACCAAACTTCAAAAGTGGAAAGACCATCGGCAGCTTTGAGAACATTCATGTTTATCCCATGATTTGCCGACTACTCGGCTTAAAATATACCCACGATATTGACGGTAAGGCTAAAGTGCTACAAAACATCTTAAAATAAAAAGCCACTGTCCTCGACAGTGGCTTGACAATATTTCGAAACGATTATTTATCTGAACTAAAAGAAGCACTCATATACTCTTTGTTCAATCTGGCAATATTTGCAATTGAAATTTCTTTAGGGCAAACAGCTTCACAAGCTCCGGTTACTGTACAAGCACCAAAACCCTCTTTATCAGCTTGATCGATCATGTTCAATACACGAACCCTTCTTTCCGGCTCACCTTGTGGCAACAAAGCCAGGTGAGAAACCTTAGCACCGATGAAGAGGTTTGCAGAGCTATTCTTACAAATTGCTACACAAGCACCACAACCAATACAGGCTGCAGCTGCAAAGGCAGCATCTGCTTTTTCTTTTTCTACTGGAAGAGAGTTACCATCTACGGCATTACCCGTGTTTACTGAAACATAACCTCCGGCAGCAATAATTCTGTCGAAAGCACCACGATCAGTTACCAGGTCTTTGATCACCGGAAAAGCTTTTGCTCTCCAGGGTTCTACGACTACTGTATCACCATCTTTAAAAGCTCTCATGTGAAGCTGACAGGTTGTTGTAGCTGCCCAGGGACCATGTGGCTTACCGTTGATGTACATTGAACAGGCACCACAAATACCTTCACGGCAATCGTGATCGAAAGCAACAGGGTCTTCACCTTCTCTCACAAGTTGCTCATTCAGCACATCAAACATCTCAAGGAACGACATCTCAGAGGAGATATCTTTTACCTTGTAAGATTTGAATCCACCTTTGTCGTCTTTGTTTTTCTGACGCCATACTTCCACTGTCAGATTCATATTGTAATGCTCCATGCTATATCAATTTGGAACGCTGATCATTATGATTAGTAAGATTTATCATAACCATCATAAAAATCTGCGTTCTGTTTGTATTTACTTATAAGAACGTTGGCTCGGCTTCACTACTTCGTAGTTCAGCACTTCTTTATGTAACTGCCAGTTACTGGTTCCTGCATATTGCCATGAAGAAACATACATGAAGTTGTCATCATCTCTCAACGCTTCACCTTCTTCTGTCTGATATTCTTCTCTAAAATGACCACCACAACTTTCGTTTCTATCCAAAGCATCCATACACATCAGCTCGCCGAGTTCAATAAAGTCGGCAACACGATTTGCTTTGTCTAATTCTGGATTGAACTCGTTCACAGCACCCGGAATTCTTACATCTTTCCAGAACTCTTCTCTTAATGCACGGATTTCAGCGATAGCTTGTTTTAATCCCTCAGCATTTCTAGCCATCCCACATTTATCCCACATGATCTTACCCAGTCTCTTATGGAAGCTCTCAACAGACTGTGAACCCTTAATGTTCATCAACTTGTTGATACGCTCAGACACTTCATTCTCAGCAGCAACAAATACCGGATGATCTGTAGGGATGTTGGTTGTGCGAATTTCATCAGCCAAATAATCGCCGATGGTATATGGAATAACGAAATATCCGTCAGCCAATCCTTGCATTAAAGCCGAAGCACCTAAACGGTTAGCTCCATGATCAGAGAAGTTGGCTTCACCCAGTGCATATAAGCCAGGAACAGTTGTCATCAGGTTGTAATCAACCCAAAGCCCACCCATTGTGTAGTGTACAGCAGGATAAATTCGCATCGGTATTTCGTAAGGATTTTCGCCGGTGATCTTTTCATACATATCGAAAAGGTTACCGTACTTCTCCTTCACTACTTCTTTACCCAATTTGGTGATCGTTGCAGCATCTGCATCTTGAATTCCTTGCTTACCCAATTCAATTCTACCGTAACGCTGAATAGCATCGGCATAATCAAGGTAAACGGCTTGTCTTGAAGATCCAACACCATGACCTGCATCGCATCTTTCTTTCGCTGCTCTGGATGCCACGTCACGAGGAACCAGGTTTCCGAAAGCAGGATATCTTCTCTCTAAATAATAATCTCTTTCTTCTTCAGCAATTTCGTTTGGCTTACGAGTGTCGTTCTGCTTTTTAGGAACCCAGATACGTCCATCGTTTCTTAAAGACTCAGACATCAGGGTTAATTTACTCTGATGATCTCCACTCACCGGAATACAGGTAGGGTGGATCTGAGTCATACAAGGATTACCGAAGTAAGCTCCTTTTTTATGTGCTTTCCATGCAGCAGTTACATTACTGCCCATGGCGTTTGTAGATAAATAAAATACGTTACCATAACCACCACTGCAAAGCAATACTGCATGACCAAAATGTCTTTCCAGTTTTCCGCTAACGAGGTCTCTGGCAATAATTCCTCTTGCCTTACCATCAATCACCACTACTTCTAACATTTCGTGGCGAGAATACATCTTCACATTACCCAAAGCAACCTGACGCTCCAAAGCCTGGTAAGCACCTATCAATAACTGCTGACCAGTTTGACCTGCAGCATAAAAAGTTCTTTGTACCTGTGTACCACCAAAACTTCTGTTAGAAAGCAATCCACCATATTCTCTTGCAAAAGGAACACCCTGAGCCACACATTGGTCAATGATGCTTGCACTTACTTCAGCCAAACGATGAACGTTAGCTTCTCTTGCACGGTAGTCACCACCTTTAATGGTATCGTAAAACAAACGATAAGTAGAGTCACCATCGTTCTGGTAGTTCTTGGCAGCATTAATACCACCCTGAGCTGCAATGGAGTGAGCTCTTCTTGGAGAATCCTGGAAACAGAAAGCTTTTACTTTATAGCCAAGTTCTCCTAAAGATGCAGCTGCAGAAGCTCCGGCAAGACCAGTTCCGATAACAATGATCTCGATTTTGCGTTTGTTAGCAGGATTTACCAGCTTACAAGTGCTTTTGTATTTACCCCATTTTTGGTCTAACGGTCCGGCAGGAATTTTAGAATCTAACATAAACCAGTGATTTGTCTGATTTGAATGATTTTATCTTAATTAACTAAGCTTCGTCTCTTAACTCATCGTCTGTTGTGTCACTCACTTGTACGTTCTGAACACTGATAAGCTGTTTGGATAACCACAAAGAACACCGAGATTTGCTTTGAGTACTCTGTGCTATTTTCTTTGTGACCTCTGTGGTTACTCTCTTTCTTGCTGAATAAAGAACTATTTGTATAAGAGTGCGACGCAACAATGTTCAATCGGAGTTACTGCACCCTGCTTCACTATTTTTTTGCCACTAAGCCACTAAGGCTCTAAGCAACACAAAGAGCTTAGTGAAACTTTGTGTTTTTGTGCCTTCGTGGCAGAATCTCTTTTACTTCACCCAACCAAAATGCATACTAATCGGCATCATTGCAAAAGCCAGTGAAACTACTATTGCAAACCCATAGCCTGCAGCTTTAATGATGCTATAGTATCTCGAATTGTATACCCCAAATGTTCTGAATGCAGCTTTAAAGCCATGAGCCAGGTGATAAGCAAGGCTGATGCAGCCCAAAACATACAATCCAACCACTAAAGGACTTTCAAACACTTGTAACATTTGCAGGTAAAGATTATGGATGGTTACCGTTCCGTTTTTATAAGTAACCTCTTGCAATGGTTCTACATTCCACATTCCACCTAAACGGCTAGGCACCCAGAAATGCCAGATGTGCATGATTAAGAACAAAAGCAGCAACGTTCCCAGCAAGCCCATACTTCTGCTGTACCACTTACTTCCGTAACCTTTGTTTACACGGTAAGCTGTACCACGACGGCTATTATTGTATGCAGTTAAGGCATAACCCTGGATGATGTGTATGAAAAAACCGATGAATAAGCCGATCTCCATAATTCGGATCACCACCATCGAACCCATAAAATGAGCTCCCTGGTTAAACATTTCGCCATCATCATCAGCCCAGATACAGGCATTTAAACCTACGTGTACCACTAAAAAGGAGATAAGGAAAAGACCGGTCAACCCCATTATTAATTTCTGTCCTATGGTAGAAGTGAAGACTTGTTTCCAGGTCATAAAGTGAGTTTGGTTCTTTAAAATCGCTGCAAAAATAGCACTCGAACAAATGCTAATTTAAAAAACAATGTTTTTTGAAGAAAGTTGAGATAAATCATCTTTTGTTGAACATCAACGGCAAACGCTAAATTTGACGCATGTTCAAACTGATCACGATACTTTGGAACAGTTTTAAAATGGCTTTGGGTGAGCTTAAGAATAATAAGCTGAGAACCTTTTTGTCGTTATTTGGTATCACCATCGGCATCTTTTGTATAATCGGTGTCTTAGCTATGGTTGACAGTCTTGAACAGAAAATGCAGAATGACATTAAAGCTTTTGGAAGTAACACCATATATATAGATAAATGGCAATACGGACAAAATGAAGGTGGCACTTACCCTTGGTGGAAGTACATAAATCGTCCGGCTCCTAAAAATGCAGAGGTAGAATTTATTAAACAACGATCTTACCTGGCTGAATACGTAGCTCATTTTTTATCCAGTTCTGCAAATCTTAGTTACAAGGATTACGCTTTAAGTGGAGTAGGCATATATGGCATAACCGAGGATTTTGATAAGATCCAGACAATGGATATCCTGGAAGGCGGCAGATATTTATCGGATGCAGATTTTAAAAGAGGAACACCTGTAGCGGTAATAGGTTATAAAGTTGCCGAAGACTTAATTGGCAATCCTCAACGTGCTACAGGAAAAGAGATTTCTGTTAATGGACGGCAGGTGATTGTTGTTGGTGTAATTGAAAAGCAGGGGCAAAGTTTTGTTGGCGGATTTGATTATGACAACGCCGTAATTTTTTCATATCGTTTGTACGCTTCTATGTTCAATGTGAACCAATCTGGTTTCGGGGGAAGCAACTTTATCATGGTGAAAAGCAGGGATAAAGTTCCATCCACAGCTTTGGTGGAGGATTTGAGAGGCACCATGCGACAGATCAGACGAATCCCTCCAACCAAGGAAGATAATTTTGCTTTAAATGATATCAACCAATTCAGCGAACAACTCGGAGCTTTTTTCGGAACCGTAAATGTTGCAGGCTGGGCAATTGCCGGTTTATCGCTGATTGTTGGTGCTTTTGGCGTGGCAAACATCATGTTCGTAACGGTTAGAGAAAGAACCAGCCAAATAGGTTTGAAAAAAGCAATCGGTGCAAAAAAGGTAACCATCTTAACTGAGTTCCTGTTAGAGAGTGCATTCTTGTGTGTACTTGGCGGTTTATTTGGGTTGGTATTGGTTTGGCTGCTCTCCTTATTGCTCAGCACAATACTTCCATTCCCAATATTTATTGCACCCAACATAGTCCTTCTTGCATTTACAATCTGTGTGATCCTTGGTGTGATCTCTGGAATTATTCCAGCATTTACAGCAGCTAAGATGAATCCGGTAAAAGCGATCAGGACAACGTAGTAAAGTTTCCAGACTTACTTTTGTTGCTATGGCAACAATCCTGGCAATTGAATCTTCTTGTGATGAAACTTCAGCATCTGTGTGTGTGGATGGAAAAATCCTTTCAAACCACATTGCTAACCAAACGGTACATGAGCAATTTGGTGGTGTAGTTCCTGAACTGGCTAGTCGTGCTCACATGCAGAATATTGTTCCGGTGGTGGATGTTGCTTTAAAGAATGCCAATTGCGAATTAAGTTCGATTGATGCCATTGCTTTTACCCAGGCTCCAGGTTTGATTGGAAGTTTATTGGTAGGAGCACAGTTTGCTAAATCACTTGCACTTGCTTTAGACAAACCGCTGATTGCTATACATCACATGCAGGCACATGTGCTTGCAAACCTGATAGATGATCCAAAGCCTGAGTTTCCTTTTTTATGTCTTACAGTGAGTGGAGGGCATACTCAAATTGTACAGGCAAATTCGCCTACTGATCTGAAGGTGATTGGTGAAACGATAGATGATGCTGCAGGAGAAGCTTTTGATAAGTCTGCCAAATTACTGGGTTTGCCTTATCCAGGTGGTCCGTTGGTAGATAAATACGCTCAGCTGGGAAATCCACTTGCTTTTAAGTTTGCTGAACCGCAAATACCGGAATTGAATTTTTCTTTCAGTGGATTGAAGACATCAATTTTATATTTTCTCCAGGCGAAGCAGAAGGAAGATGCTGGATTTATTCAAGAGAATATTAATGATCTCTGTGCTTCTGTTCAAGCAACGATCATTAATATATTGATGAAGAAACTAAGAAAGGCTGTTGAGCAAACAAGGATCAATCATGTTTGTATTGCCGGTGGTGTAAGTGCCAACAGTGGATTGCGAAAGGCTTTGATTGAGTGGGGAGAAAAGTATGGCTGGAAAACTTTCATCCCACAATTTCAATACTGCACAGATAATGCTGCCATGATAGCCATCACAGCATACTACAAATACCTGGAGAACGAATTTGTTGATCTTTCAGTAAGCCCTACTGCAAGAGCTTCCTGGTAGTTATTTCGGAAATAGCAGGCTGAATTTTGCACCTTCACCGGGAGCACTTTTGGCAATAATATACCCCTGGTGATTATCCATGATCTTTTTACAGATCGCCAAACCAATTCCTGAACCTTGGTAGGAATTGCCATCCAATCGTTGGAAAATACCAAAGATTTTCTCAGCATATTTCTGCTCAAACCCGATACCATCATCTATCACCTCAATGCAGAGATAGTTTTTGCTATCTATTTCAAATTGTTGCTGTAGTTCATCTGATATTGGAACAAAGTGAATTTTTACAGTAGGCCGTTTACCGTTATTGAACTTCAATCCATTCGTAATGAGGTTCTGAAAAAGTTGGTGCATTTGACCAGGCACAGCTTTGATCACTGGTAGCTTACCTAAGTCTATGATGGCATTTTTTTCTTTGATCGTGATCTCGAGATCGTCTGTGATCTTGTCAACAATATCGTTCAGGTCAGTTTCTATGTAAGGAATTTCGGTATTCGATAATCTTGATAAAGTTAGAATATCATCTACAAGGTTTTGCATCCTGTTAGATGAGTTGATCATCTTATCAATGTACTTATACTCACTATCATCCAGTTTGGTCTTCACCTTGTCTTTCAAGATATTTCCGAAAGCCTGGATTTTTCTTAATGGTTCTTTTAAATCATGGGAAGCTACAGATGCAAACTGAAGAAGATCCATATTTGATCTTTCTAATTGGGAGGTAGTTTCTTTTAGTTCTTCGTACCCCGAAGCCAAAAGATCAGCAGCATTTTTTCTTTCAGTTATATCGGTGAAGGTTGTTACCAATCCATCCATCATCTTAACACAAACAATATCAAACCACTTTTTTAGTTTGGCGAAATAGAATTCGAATTGTCTGCTTTCATCTTTTTCGACCACCTCAACATAGCGGTTAAAATATCCTGAATTCATTTCAGGGAATGACTCTTTTAAACGTTTGCCTACCAAAGAATCAGGTTGCATATCCAGCATCAATTCCGCTGCTCTATTAACACTGATGTATTCGAAATCAATAATCTCTTTATTCTCGTTGCGAATGGCTTTTTTAGCCAAAATGCCACTTGTTGAGCTGTCCAATATGGCTGCAAGAATACTATTTAACGTATTTACCTGCGAAATATCAATGAAGTTCACAACAACTCCGTTGATGCTTTTATCCTGTTTTAGAAAAGGAGCGATTCTCATCAGGTAGATATTACCATCATTCATTGATATATCTTCCTGGTGCCGTTGACCAGTTTTCATCACATTCCTGATCTTTCCTAAAAAGTTGGGGCTTTTAAAATTCATGGAAAGATCAGTGATAGATCTTCCTATATCACCTTCTATCAGGTTCACTTGTCGTTTTGCAAAGGGAGTAAATTTTCTTACCATCAGGTTTTGATCAATAAGTATTTGACCTACTTCTGAATTATTAAAGTAGTTGTTAAGATCATCATTCAAATCAATCAACTCCTTTATCTTCTGCTGATGCTCGGCATTTACAGTGTGCAACTCTTCATTAAGTGATTGTAACTCTTCATTTGTACTCTGCAATTCTTCATTAGAGGAGATGATCTCCTCATTACTAGACTGTAACTCTTCGTTTGCGGATTCAACTTCTTCAATTACTGCCTGTAGGTTTTCTTTGGTATCTCGCAGTTCATTTTCCAGCTCCTCAATTCGGAGTGCGATCAATTCCTTTTTATTGTAGTCGCCAGTTTTGACTGAAGGCTTAGCTTCCTGCTCATTCTCATTTAAGATAATGAACAGAAAAGGTTGCAGGTAATTTTTTTGGGTGAGATAAGGTTTAACTACGATGTTAATGCTGCGTTCTTTTTTACCAGTTTCAACCTTTACCTTTTTCTGTACAATTTTAATATTATCCTTAATTGCTCTTCTAATACAACTACTCAGTGCTACAGCCAGATCAGAGGGAACAAGTTTCAACAAATTGAAATTGAAACTTCCTTCAGGAAAACTCATGAAGTTTTTAAATGCACCAACAGCTTGCTTAACTTCAAAATCCTTGTCTATTAAAATACCTGCATATTGATATTCATCCAGGAATGTGTCTTTAAATATCTCAGAAAGATTGGTTAATGCGTTTTTCGCTTTGGGAGAGGGGAGATGTAAATGTGGTTTATCAGCGGGGTTTAAAAAGGTATCATATTCACCCATCTTTGTCTTGCTGATGCAACGATATATCTTCCATTTTTTGTCCACATCCTTCATCACTTCTTTAAGTGCACCGATGTTTTCGCTACTGCCGAGGAATAGAAAACCATCCTCATTCAAAGCAAAATGGAACTTCTGTAGAACACTCTTCTGCAATAAAGTGTTCATGTAAATAAGCATGTTTCTACAGGTAAGCAAGTCAATTTTGCTGAAAGGAGGATCTTTTGTGATATCATGCCTGGCAAAAACAACCGTTTTGCGTAATGCCGAAGACACTTTATAAGTATTACCTTCTTTTACAAAGAATCGCTTAACTCTTTCAGGCGATATTGACTTAATCGCTTCCTCAGTGTAGGTTCCTTTAGATGCAATATCAATCACATGCTGGTCAACATCAGTGGCAAATATTTTTACGCTGATGTCGTATCGTTTCAAACTCTCAATATATTCCTCAAACAACATGGCCAGTGAATATGCCTCTTCTCCTGTGCTGGAGGCTACTACCCAAACTTTTATCGTATCGCCTGAAACTTTATTTGCAAAAAGAGCAGGAATTGCCTGGCTTCTGATCACCTCAAATGCATCTTCATCTCTAAAGAAACGTGTTACATTAATAAGGAACTCTTTGCAAAGTGCTTTTACTTCTTCAGGATGATCTGCCAGAAAATTGTAATAATCTGCAAGGGTGGATATTCCTTTTTCCACCATTCGTTTGGCTAAACGACGATGTAATGTAGGACGTTTATAATGCGTAAAGTCGTGTTGAGTGATCCGAAAGATCAACTCCAGTGTATCTGTAACAATAGCTTCCTCCTGGTTATTCAACTGGCTAAAAGACCTTATAAAAGGAGCTTCTTTTAAAAAGTGAAGTAACTCATCAGGCATTAACTCCGGTGCAAGAACAAGATCAGCTAATCCTGTAGCAATTGCAGTGTTCGGCATACCATCGAATTCTGCAGTTGAAGGGTCTTGTACAACTATAGTTCCCCCACAATCTTTTATTGCAGCAATTCCCCTTGAACCATCACTTCCGGTTCCTGAGAGGATGATACCAATTGCTTTTTCTTTTTTGTCTTTTGCTAAGGATTCAAAAAAAATATCAATTGTGGTGTTGGGGTGGTTGTTCCTCACCTTTTCCTCTAATTGTAGCTTACTACCTTTTAAAGTCAATATCTTTTTTGTTGGAATCAGGTAGATACAATTCGGTTTTAACGGCATGTCTTCTTCTGCCTCAACAACCTTCATAGTGGTGTGTTTTGACAAGAGTTCAGCCATTAAACTTTTGTAATCAGGCGAAAGATGTTGAATTACAATGAAAGAGAAACCAGTGTCATCTGGAAGATTATCGAAGAATTCATTTATCGCCTCCAGTCCACCGGCTGAGGCTCCGATTGCTACAATATAATTCCCACGGTCTGCAACTACATTTGCAGGGTGTTTTGAGGTTTGAGGCATAAAATAGGATATGATACTTTTGGTTACTTATATTATTCTATGATTACTTTATATAATTCTATACATTTTTCATTCCTGAATGAGCAAAAATTTGAGAATAGTTTTAATTGAAGATGATATAGACGATGTTGAGTTGCTACAGGATGCACTTGACTATCGAAAGATCGAATATGAGCTAACACTTTTAAAAGATGGTAATGCTGCAGCAAGCTATTGTGAAACCACCACTTCGCTGCCAGATATCATTGTTATGGACTTTAATCTGCCTCGTGTACATGGAAGAGAAGTAGTAAAGCTCATTCGCTGCCGTAAGAAATTTTCGAACGTTCCCATTCTGATATTAAGTACATCATCATCTAAAGAGGATATTGCGTTTGCCTATAAGGCAGGAGCTGATAAATATCTTATCAAGCCCTGTACATTAGAAGCCATTCAAGAAACGATAGATACTATTATAGAGCTTGCAACTTCTAAGCAGATATCGTCCAGGGTTTAAAGTTGGTATCGTTTATGTAGTTCCCAAACTCATTTCCTATTTTCCTTTATTACAAGCATTTGGTATCATGCTGAGATATTAGCTTGAGACATTATACCTATGAGTGGTAATAATGAGGTCAAACGGCTATTTTCCAGTAGTTTTGCCGCCTTAAAAATTGTTTATGAGACCATTGCAAATGGTGGATCTGAAGACGCAATATCACAAAATAAAGCCTGAGGTTGACAAGGCTGTGCTTGATGTGCTGGAAAGCACTGCTTTTATAAATGGAAAACCGGTACAGGAGTTCTCAAATAATCTTGCGAAATATTTAGGAGCAAAACATGTGATTCCTTGTGCTAACGGCACGGATGCTTTGCAAATAGCAATGATGGCACTTGGCTTACAGCCAGGAGATGAGGTGATCACTCCTTCTTTTACATACATAGCTACAACTGAGGTTGTTGCTTTGCTTAGATTAAAACCTGTTTTTGTTGAGGTGGATAAGCAAACCTTCTGTATGGATCCGGAGAGTCTAAGAAGAGCGATCACTTCAAAGACAAAAGCAATTGTTCCGGTGCATTTGTATGGTCATGTTGCAGCAATGGAGCAGATCATGGAAATCGCTGCAGAACATAATCTCTATGTGATTGAAGATGTAGCACAAGCAATTGGTGCTGATTATACTTTCAGTAATGGCGTAAGTAAGAAAGCAGGAACGATCGGAACGATTGGAACGACTTCTTTCTTTCCTTCCAAGAATCTGGGTTGTTATGGAGATGGCGGTGCAATATTCACAGATGATGATGAATTAGCTGCCAGATTAAAAATGGTAGCGAATCATGGCCAGCAAAAAAGGTATTATCACGAGCTTGTTGGTTGTAATTCAAGATTGGATACTGTTCAGGCTGCCATACTTGACATCAAATTAAAACAGTTAGACGAATATATCTCAGCGAGAACAAAGGCTGCAGACTTTTATGATAATGCTTTTGCTGATAATTCAAAGATCACCACACCTTTCAGAGCATCTAACCAAAAACATGTTTTTCATCAATATACTTTGATTTTGGATGGAGTTGATAGAGATGGATTGAATGAATACCTGGCTTCGAAAGGTGTTCCGTCAATGATCTACTATCCTGTTCCAGGTCATAAACAAAAAATGTTTGATTCATTTGATCTTCAGGTACAAGATATGCCGGTAACGGATTGGCTAACTGAGAGAGTGATCTCTTTACCGATGCATACAGAACTAGATGAAGAGCAATTGAGCTTTATTACATCATCAGTTTTAGAATACGTAAATAAATAAAACCAAAAGAGAATGAAATTAGCTGTTGTAGGAACAGGCTATGTAGGACTTGTAACCGGAACTTGTTTCGCTGAAACTGGTAACTACGTTTGTTGTGTTGATATAGACCAGAGAAAAGTTGATAAACTTTCTTCTGGAGAGATCACCATTTTTGAACCGGGATTAGAAAAATTGTTTGCTCGTAACCTTAAAGAGGAACGTCTAACATTTACAACCAACCTTGCAGAGGGAATCAAAGATGCCGATGTGATTTTCCTGGCCTTACCTACACCTCCTGGTGAAGACGGTTCTGCGGATCTCAGTTATATATTGAAAGTTGCAGATGATCTTGGTGGACTGCTTACTGACTATAAAGTTATTATTGATAAAAGCACCGTTCCTGTTGGTACAGCCGACAAGGTAAGAGAAACTATTGCGAAAAAATGCAAAGGCGAATTTGATGTAGTTTCCAATCCTGAGTTTTTGAGGGAAGGAATGGCAGTAGAAGATTTCATGAAGCCGGACAGAGTAGTGATTGGTACTGAATCTGAAAGAGCCAAAACACTCATGTTGGAATTGTATGCACCATTTGTACGTCAGGGTAATCCTATCATCTTCATGGATGAAAAGTCTGCTGAGCTTACAAAGTATGCAGCTAACTCATTCCTTGCTACTAAGATCTCTTTCATGAATGAGATTGCCCAGCTTTGTGAAAGGTTAGGTGCTGATGTTGATATGGTGAGAAAAGGAATGGGAACGGATGAAAGAATTGGTAAGCGTTTCTTGTTTCCAGGTATAGGATATGGTGGAAGTTGTTTCCCAAAAGATGTTCAGGCTCTTGCAAAATCCTCATCTGATGTTGACTACAATTTCCAGATTCTTCAAGCAGTTATGGAAGTAAATAAGAAGCAAAAGCAACATCTTATCCCAAAGATCAAATCTTTCTACGGCAATCTCATCGGTAAGAAGTTTGCCATGTGGGGATTAGCTTTTAAACCTAATACAGATGACATCCGTGAAGCTCCGGCTTTAGAAATGATTGATGCATTGGTAAGTGAAGGTGCAAAGGTTTGTGCTTACGATCCTGAAGCTATGACTAATGTAAGAAACCTGATTGGCCATAAGATCAGCTATAGTGCAGATCAATATTCAGCATTGGACGATGCAGATGGTCTTATAATTGCTACTGAATGGAATGAATTCCGTACGCCGGATTTTGAAAAGATTGAAAGCCTCCTCAAACAAAAAGCAATATTCGACGGAAGAAACGTATTTGATGTAGATCAGGTAAGAAAAAGAGGTTTTCATTACGTAAGCATCGGAAGACAATAACAAATTAATATGTCCAAACGTGTACTTATAACAGGTGGAGCAGGTTTTTTAGGCTCCCATCTTTGCGACAGGTTTATCAAAGAAGGTTATCACGTGATAGCTATGGATAATCTTGTTACAGGTGATCTGAGAAATATCGAACACCTGTTCCCAAATAAGAATTTTGAGTTTTATTATCATGATGTAACCAAGTTTATTCATGTTCCGGGAAAGCTTGATTACATTATGCATTTCGCTTCTCCTGCAAGCCCGATAGATTACTTGAAGATACCTATCCAAACTTTAAAAGTGGGTGCTTTGGGTACACACAACTGCTTGGGTTTGGCGAAAGAGAAAGGAGCTCGAATTCTTGTAGCATCAACCAGTGAAGTGTATGGTGATCCATTGATTCATCCTCAAACCGAAGAATATTGGGGTAATGTAAATCCTGTTGGTCCAAGAGGAGTTTACGATGAGGCTAAACGATACATGGAAGCCATCACTATGGCATATCATACTTTTCATAACGTAGAAACCAGGATTGTAAGGATATTCAATACTTACGGACCAAGAATGAGATTGAACGATGGAAGAGCTCTTCCTGCATTTATCGGACAGGCTTTACGTGGTGAAGACCTTACCGTTTTCGGTGATGGAAGTCAGACACGTTCTTTCTGTTATGTTGATGATTTGATCGAAGGTATTTACCGGTTATTGATGAGTGATTATTCAAGCCCGGTGAACGTGGGTAATCCTGATGAGATATCATTAAAAGATTTTGCTGAAGAAGTTTTGAAACTAACCGGCTCATCTGTTAAGATTACTTATAAGCCTTTACCTGCAGATGATCCAAAACAACGTAAACCTGATATTACAAAAGCAAAAGAAATGCTTGGCTGGGAGCCAAAAGTGCATCGCAGCGAAGGCTTGAAAATTACATACAACTATTTTAGTGCTTTACCCCCTGATGAACTTAATAAACAACCAAAAGAATTCAACAGTAACAAATGATCTACGATTCACTAGTAAAAAGGGAAGCTAAAATTGCCGTTATCGGTCAGGGGTATGTAGGATTACCAATCGCTTTGGCTTTTGCCAAAAAAGTTCCTGTGATTGGTTTTGACATCAGCAAGAAGAAAATTGAATTGCTTAAGCAAGGTATTGATCCCGGGAAGGAAATGGGTAAAGAACAATTTGAAGGGTCTGATATTCTTTTCTCTTCTTCTGAGGAAGATTTGAAGCAGGCAAACTTTTTTATCGTTGCTGTACCAACTCCGGTTGATGATCACAACGTACCTGATCTTCGTCCTGTTATTGGGGCTTCTGAATTATTGGGTAGGGTAGTGAAGAAAGGTGATTACCTTGTTTTCGAGTCTACAGTGTATCCAGGATGTACTGAAGAAGATTGCTTGCCTGTGATAGAAAGGGTGAGTGGATTAAAAATGGGTATTGATTTTAAAATGGGATACTCACCAGAAAGAATCAATCCGGGAGATAAAGAACACACACTACAAAATACAATCAAGATCGTTTCAGGTTCTGATGAAGAAGCACTTGATCAGGTAGCAAAGGTTTATGAACTCATCATTGAAGCTGGTGTACACAGAGCTGCATCTATGAAAGTTGCAGAAGCTGCAAAGGTTATTGAGAATACACAAAGAGACCTGAATATCGCTTTAATGAATGAGCTTTCTATCATCTTTGATCGTCTTGGAATCAATACCTACGATGTATTAGAAGCTGCCGGAACCAAATGGAACTTTCTTAAATTTTCTCCGGGTCTTGTTGGTGGTCACTGTATCGGGGTTGATCCTTATTACCTCACCTACAAAGCTGCAGAAGTTGGGTTTAACTCAAGAGTGATCCTTGCTGGTCGTTATATCAATGATAATATGCCGAACTACCTTCACAAGAAAGTATTACAGCATGTAATTAATCACAATGACAGTGTGAAAGACTCAAAAGTGCTTGTTCTTGGTGCCACTTTCAAAGAAGATGTTGCAGATGTGCGAAACTCTAAAGTGGCCAATGTGGTGAACAATCTTAAAGCCTACAATATTCCTGTGGACGTTGTTGATCCACATGCTGATTCAGATGAATTGGAACATGAATATGGATTTGGTTTGGCAAAAGAGATTGGTAAAAACTATGCTGCAGTAATTCTTGCAGTAAGTCATAAAGAGTATAAAGGGTTTGATGATGCCTATTTTGAATCGATCACCAAGCAAGATGCTCTAATAGCCGATTTGAAAGGAATCTATCGTGGTAAAATCAAATCCCGTCACTACTTCTGTTTCTAATCTGAATATTTTTTATTGAAGAGATGCTTTGCAATAGTGAAGCATCTCTTTGTATTTTAGCAGTATCATGAGCAAGCCTGTAATTGCAGTTTCTGGTAGAAATGGACAACTAGGATGGGAGTTGCAAAGACTCTCAGTAAACTTTCCTCAGTTTGAATTTATTTTCTGTGACAGGTCAGAGCTAGACATCATGAACAAAGAAAATGTAAGTATTTTCTTTCAAGAAAATAAACCTGGATACTTCATAAATACTGCTGCCTATACTGCTGTTGATAAAGCAGAAACGGATAAGGAAACCGCTTACAAAGCCAATGCAGAAGCTGTTGGTTACTTAGCGTTGAAGTGTAAAGAGGTTGATGCAACGCTGATCACTTTTTCAACTGATTATGTTTTCAATGGTAATGGAACTGAGCCTTACCAGGAATCTGAAGCTACTGAGCCAATCAATTATTATGGCTATACTAAAGAAGCAGGAGAGAAGTTAGCACTGGAAAACTGGAAAAAAGCAATAGTGATACGTACATCGTGGGTGTACAGCTCTCATGGGCACAACTTTGTTAAAACAATGCTTCGGTTGATGAAGGAAAAAACTGATCTGAATGTTGTGAATGACCAGGTTGGTTCACCTACTTACGCCAAAGATCTTGCTGAGGTCACAATGCAGATCATTGAACAGGGAGCTGGAAATTATGGTATCTACCACTATAGTAATGAAGGACTGATCTCCTGGTTTGACTTTGCAGCTGAAATTGCTAAACAGTCCGGTTCAAAGTGTAATGTTCATCCAATTACTACTGATCAATTCCCAACTCCAGCGAAGCGTCCTAAATATTCCAGGCTTGAAAAAAGCAGAATAAAAGCAGATTATAATATTGATTTTAAAAATTGGCAAAAAAGTTTGCAGGAATGTTTGAATGAGCTTTTATGATTGTAGCTCTTTAACCTTTGCACCATAATGATTTACAGCAAGGTTGATATTGTCTTCTGATATCTCACAATAGATCACAAGATTTAGCACATCTGTTCTTGTAACCTTAACTTGAGACACTCTCCTAAAGATGTATAGCTGCTGTGGCGTATCAAACTGAAGTGCGATCTTTCTCATTTCCCAACTCACTGCAATAAATGTGCTGAGTTAATACAATCAGTAAGCCGCTATGTAAAAGCAGCTTAATTTGAATTTCTTAACTTACATAAATTAATTCTACTAAAATGAAACTACTGCTTACTGCTTTGCTGATATTTCCTCTTTTGGTTTTTAGCCAGCAAGTACAGATTAAAGAAACCTACGGTGGATCGGTAAATTTGGTTGGCTCAGCCAAAGAAAAAACTGTTGTGGTAAGTAAACTCACTTATGAAGTGATTGGTACCGATACAGCCTATACCCTTACTTTTCTTAAATCTAAGAACCTGTTCATTGCTGATTACCAGTTGTTATTGTTTGTTGGAAACACAGCTGTGAATCAATTTTATCAAAGCCTGAAATCCATTTTTCAAAATGGCGATAAGTCACTTGATCTGAACATAAATGATATGGCAGTCAATATTAGTGGTGAAAAACTAAAAGGGAATAAGTATGTGGTGATTACTACCTCAGAAGGCTCTGCAATGCTTTCCGAAAAACAGGTAGACCAAACCTTTGGAAAATAAAAAAGCGGCTCATTTGAACCGCTTTTTGTTGACCCATAAGGACAAAAACCTTTTGTTTTTGTTTATACGCTTTCTGTTCAACTCTGTTTAATCTCTTCTGTAACACTTACTGTATAAGGATTTGCATTAAGCACAACTTTTCAACGTTGTTGAAAGATAGAGCCACCTGTAGAGCCACCTCCCTATATTTGATAACTATTTAAAACTGATTTTATGCCACGTTCAAGCGAGGTTCAATTTTATCTAAAGCCTGTACCCAAAGAGATAAGCAAGGCTGCTGTTAAGGATCATAAGCGGCTTATTTACCTTCAATTCAAGTACAGCCGGAATAAGCTATTCTTTTCATTTGGTCAACGGATAACAACAAACTCATGGAATCCAAGTAAACAGCGAGTAAAGAACAACAGCCAAACCACAGAAGACGGTCAATATTTACTCAATGACTTGCTGGAGAACTTAAAAAGAGAATGTGAGCGAACTTTTAAAGCCGAACTAAAAAACGGCATCCCATCACCCCTTACCTTGAAAAAGCACCTTCAAGCTTACATGGATCGAAATAAACCTAAACAGGAAAAGCCATCACTATTTAAATTGATTGACAGGTTTATTAATGGTGAGATTCGGGATGCTAAGGGCAAGAAGAAAACGACAGCAACGATAATGTCTTACAAGGTTGCTTTGAATCATTTAAAGGCTTTCCAGCTACATAGTAAACTGCCTGTAGATTTTGAAACCATTGATCTAAACTTTTATCATAAGTACCTCAGCTTTCTTGAAAAGCCTATTCATGTGAAGTCGGGTGAATTTGAATATAAACGCAAGGAAGGACTAAGCCCGAATTCAGTAGGTAACCAAATCAAGGTGCTTAAAACCTTCCTGAATGAGGCTATAGATCAAAAGCTCACAGATAATGTTGAGTTTAGAATGAAGAAGTTTGTAAAGCCATCAGAGCAAACAGATTCAATCTACCTGACTGAAAAGGAAGTATTGCATCTATACAGGTTCGATTTAAGCCATAATAAGCGATTAGAGCAAGTTAGAGACCTCTTTGTGTTTGGTTGCTTTGTAGGGCTTCGCTATAGCGATTACAGCACCGTTAAGCCTGAAAACATTGTACAGGTGGATGATGATTATGTAATCAAGATGATAACGCAAAAGACAGGGGAAAGGGTTGTAATACCATGCAATCCGATTGTACTTGATATATTCAAGAAATACGAACAAAACCCTAACCGATTGCCGATAACGGTTTCAAATCAGAAGTTCAATGATTACATCAAAGAGGCTTGTAAAGAGGCTGGATTTGAGGATGCAGGAAGACTACTCACTAAGCCTGAAAAACCATTGTTTGAATGTATCAGTTCACACACGGCAAGAAGATCCTTTGCAACGAATTACTACTTGTCAGGATTCCCGACCATTGACTTAATGAAGATCACCGGACATAAGACAGAGATCAGCTTCTTAAAGTATGTGAAGGTTTCAAAAGAACAATCAGCACAAAGGTTGAGCGATCACATTAAAAAGAATTGGAGCGAGTTGATGTTGAGGGTTGCTTAAGAGTTGTAAATAATTGATAATCAATTACTTGTGTTACATTTGTGTTTAAATATTATGAAATGCAAATGATCACATTAGAAGCTATTAAAGCCACCGGAATTAAATTCGATTACGTATTTTTAAGTGGAAGGTTCGGATTTCCAGAATTTAGATTATCCGACGCAAGCAGGGGTGAAGAAAGCAAAATTGTTAGTACTGTAGAGGAATTACATAAGCTTTTGAAAGATCCTATTAAGTATGGCTATAATCCGTCTTAAAAGAAACCCCCATTAATTTGGGGGTTCTTTATTAGTTACCTTCTACTTTATCTACCTCTTCCTTACTAAAGGTCTTTTTAAACACATAATGATATATGCTTTGGTTTCCTGTAGATTCAGGAAAAGCATTTATTAATATCCAGCCACGTTGACCCATAAAGTTCATTGCATCCACAACAGAGTTAAAGCTCTTCACTTTCCCGGCATCATCTTTTACCCTTGTATCAGCAAAAGAAAATAGCTTTCTTTCTTCGCCATAGTTTACATCAATTGTAACCTTTCGACTTAAAAACTTAGACATAGCTATGACTTCACAGTATTGCTCAACTTCTGGCTTGTCTGTATTATCAAAAGACATCAACACCACCACTGATGCTGCGAGAATTACCACAGCCAGGATCAATTTTAATTTCATGTTAGTTTGATTTTGATTAGTAAAGTACATTTTACTTCTGAGTTATGCAATAATTTACCTGTCTTCGGGAATAGATGCTATTGCCTGGAATGCTGAGGATTGTTTTCTATTAAGTCCAATTTCATTTAGAGTTGAAATGTTCTGCTCGGGTACATTTGAAACTCTATCACCTTGTGATGCTATCATTCCTTTCCTCTGCCCTTCCGCTATCAATTCACCTAACACACGCTGTGTTCTTATCTTTTGTTCAGCTACTATGTTTTGCAGTTCAGGCTTCATGACGTTATTGGTCAAGTTAGAACCCTTCGAACTTATTAGTTTCTAATTCTTAACGGCTATCAATCAATTTCAAGCTATCCCGACAGGTGTCCCTACAAGCAAGTTCTGCACATTTTTTTGTGAAATCCTTCCGATAATACCAGATAAACCCAGATAAGCCCACTTATATGCACATTGTCTAATTAGTGCATGTGTCAGGCAATTTTTTGCAACATGGTAGGCATATAGTTTTACTGTGAAATCAAGGGAAATGATATGATTTTAGAAAGAAGTTATCCACCAAAAAACAAACTATATAAAACAATACTGAACGATACCGAACGATGCTGAACATATACCACACATCATAAAGTTTAGCTTGTTTTTTAAGCTCATTGCAGCGGTATAGTTTCGATAAACAAATCAATAAAAAATCACACAATGACAAAAGAAACATTTACACGATCTGAGGCAGCTCAGATATTAGGAGTGAAACCAGATACAGTTAAGAAGTGGGAAAAGAAAGGGTTGATCATTCCTGCTTTCCATATTAACGACAGACCACGTTATTCAAAAGAAGCTCTGGATAAATTAAAGAAGACCAGGTCGGACGATTGTTAAGTGGAACAATCAAGCAAAAAAATATTTAGGCTAAATGGCACAAAGTAAAGATATCAGCCACTACAATAAGGGGAATAGGCGAGTTAAGGCAGAATAATACGTAAAAATATTTTTTTATATCTGGAACAACTTGAATATCCCACACACTATAGTAATAAGCATTTAAAACTCAAATCATGAACAAACAGATTCTAACACGTTCTGAAGCTTCAAACCTTCTCGGAGTTAAACCCGAAACATTAAAGAACTGGAGACGTAAAGGAATAATTAAGGTACATGCTGAAATTAATGGCAGACCTAGATTTCATATTGAGGAAGTAAACAGGTTATTGAACACTACAAGCAACTAACCAATGCCAATAGAGCAAAATATTTCTTTCTCAATGCCATTACCGGAACTGCTGTCTCTCTTTAGAGAAATAGTAAGGGAGGAAATGAGTACAAGCAATGCAGAAGCTGAAGAGGTGCTAATAAGCCCTAAAGAAGTATTGGGATTGTTTCAGCCTAAGATCAGTCGGGGGACTCTTTACTTATGGGTTAAAGATGGTAGGATTCCTTATTACACTATTGGAGGTAAGAAGGTTTTTAAAAGGACTGAGATATTAAAAGCAGCGAAAGAATTAAAAAGATACGGCAAGTAATATTTACCTAGAAAGACACACATACATGACCCCGACAACAATTGACAGAAAGTCATCCCTCAGTATAGCTGACATAGCTGACAAAGCGGATAAGGCAATGGCAGAAGTCAAACAGCTTGTTACAACAACAAAAAAAACTTTCTTTAAAGAAGTCACGTCAGACAATATAAAAGATGTTATCAAATCAGCAGAAATACAATTTGCTGATGACTATACAGAACCCACTCCTTGCATCAGTATTGGTGATACTCCGTTTGCTCGTTTAGGTGATTTCTCTGTCTTTATGGGTAAGCAGAAGAGCCGGAAGACTTCAGCAGTAACACTTTTGGCAAGATGTTGCATTAACCCGAATGACAATGACTTAATAAAGATTGTGCTGCCGGAAGACAAAAGAGTGCTTGCAGTTTTTGACACAGAGCAATCTAAAGGTAAGTCAATACAAATGCTACGAAAGATGTGTGCTAACGATCCTGAATTAGCAACACGGGTGAGGTTGTTTAACCTGAGAGCTTATTCACCTAAGGTTAGAATGCAAATCATAGAAGAGGTTCTTCTTAGTATTCCAAATGTCGGGATAGTTATCATTGACGGCATAAGGGATATTGTCAATGATATTAATAACATGGAAGAGGCAACAATTATAGCCAGCTTCTTACTTCGCTTAACCGAGCAACTCAACATTCACATCATTACAGTTATACATCAAAACAAGAACGACACAAATGCTCGGGGAAACCTGGGAAATGAATTAGTAAATAAGGCTGGAACGGTGGCTTCTGTTGAAAAGGATGGTGAAATAAGTATTGTATCACCTGTGGATTGCAGAGACGTAGATTTTCAGCAGTTCGCTTTTGGTATTGATCAAAACAACTTGCCTTATGTATTAGGGGACTATTCGCCAAAAGAAGAGACAGTAAAGGCTAAAAAGCTAACTGCTTATGACATACCGAAAGAAACTCACTATAAGGTTTTAATTGAGCTTTTTGGGAACGATGAGAGTATGAGGTATAAAGATTTAGAAAGTGGCTTAGCCGTTAAGTTTCAATCATTCAGCATTAATCTAACACATAAACAAACAACTGAGTTTATCACTTACTATTATCAACAAGATATTTTGATAAAGTCGGGAGCAGGTGGAAGATCCGGTGTTGGTTATAAAATAAATCACAATCACTTTAAATAAACCACTACAGCCCCTTTATATAAAGGGGGCTGTATGTAGTGATTAATTAAAAGCACTACAAAAAGCACTACAAAGCGATTGAAGCGATTTAAAGAAGGAGTTCAACTCCCAATCGGACAAGAGAAATGAAGTATAAAACATTGATAGATAAGTATAATTAATGTAAAGCCTGTAAACAGGTGGCTTTATAGGTGACCATAAGTATTGAAAACTAAATTTTTGAACCATGATGCCAGAAGAACAAAGAGCATTGAAAGCATTAAGTACATGGAAAGAAAGGAAAGCAGCAATTGGAAAGTATGATCCTAAGAAAGAGAGGATTGAAAGGAAGCAGGCAGAAACCTTCAGGAAAACAGAAGGGGACATTCGATTCCATTATGGATCACTTCACATGAACAGCTTCACTAAGTGGAGTGCATTGAGAAGATCAGAGTATAAGAGCAGCACATTTACTGCTTACTACGAGAATCTGAAACCAGAACACAGGGCTGACATAAAAGTAGAGTACATAAATCAATAACAATAAAACAAAAACAATGAGTAAACGATTAGTATTTGATGAAGTGGTGCAAATTAAACAGCTTAAAGAACAAACAGAAGCAACAAGAAACGCAGTTCAGTTAGTTGTAGATGCAGCTTCAAAACAATCTTTAGAATTCTCTCTCCAGGATGTAAAGAGTGCATGGTATGGTACAGCAGAATCTGTAGTTAAAATGAAGATCATTGAAAAGATGGGTGAAACACCAACTATAGGTGGAATTACAATGAACATAGACAAAGCACTTAGCATGATTGATCTTCCGAATTGTGCAGGTATCGAAGATGCTTTAAATGAATTAGATTTTGCTACTAAAGGCATTGGCGGAAATGACAAAAGCTTAATTGATCTTATAGAGGTTAAAAACGGTAAAGCAACCATTAACAAGGATAGCCTTGAATCACGATTAGAACAATTCAAAGTCTATGCTAATTCAGAAGAGGAGGCAAACATTGCTGATGTATGTGAAGCCTTTATTAATTCAGTAAACACTCTGTGTGATTTAGCGGAAAAAAGACACGTACCTACATTAAGGGTTCAACACATTAATAATGTGATTTACTGGTGTCCACAAACCAATAAAGCCAAGATTCAACCAACTTTCTTTTTAACTCTAGCCGGTAAAAGATAATGATAGCAGAAGCCACTATACAGCAAGCGAAACAAAACATCTTTGAAGTTGTTTCCAGGTACGTTACTTTAAAACGCTCTGCTAGTGGCTTCGTTGGATTATGTCCTTTCCATAATGAGAAGACACCAAGCTTTAATGTAAATCCGTCAAAAGGGATTTATAAATGTTTTGGCTGTGGTGAAAGTGGGGATGCAATCAAGTTTATCCGTAAGGTCGAAAATAAGACGTTTGAGGAGGCTATAGATGTTATTAGCAACATCGGCAACATAACGGTAGAACGTGCCGAAAACAGGCAGCAAACCGCCAAAAAACAGCATGCGAAGCCTATTGTGAAATCATTACCATTGGAAGACCTGCCTACCTCCACCTGCGATGTACTTAATAATCCATTAACTGCATCAATGGTGGAGTTGCTTGGTATGGAATCAGTAATCAATACGCTATGGAAGTACAAGATTGGTATTGATCAGATTAGTCTTCATTATCCTCAGTTAGATACATTAAATAGGTATCGAACAGGCAAAAGGATATTTGTTAATGAAAGCGGAGGGAAATCAGGTCACTTTAAATGGTCTCACACTTCTGGTTTTTCTTTCACTCAATGCCTCACAGGTCTTCACTTGATAAGCAAAAGAAAGTCGGTTGCAATAGTTGAAGGACATAGTACCATGCTTTTTATGGCTGCCTTAACTGATGCCATTGAGACTTACAATATCACAGAGCTATCTGCTTTCTCTAACTGTACGTGGCTTTGCACAGGTGGTGTAGGAAATATTAATCTAGAGAGCGATGATCAGATGGAATCTTTAAAAGGCTGTGAGGGGGTTATTCTTTATCCTGATGCTGGATTCTATACCAATTGGCAGAAATACGGTGAAGCCATGAATAAGGCAGGGATCAAAACAGTAGTATCTCAATTTATGGAAGAGTATTACAATCGGCAAATGGTAGGTTATAACGAAGACTTGAGAGATGTATTTATGAAGTATCTGCCAAATGATCTTCAGCAGTCAATCGCTGGTGGAATATTCAACAGGTTAAATAGTGGTGGAACTATCCGTATTGGTAATGAGTTCTACGAAGTCAAAAAGAGTGCTTGAAATATTGCTATCAACAATGAATAACAATATAAAATTTATACTATATGCCATTTAAGAAAGGTGAATCAGGTAACCCATCAGGAAGGAAGCCAGGATCAAAAAATAAGATTTCTGAAATTATTAGAGAAAAGCTATCCGATTTTATTGACGAGAACATTGAAACCATTGTTGAAGATTTCAGAAACATGAAACCTTCCTACAGGTGGAAATTATTTAGTGATATACTTCCTTACGTAACTCCAAGATTATCAGCTACAGCGAATCAACACAGCTTTGAAAAGATGACTGATGAAGAACTTAACTTAATTATTGATGAATTAAAACAATCAGCTAATAAAGATGAAGACTAGAAAAGAAAAGATCGAGCTACTCACAGCCATTGCTAATGGTACAAAATCTATTAACGATTTAGCCGACACTACTATTCACATATACATCGAAGATCCAGAAGACGAAAATTTACTTATCTGTAGAACGGAAGACGGAGTTAAGACTATGACAAGGGAAAGGTTTGAGAGAGGACTTGAGCGAACTAAAAGAACAGGGGATGGAAAGTTTATAACAATCAACCTAAACGATTGATTATGGTAAAGCAACTAAACACACGATCCGAAAAGGTTAAGTTCTTAACTGACTTAGCAAATGGTAGAACATCTATAGACGTTCTATGTGATAAGCCTCACCGGATTGAATTATGGAAGCAACAAGCTGATGAGAGATACTACAGCATTGGAACGGATATAAAAACAGAGGAAGAACTTGAGGCAGAAGATAAAACGAAGAAATATAAAAACAGGTTTCGCATAATGGTAAGATACTGCTCAGTACCATTAGCTTTTAGAGAAACTGATGTAGATATTTCTGTATAAGGCTACCTGTAGAGATAGCCGAATTAAAAAGAAAATGATAACCACTATAAAATACAATCAGTTAGGCAATAATAAACTATTCCTATGTGGAATAGAACCCAAAAAATAAGACAATGAGTATTACAAACACAAACAAAACCGAACACACTCCTTTACTGAAAACACGAAGGGACAAGCTGGATTTCATTACTAAGATGCTGGAAACAATTAAGAAGTATCAAACAACATTTGAAGGGAAAGACCTCAGCACTTTACCGGATCATGAATTGGATCACATCATTAATGAGATAATGCAATTGGAAGAAATGAGAACTAAACAAGATTTAAGATTCTTTCAATACCTGCCATTATTGAAGTCGGTATTTACAAAAGCAAAGGTTAGGCAGGAAGTATTTAGAACCAGGATAGCACTTCAGAAGAAACCTGTTTATAAAGCTAAACCAGGTCAACCCTTGCATAAGGAAAATCCCAAAGGATTTGTGATGTTGGATAAGCTGAACCATTTACTGAAACAATATGAACAAGAAACATTCAGGGAAGGATTCCAAACGAACAATAGTAAGTTCAACATCTTTCCATATAACAAACCGGAATAATGATAAATCTATTTCCATTAACTCAACAAGAGATTGAATCTTATTTACAATACTTCTTTCCTAAGAGTGTTGGAGCATCTTGTAGTATTACGGAGGTTAAGGAAGTGCTTCAGGGGTATATCAACTACACCAACCCCTACCAATGCTACAAGATTAATGATACATACTTAATTGAGGCTCTTAGAAAATTAGGGTATTCAATGGAATCGGACAGATGTAATATTTCACCACTTGATCTTAGTAAAGTTTTATCCTACACATTATCGTGTCCTGATAAAGTTTTGATTAAGAGAATTGAGGATGATTTATGTTTCTGTGTGTTTTATGTTGAATCGGTTAGAAGGTACGTACAGAAGGAAGAGCATGAAAGTATTACACTCATAGTGAACAAAGAAGGAAAGTTAAAGGAGGTGTTCACTTATGAAGATGTAATGTTTTATTTCTGTATTGAAAATGATATTTTATTCGCACACTTAGTATAATCCTGTCAACAGTCCTGTAACATTTTAAAACCAGAAGCAGAATACCTGCTTCACAAAATTTACAGGATGAGTGATATAGTAGTTGGGGCATCGCTCCAGGTAGAAAGCGGACAAGCGGAACAATCGGTTAAAAGCTTTAGGCAACAGTTAAAAGAGGCTCAACAAGATTTAATAGGTGTGTCTGATAAGTTTGGACTAACATCTAAAGAGGCTACGAATGCAGCAAGAAAGGTAGCTGATTTAAAAGATCAAATGGGTGATGCCAAACAATTAGTAGAGGCATTTAATCCAGATAGGAAGTTCGCTGCTTTCTCCATTGCGGTAAGAGGTGTTACCAATGGTTTCACAGCTATGCAGGGTGTAATGGGTTTGGTAGGTAGTGAATCCGAAGAACTTCAAAAGACCTTATTAAAAGTACAGTCAGCATTAGCGCTATCCGAAGGTATCAACGGACTGATGGAAATGAAGGACGGTTTTAAGATCGTTCAGAATGTAGCGGTTCAGGGTTTCCAAAAGATAAAAGCTGCAATCGGTTCAACAGGTATAGGGCTTTTAGTTATTGCTATCGGTTCGCTTGTAGCTTATTGGGATGATATAAAAGCAGCAGTTAGTGGTGTTACAGAAGAGCAAAAGAAACTGAACGCTGAATCAGATGCAGGACTAAAAGCTGCTCATGAGAAAACAGAAGCTTTAAATCTTCAAGAAAATTCTTTGAGGCTACAGGGTAAGACTGAGAGAGAAATTCTTCAAATGAAGAAGCAAGCTGTTAAAGAAGAAATAGATGCAGCTGTACGTGCAGCAGAGAGGGCTGCTTTTACTGCTCAAACACAACTTGAAGCAGGGAAAAGAAACAGGGAAATATTAAAAGGTGCATTAGATTTTGTAGGTGGTGGTATAAATATCCTGTTGAAAGGTGTTGATGCTATTGGTAAAGTATTCGGCAAAAATTGGGGTTTATCTGACAAACTTAACAACTGGATAGCGGATCAATTCTTCGATGTTAAAGAGATTGAACAGAAAGGAACAGATGCAGTAGATGCAGCAAATAAGAAAGTGCAGGAACTTATCAATCAAAGAGACGGCTATCAATTATCAATTCAGAAGATAGATAACGAAGCCCACCAAAAGCAATTAGCTGCTATTAAGGAAAAGCATGATAAAGAATTAAAGTTAGCTGAACAGTTAAAGAAACAAAGAGCAAGTCTCGATGCTCAAATGAAAGCTCAGGATGCTGCACCGATTGAAGCACCTATAGAAGAACCAAAGCAGGAAGAAACCGGAAAGACTGTATTCGGTGAATTAAGTCCTGAAGAATGGGAAAAGAAAAATGCTCTAATCAGAAGTTTAACTCAGAGTGCATCAGCTATCAAGTTACAGGATTTAAAAACCGAATACGAGAGAGAACTTGAATTGGTTAAAGATAATAAGGATGCTAAAGAAGCATTAGATAAGAAATATGCAAAAGCTCAGAAAAAAATTAAAGATGAGGATAAGGAAAGTGAATGGGAGCTTCAAAAAGCTAAACTTGATATGGCTTCTAATTTCATAGGACAAGCATCTAGCTTATTCGGGAAGCATACTGTTGCATACAAAGCATTAGCAACAACACAGGCTATAATTGATACTTATACTTCCGCTGTATCGGCTTATAAATCTATGGCAGGTATACCGATTGTCGGACCAGGATTAGGTGCTGTGGCTGCAATAGCAGCAATTAAGATGGGCTTTGATAATATTAAACGTATTAATGCAACTCAAGTACCAGGTGCTTCAGGTGGTGGATCTGCTCCGTCTATGAATATGCCATCTGCTCCTGTGTTACCTGCACCACAGATACAAACTACTAACCTTAATCCTAATCAGGTAAACCAAATAGGCAATGCAGCAGCCGGAGGTGTGGGTAGAGCTTATGTAGTAAGTGGAGATATTCAAAACGCTCAACAAAGGGATAACAGAATACAACAGGCAGCAACTTTAGGAGGTTAGAATAATAGTGTTGTTTCTTTCATGCAAACCGCCTGTTTCTACAGGTGGTTTTTATTTAAAGACACCTGTAAAGACAGCCGTTAAATAGTTAGTATTAGAAGCGTGTTGAAGTTCATTATATTATGAGTTATGTTAGTTGTCCGACAGAGACAAAAACCTAAAATTGTTTACCTGTTTATTACTGATGGCTGTAACTTCAAAAGATGGAAGTAGAAGAAACACTCAGCTTTAATAGAAGCGGAAAAGATTACGTTGCAAAACTTACCAGTAAGATAAGAGAGGATGATGATGTGATCGAATATTCTATCGATGTAATAGAACAGAGAGCTAAATATCAGATCGAAGTAAAGGATAACGTATATACTGAAATTAAGCCACCATTAGACGATATTGATTTTAGAAGCTCTATCATGTTATATATAGTCAGCAAGTACCGGAAATCTATATCAACTAAGGCTGATGTTAAAAGAGTAGATGGAGCAATGGTTTTTACGGATCTATCAGACAAACCTACCAGGAGAAAGAAATAGCCTTATTAAATACATTCACATCGTTGTAGTTTGATTTGCTTTTAGCTGTCAAACGATAGCCCTTGTATATCCATGCAGGGGCTTTTTTATGCCTATTTATTAAAATTGGCTTAATAATGTATAAATAGTATACATTGTATACATTTTATATTCTACTTTAGCTGTATCAAACTACAACACTATGACACATTTTAACCAACTAAAAACAGACGAGCTTAGTAAAGCTGTAAACAAAACTTGTAAGAGTTGCACCCTATGCAATGGCTGCTCACTCATTGATCTTTCAGGTATAGAAAGAGCTGCTAATTGTAACAGGGCTTTAGACAAAGTTCTTGAGTATCGTACCATCCAGGCGAAGCCTAAGAAGATTAAAGTACCTGTTGATAAATCTTCTGTCACATACCTAAAGGCTCACGGTCAGTCTCCATTTCAATCATTCACAAAAGCTTTTAAATAATATTCCTAAAACAAAGAACAAACATCATGCAAACAAGACACTCAGCAGAAGAAAGATCAGAAGCAGCTAAAATCGCAGCTTTAAAAATCAGAGAGTATTATAAGGCAAAGTTTAGATGCGACTTGCCCTTAGAAATGAACGGCTATTTAATAGCAAATGAAATAAATGATATGTTTCAAGGAGAGGATATTTATCATAAGGCTTACTTGTATTCTGACACAATGAAAGAACTACTTCTTTTTCTTAAGGAATCAAAGGGAAGCGGAGTTTATGATAAGTATAGATTAGGGAATGCAGATGAGTATATCCAACAATTTCAGGAATTCTTTGAAACACTTCAACACGAGGAATGTGCCCAAGTAGAATTAGACTATTACTGCATGATGTATGAGTATGGTGGCGTTGATACCGTAGAAGAGATAGTACGTATTGGGTTAGATTACGAGATCAAGCTAAAGGCTTATTTATATGAGCAAGAGTTGAAAACCCAGCTTTATAGTATGCCACTACAGCAACGAGCATGAAAGAATCCTTTGCGTTCAGTATAAATCATCAAACTAAAAACTAATTTTATGGCTCACATCGAGCAAATGCCACGACCAAAGCGAACTGATAAGGATAATGAGAGTGTATCTTCTGCCGAGAAAGGAACGAAGCCTGGAGAAGCAAGGAAGACATATATACTACCTGTTGAGCTAATAGATAAGGCTGCTCAAATCGCTATTATCGAAACCGGAAACAGAGGGATAAGGGTTTACGAGAAAGATATTGTCTCAGAGGCTTTGAGTAAGTATGTAACAGCTTTTGAAAAGAAGCATGGTGAAATCAAGTCAAAACGAAAGTGAAACTCAAAACATTAGTATGAATTATAATCATGAACAATTTATTTCCGAACTAAGGCAATTAGATTTTATCACAGTCGTTGAACTTTGGTTTGAAGCTAAAACCGGAACACCGGAATTAGAGGGTGTATATGTTGATACGAAGCAAAAGATTATGGAATTACAGGATGCATTTGAAGAGCAGCTAGGAGAGACAAAGTAATGCAGGTAGAGACACCAGTAGGGACACTAAGCAGAAACAAAAAACCCTGAAACATAAGCAGGGCTTGTATTCCAGGGTTTGATAGCGTTGACCCATAAGGATTCGAACCTTAAATGACTGAACCAAAATCAGTAGTGTTACCATTACACCATGGGTCAATCCGTATTATCACTTTTCAGCGACGGGGTGCAAAAATAACGGCTGACCACCTTACACCAAAATTTTTTTCGGCTTCATCAGCCTATTTCTTAATGATTTTGATCTCAACTCTTCTGTTTGTTGTTCTTT
>JANPIB010000006.1:0-3571 GCA_031424775.1 Chitinophagales bacterium | reverse complement strand
AAACAATTATCTGGAAGGAAATTCAGACGTCAGCATAGTATTGAAAATATGATTGTTGATTTTTATTGCGCAAAAGAAAAAGTCATAATAGAACTTGATGGAGATGCACATGAAACGGTTAGTGGGCAGGTAGATGATGCACTAAGAGATAAAAGGCTTGAAGAGTTAGGATTTAAGGTCTTAAGGTATGAGAATGAAGAGGTGTTTAATCATCTTGAATCAGTACTGTATGACATTACGCAACATTTCCATGGTGCAGTCAACCACCCCTGCAAATAATAAACTGCTGCGCATGTTTATTATTTGCTGTCCCCTCCTCGCTGAGGAGGGGAGTCTCCCGCAAGCTCGCGCTCAGGCCGCATCTGCGGAAATAGCAATACATCCTGAATCGACGGCTGATTGGTCAGCAACATGCAAAGCCGGTCTATCCCGAAACCAATGCCTGATGTAGGCGGCATGCCATATTCTAATGCTCTTAAGAAATCGTAGTCTATAAACATCGCTTCATCATCCCCTCTTTCCATAAGCTTCGCCTGTTCTTCAAATCGCTCACGCTGTTCGAGGGGATCGTTTAATTCTGTATATGCATTTGCCATTTCTTTACCGTTAATCATCAATTCGAATCTTTCTACCAAGCCGGGCTTGCTCCGGTGCTTTTTGGTGAGCGGACTCATCTCTACAGGATAATCTATAATGAATGTGGGTTGAATAAAATGATGCTCACATGCTGTACTAAATATTTCATCGATCAGCTTTCCTTTACCCATTGTTGCATCCGCATGAATATGAAGTTGTTTACAAACCTCCCTGAGTTCTTCCTCATTCATTCCCGAAATATCTATACCTGAAAATTCCTTGATTGCATCGAACATACTAATCCGGCGATAGGGTGCTTTGAAATCAATTTCATTATCGCCTACCTGGAGTTTTGTTTTTCCGTTAGTAGCTATTGCTACTTTCTCCAGTAACTGTTCGGTGGTTTCCATCATCCAGAGATAATCTTTATAGGCCACATAAAATTCCAACACAGTGAATTCAGGATTATGTGTTCTGTCCATTCCTTCATTTCTGAAGTTGCGGCTGAACTCATACACCCAATCAAATCCACCAACAATCAAACGCTTCAGGTAAAGCTCATTGGCAATTCTTAAATAAAACGGAACATCCAATGCATTATGGTGAGTGATGAAAGGTCTTGCAGCAGCTCCACCGGGAATTGATTGCAACACAGGTGTGTCAACTTCCAACGCTCCTCTTTCATTCAGAAAATCCCTCATCGTATTAATGAGCTTAGATCTTTTCACGAACGTATCTTTTACATCAGGATTGATGATCAGGTCAGCATAACGTTGCCTGTAACGAAACTCAGGATCGGTAACTGCATCAAAAACATGTCCTTCTTCATCTCTCTTTACCACAGGTAATGGCTTCAAAGATTTAGTGAGTAAGGTAAAAGTTTGTGCATGCACTGAGATCTCACCCATCTTTGTTCTGAAAACAAAACCCGTTACACCGATGATGTCTCCAAGATCAACCAGGTGTTTGATCACCTTATCAAAATAGCTTTTGTCTTCACCGGCACAAACATCATCACGTTTTACGTATAGCTGAATAATACCTTTCGCATCCTGGATCTTGATAAAAGAAACCTTTCCTTTATCGTTGATGCTCATGATCCTTCCTGCCACACACACATTGGCGAGTTCAGCGGCATTTTCTTCTGAGAATGAGTCTTTAATATCGGTTGATTGATGTGAAACCGGGTACAATGGAGCCGGATAAGGATCAACTCCCAAATCCTGCAACTGCTTTAGCTTATCTCTACGAATGATCTCCTGCTCTGATAAATGCTGATTCATGCTCACTTTCAATTAAGGCGGCAAAAATAGGAATTTACAAGTAGGAACTAAGATGTAAGAAGGAGGAGGAAAATTATGTCCTTAGCTGAGGGAATACTATTTAGCTTCCGTTGCGTCGCACTCTTGTACTTAAATGCTTCTTTCGTCAAGCTGACCTTTTAGTTAGTTTTAATGCAGTATAAAGGTTAATCAGAAAACCACCTAATAGAAACAGCCAAACCCACCACTCATTATAAGAGAAAAGATAAACTACTAAGCAGGTGGTAGTTGGAATAGCACAAATAACGAAGTGTATAAGAATGCTTCTCCATGAAACAAATTTTTTCTTCCAAGAACCAGCAACCCCGATTATTATAAGGGTCATGGTTATCTGAATCAAGAGAAAAGAAAAGTTCCAGATACTATGTTTGTATACAAAATCATTATAACGCTCCGTCTGTTTTGCAGTTTCTTCATTGTGCAGATCACCATATGATTCATCGTAGAAGTGGATTTGAAAAGTTGGTTTGTATTTGATAAAAGTTTCTATCTCCCAACTAAATTCAGGATCATGTTTGATTCCAACGAACAAGAAAGTTCCTAAAAGGCTAACCAGACCCAGAATAAAGCAGATATATGGTTTTATCCTCATCAGCCTCCAAGATAGTTATTGCTCAGCAATGATCCGAACGTACAAGTGAGTGACACAACAAACGATGCCCGAAGAACTTCTGTTGGCTAACCATTCATACAAATTCTAGTTCCGCTACCAATTTCATTTTCTATTTTCAGCCTCACAACTTTCAACTACATGAAGAAACTACTATTCCTACTCTTGCCAATTATGGTGATCTCAGCTTGCAAACTTGCAAGTGATAATCAAACTGGAGAAGACAATACAGAGCTTACAGCATTGTTCGAGAGATACTACAACGAACGAATGCAGCTTTATCCCCTGGAAGCAACGCAGAATGGAGACTCTATGTACAACGATCAGTTGTATGCTGACTTTACTGACAGCTACCGCACCAAGCTCAAAGATTTCTACAGTAAGTACCTCACCTACGTTACAAAATATGATCGTGAAACGTTGAATGCTAATGACCAGATAAGCTACGACATCTTCAAACGTGAAATGGAAATGAACGTAGAAGCATTAGGCTATCACGATAACTATATTCCGTTTCAGCAATTCTGGGGTTTGCCGTTAACGCTTGGTCAGATTGGTGCTGGAGAAAGTTTTCAACCTTTCAAAACAACGAAAGATCACGACAACTGGTTAAAACGTGCTGCAGCATTTTCACCTTGGGCAGACAGTGCTATCATTTACTTTAGAAAAGGAATTACTTCAGGTTTTGTGTTGCCACAATCACTTGTGGCTAAGATGATCCCTCAGATGGATGCCATGACAACAACCGATACTGCTAAGAATATTTTCTTCGGTCCGCTGAAGAGAATGAAAGGTGCTGATTCTGCAAAATATGCAACTGAATATAATCGTGTCATCAGTCAAAGCCTTGTTCCGGCTTATGCAAGGTTGAGGGATTTTCTGAAGAACGAATATCTTCCGAAGGCACGAACTTCTACTGGTATTAGTGGAGTTCCTGGAGGTGATAAATATTATAACTACCTGATCCGTTATTGGACAACAACCAATAAAGCACCGGAAGAAATATACCAAACAGGATTGGCAGAGGTGAAACGTATCAGGGCTGCAATGGATAGTGTGAAAA
>JANPIB010000005.1:0-26549 GCA_031424775.1 Chitinophagales bacterium | reverse complement strand
CTTTTATAAAAGCGATTGCTTCAAGATTACCATTTCCGCCAAACTCGTTTGGCTCCCACTCTCCTTCGTTTCTGCTGTAATCTAATCGAAGCATAGATGAAACTGCATCAACCCTTAATCCATCTGCATGAAATTGTTCACACCAGAATTTAGCACTGCTGATGAGAAAACTTTTTACCTCACCACGTTTGTAATTGAAGATATAGGAGTTCCAATCGGGATGAAACCCTTTACGCATATCAGCATATTCGTAGGTATGTGTACCATCGAACATGAATAAACCATGAGCATCATATGGAAAATGCGAAGGCACCCAGTCGAGGATCACGCCGATTCCTGCCTGGTGAAAAGCATCAACTAATGCAGCAAAATCTTGTGGCTCACCAAAACGGGAGGTTGGTGCAAAAAAACCAGTTCCCTGGTAGCCCCAACTTCCGTCGAAGGGATGTTCCATCACCGGCATTAATTCAACATGCGTAAAGCCCATCTCCCTAACATAGTTCACCAATCGTTCAGCAAGAAAACTATAGCTATTGTATGATTCTTCGTCGTGCTTGTTGGGTCTCATCCAGCTGGGAAGATGCACTTCATAAACTGAGTGAGGAGCTTTAAGAGAATTGAGTTTCTCTCTTTTCTTCATCCACTTCTCATCATTCCAATTGTATTTCGTATCCCAAACTATTGAAGCTGTTTGAGGTCGTTTCTGCCAATAATGTGCGAAAGGATCTCCTTTATCAAGCTTCACCCCCTTATACCCATGAATATGATACTTGTAAGCTTCGCCCTTGCTCATATTTGGAATAAATCCTTCCCAAATACCTGATTGGTCTAACCGAACATAAAGTGGATGAGTTGTTTTGTCCCACTCATTAAAATCGCCGATCACATGAACAGCTGTAGCATTCGGAGCCCAAACTGCGAAATATGTTCCGGCAACGCCGTTTACTTCAAGTTGCTTGTTACCGAAGTAGTTGTATAAAGAATAGTGTGTTCCGTTTTGAAAATTTCGGATCTGCTCTTCATTAAACAAAGAGTAATTCCATACTGGCTTGTTGGTATCTACAAAGTGAGTGTCTTCGTACCGTTTCGACTTTTCTAAATGTTTCTTTGCCTTAGCCATACCTCAAAATAGAGAATTTTGACGTTACAAATTCAGCCAGCTACTCCAGAAGCATAAAGAATCACTTGTTGAGCTCTAAAACAACAAACTTTTTAGGTTCGATATTAAAGTTATCGCCTTCGATCCTTTCCGTTCCCATTACACTTTTGATCTGCTTAACATTTTTGAACATTTCAGGATAGTTGGAGAAGTTGATGCGTTTTGCTTTATCACTGGTATTCATAATGCACATTACTGCTTGCTTATCATCATAACGGAAATAAACATACAGACCATCATCCGGTACATACTGCATCAGCTTACCAGTTTTTATAGCCGCTGAGTTCTTTCGATAATTGGCCAATGTTCTTGTCCAATCCTGCACACCAGTTTCTCTGTCGTCTAAACCATCTCCGGTAAAAGCACTTTTACCATCTTCTTTCCAACCACCCGGAAAATCAAGTCTAACCCAACCATCAGGATTTGTTTCACCTCTCATCAACACCTCAGTTCCATAATATAACTGTGGAATACCACGACTGGTGAGCAACCAACCAATTGCCATCTTTTGCTTTTCAACATCTTCTTTAACAATGGAGAAGATTCTATTCTTATCATGATTGTCGAGGAAGATCACATTGTTCATCGGATTTTCGTAAAGATAGTCAGCAGCCAATGTGCTGTAGAGTTTATTCACTCCTTCAGTCCAGCCAAATTTTTCAGTCAAAGCCGGTATAATGCCATACATGTTTGTCTGAAAATCTGTAACACCAGGCAGATTGCTTTTGAAAGAGGTATTGATCTTATTTCTGGTGAAGTAAGCCTGTGCCGGAACACTGTTTACCCAGGTTTCGCCGAACATTGTGAGTTTTGGATATTCATCTAGTAAGGCTTTGTTACAACGATTCATAAAATTGAGATCATTATAAGGATAGGTATCGATCCTCCATCCATCAACTCCAAATTCTTCAACACTCCAGATGGCATGCTGAATAAGATAATTAGCTACGTAAGCATTATCGTGATTCAGATCAGGCATTTGCCTCGTGAACCAGCCATCAGCCATTTTCTTTCTTTCTGATGTTGCGGAATAAGGATCGAAAAGAACCTGGTCTTTGTATGTAGTTTGAGTAAAACTTGGCCATTGATGCAACCAATCTTTCATTGGTGGATAGAGAACAGTGATATGATAACTTCCTATGTGATTGTAAACGGCATCCTGTATCAGCTTCATTCCTCTTTTATGGAGTGAGTCGCTTAGTTGCTTGTACATAGCCGGACCGCCAAATCGAGGTTCTATTTTATAATGATTGGTGAAAGCATAGCCATGTTCAGTTCTGTCGGGCATATCGTTCTCGATAACGGGAGTCATCCAAACGGATGTTACACCAAGTTCCTGCAGATAATTCAGGTGATTGATGATGCCTTTAAAATCTCCACCATGACGGTGATAAATAGAATCTCTGTTGAGTGTTTGATCTCTCATGCCTTCGACTCTATCGTTCGATGGATCACCATTTGAAAAGCGATCCGGCATAAGCAAGTAGATGAAATCTGAAGACGTGACCCCTTGTGCAAAGGAAGTTCCATTACCTTTTCTACGTGGCTTTAACTGAAACTCGACAGTTGAATTTGGATTTCCTTTTACTTCCACCTTCATACTTCCTGGCTTGGCAGTTGGCAGAATAGTAATGTCAACAAACAGGTAGTTATCGTTCTCAGCTTTCTGCACTTTGGTTACCTGGATTCCAGGATAGTTGATCACAGCTCCAGACAAATTCTTGCCGTGTATCATCAGCTGAACCTTGTTCATCTTCATTCCAACCCACCAGTTAGCTGGATAGATTTGGGTTTCCTGGCTAAATGAGATGATTGATATTGCACAAAGGCAAAAAATAGCAATAAGCTTTTTCATAAGTTAAACAGTTCGTTGTTCTAAAATTTCCATTTCGGCAGTTTCAGCTTCATCGATTTTTTCTTGCTTTTTTTCGTTGATGAAGAGGAAACAAAGAATGGCAGCAATGATCATTAAGACACCACCAATTTGTACAGCTAGCAGCATATCATTATTCAATACGTTTCGCATGATCCACTTAAATCCAAGCGAAGCAATGATCTCAGGCAAAACGATAAAGAAGTTGAAAATTCCCATGTATATCCCAATCTTGTTTCTTGGTAGAACGGGACTCAGCATTGCATAAGGCATCGACAAAATACTAGCCCATGCAATTCCCACTCCTGTCATACAACCATAAAGCATGTATTTGTTGGTGACGAATGCTACGCTGATCAATCCTGCAGCACCAGCCAGTAAACACAAACTGTGTGTTGTTTTCCGTCCCAATTTATCTGCGATTGATGGTAAGATGAAGGCAAAACCAAACGTTATAACATTGTAGAAAGCCAGGGTTAAGCCGGCAAAATCACGACCATCACCATAAAGCGGATCAGTATCGCTTGTTGCTCCAAAAACATGATAGGCAACTGCAACAGAGTAATAAAACCACATGAGGAACAATCCTGGCCAAGTGAAGAACTGCACCAGAGCAATCACCTTCATTCGCTTTGGCATGTTTGTCATCGCTGAAAAAATTTCCCTCACGCCTCCACCAAATCCTTTGTTCGATTCCTTCACTTTGTCTTTGTATCCAATATCTTCAGGTGGATATTCCTTTGAAGAAAAAACGGTGTATAGAACGGCAGCGAGAAAGAAAAATGCACCGATGTAAAATGAGAACCGAACGTTTTCAGGAATTACGCCTGCTATAGCCGTATTCTCCATTCCAAACCAGTTTCGCATGACCCATGGAAGTGAGGAAGCTATACTTCCACCCAAACCGATCATCAGGCTTTGCATGATGAAACCACGATTCAACTGGCTATCAGGTAATTTATCAGCAACAAATGCCCTGAAAGGTTCCATGGCAACGTTACCGAAAACATCCATGATCCAGAGTAAGCCAGCGGCCATCCACAGAGTTGAGCTATGTGGCATTGCAATCAAGGCGATTGAACTTAAAATAGCACCGACAAGAAAATAAGGTCTTCTTCTACCCCATTTCGGATGCCATGTTCGGTCACTTAGATAACCGATCACTGGTTGAACCAGTAATCCTGTAAGTGGAGCTGCCAGGAACAGCAAAGGAATATCTTCAGCATTTGCACCAAGTACATCATAGATCGGACCCATGTTCGCTCTCTGCAGATCCCAGCCGAATTGAATTCCGAAGAATCCCACACTCATGTTGATGATCTGGCTAAGAGATAGACGTGGCTTATTGGAGGATAAACTTGTAGGGGTAGCCTGAGCCATAGCAATCGTTTAAGCAATTAGGTTAGTGTAAATTTTACACGAAAGTAAAACTAAGGAAAACTTTGCTTGAAAAACGATGCAATGAAAGGTTATAGTCTAAAAGAAAAAGGAGACAAAGAGCAATCAACTCTTTATCTCCTTTCCAACTCTTTTATCTCCTAGCCCAAAGCTGAGCGTCAGAAAATCAAATATTAAACCCATCAGCCAAAATTGCTCCTTTCTTCACCACTACTATTCCATCTTTAATGGTGAAAAGTGAATGATCCTGATCTGGTAAATGTGGGCCTCCGTTAATACGAACATCGTTTCCAATCCGGCAATTCTTATCTATGATGGCATTTTTGATGTAGCATCTTTCACCAATACCCACTTTCGGAATACCTCGTTCAACATTATGAGCCATCTCATCAATCGTCTCATAATAGTCGTTCCCCATTATATAAGTGCTTACAACAGTTGTTCCATGACCAATTCTTGACCTGATGCCAATAACACTTCTCTCAACTCGACTGGCGTTAATAATAGAACCTTCAGCCAGAACGGTTCGCTCCAAGGTAGTTCCGCTGATCTTAGCCGGAGGCAACATTCTTGCACGGCTATAGATCACATTGCTGTTATCGAAAAGATTGAACGGTGGTAGTTCATCTGTCAAAGCCAGGTTTGCTTCAAAAAATGCATGGATATGACCGATGTCTTCCCAATAGCCTTGATATTGAAAACTGTTGACTTTGTATTTTCCAATTGATTTCGGAATGATCTCTTTACCAAAATCCTTATCATCCGGGAATTCCTCTAATAAAATATCTCGCAAGAAATTCTTGTTAAACACATAAATACCCATTGAAGCCAGGTACTCTTTACCAAGAGCCCTCATATCATCACCAGTATCACTCACCCAATCTTCTAATCCTGATTTAGGTTTTTCGGTGAATGAAGTGATCAGGTTGTTTTCATCTGTCTTCAAAATACCAAACTCCGAAGCCTCTTTAGCAGCAACGGGAATAGTAGCAATGGTGATGTCGGCTTTGCTTTCGATATGCTGAATCATCATCTCAGCAAAGTCCATTTGGTATAGCTGATCTCCACTTAAGATCAAAATATAATCTGAGTTGAAGCTGAAGATGTGCTTCAATGATTGTCTTACTGCATCAGCCGTTCCCTGGAACCAACCTCCGTTCTCAGGTGTTTGTTCAGCGGCAAGAATATCAACAAAGCCAGTACTGAAATTACTGAAATGATAAGTGTTCTTAATATGCTTATTCAGAGAAGCCGAATTGAACTGTGTAACTACAAACATTCTGTTGATGTTAGAGTTGATACAATTGCTGATGGGTATATCAACCAACCTGTATTTACCTGCAATAGGAACAGCGGGTTTAGACCTGCTTGATGTTAATGGAAATAACCTGGTACCCGCTCCTCCTCCAAGAATAACTGCTAAAACTGACTTAGGTGAATACATTCTTCTTTTGTTTTTCTGTTTTATTTTACCAGCTTTCGTTCTCTATTCATCGTTCCTTGTGTCACTCACTTGTACTGTATATCGTTGCTCAGCAAACTGCGTACAAGTTACTTCAAACTTTGATACATAAACTGGTATTGTTGAACGGCCCCCTCCCAACTATGGTCAATCTTCATCATGTGTTGACGCATCGAAAGCATGTGCTTTTTATCGTTGAACACTGAAACAGCTCTTTGAACTGAATACACAATATCTCCCACGCTGGCATTATTAAAACGGATTCCAAATCCATCCGGATCACCCATATCAACAATGGTATCAATTAAACCTCCTGTACTTCTCACCATAGGAACTGTCCCATATCGCATAGCATACATCTGGTTCAACCCACAAGGTTCAACCCTGCTAGGCATCAGCAAAAAATCTGCCGCAGCGTATAGTTTATGGCTCAAGGCCTCATCATAACCTATATAACAGTTATACAAGTACGGAAAATGGTTTTTCAGTTCTCTTAATCTGTCTTCAACAGCCGGATCACCACTACCCAGCACAAAAAAGTTCAGCCCACCATCAGTTCCATAAATAGAAGCAGCAATAGCATCAGGTAAAATATCAGCTGCTTTCTCACCGACCAATCTACCAATAAAAACAGCTAACGGTTTACTTGCATCCAATCCAAACAACTCACATAAGGCTTGCTTATTTTTCTTTTTACCAGCATTTACATTCTTAGTCGAGAATTTGCCATCAAGAAAAGGATCTGTTTTAGGGTTCCATACATCATAGTCAATACCGTTTAGAATGCCGATACATTTTCCTCTTTCATATTCAAACAACGCTTCTAAACCATTAGCAGCAGTTCGTAATTCTTCAAGGTAGCTCCAGCTAACCGTAGTTACTTTCCAGGCACATTTAATTGCACAAGCCAGTGGGTTTATAGTACCACCCCACTCCAGCAAACCGGTTTTCCATGTATCAAATGCAGGGATGTAATTGCTTTTATCCCAACCCATCCAACCCTGATATTGAGCATTATGAATAGTAACCACTGTGGGAATGTTACTCATGCCCCTATATTGATAGCAATGCTGTAACATAAAAGGTATGAGAGCTGTATGATGATCATGACAGTGGATCACATCAGGTTTATGTTCCCAGGTGCTGAGCCAATTTACAAAAGCGATCTGGAAAGCCGTGAACCTTTCAACGTCATCATCATATCCGTATATCTTGTCTCTATCAGTAAGTCCGGGTATGTCTATCAGGTACAGATCAAAGCCAAGTTTGTTTGTTGATTCCTTGATCACCGTGTACTCAAAAAACCAGTTACTAATATTGGTGTGCCCTTTAAAATCTATCACCCAATCATTATCATACAGGAATTTTGTACGATACATGGGCATTACCACTTTTGCAAAATCGCCGGATTGCGTTTGGTACTTTGGTAAAGCACCAACTACATCACCAAGTCCACCGGCTTTTGCCACAGGATAACATTCGGCTGAGATATGTATAACTTCCATCAGGGTTCAACGTGTTGTTTGTAAATACTTTCGTTGCCATGCAAATTTGATACATTAATTTTTATCTGATTAAAACTTCTTACTTTACCGCCATAAAACTAACGACGTTATGGCTACTATTATGAGCAACCTTAGCCCAAAAACAGGGTTGACCCAGTCAACTTCCATTGCAACGAACTATGGGGCATTAACCACTCTGGTTTCGGTTTTCTTTTTCTGGGGATTTATAGCAGCTGGAAACAGTGTTTTTATCCCTTTTTGCAAGCATTATTTTAGATTAGATCAATTTCAAAGTCAGCTGATTGACTTTGCATTTTACCTCGCTTACTATATTGGAGCACTATTACTCTTTGCTTATGGTGCTTTTGGAGGAAAAGACCTTGTTGGAAAATGGGGGTATAAAAAGAGTATCGTTTATGGACTCATTTTCTCTGCCATAGGTGCAGCAGCAATGATCATAGCTGTAAAAGGCAACACTTTCGAAGGGATGCTGTTTGGTTTGTTCATTGTTGCTTTAGGTTTCTCGCTTCAGCAAACAGCTGCACAGCCATTTTCTATTTCTTTAGGAGACCCTGCTACAGGTACAAGCCGAGTTAACCTTGGTGGTGGTGTCAATTCATTTGGTACGATGATCGGGCCTTTGGTTGTTGCTTATGCACTTTTCCAGTCAACCGAGGCAATAACTGACGAAAAGATCCAGTCCCTCAGCCTTGATAAAGTAATATTACTCTACAGTGGTGTAGGAGCTTTGTTTATTGCAGCTGCTGCTTTATTCTTCTTTTCCAAAAAAGTTCCAGCCGGTGTTTTGATTGAGAAAACCGAAAAAGCAAATAAAGCTTTGTATTCTTTATTAATCATGACAGGGCTTCTTATTATCATGTTTGTTCCGGTATTCAATAGTTATCGTGGCGATATGGCAAGTACTTCAGCACATGAACTGGAAACATATCGCATGAAATGGCTACTTGGTGCATTAGCTGTTGTTGTTGTAGGTTTATTAATATCTAATATGAGTGCCTCCAAAAATCCGAACGGATGGGGAGCAATGAGATATCCGCAACTTGTGCTAGGTATGCTTGGCATTTTTGTGTATGTAGGTGTAGAAGTTACAGTTGTGAGTAACCTTAGTGAATTGCTCAAACATCCTGATTTTGGAGGTTATCAATCTTCACAAGTAGCACCATTCATTTCAATGTATTGGGGTAGTTTGATGATTGGCAGATGGACAGGTGCTATTTCTGCTTTTGATCTAAAACAGTCAACCAGGAAGGTCTTGATGTTATTCGTCCCACTGATTGCATTTGGAATTGTAATTGGCGTTAATGCAATATCCCAATACGATGTTACTCCACTTTATTACTACATCTTGTGTGTACTTGTTCAGATAGCAGCATTTTACCTTTGCCAGGATAAACCAGCCAGAACACTTTTGATCTTTGCTTCGCTTGGATTAATTGCTATGCTGATTGGTATTTTCTCAACAGGTACGGTTGCGATCTATGCTTTTCTAAGTGGTGGATTATTTTGTTCAATTATGTGGCCGGCAATCTTCAGCTTATCCATTGCAGGTTTGGGTAAATGGACAACACAAGGCTCTGCATTCTTAATTATGATGATTCTTGGTGGTGGAATCATACCTCCAATTCAAGGTAAAGTTGCAGACTATCTTCAGACCCAATCTTCAGTAGAGGGCTCTGGAATTCACCAGTCGTACTGGGTAGCAGTTCTTTGTTTTGCTTACCTGGCTTTCTTTGCCTTCATTGTAAAAGGAATTTTACGTAAGCAAGGGATCGACTACGATAAAAAACCTGATGAAGATTTGCAACCGTTGCAAACGTCACCAGAATCCTCGTTAGATGTAACTGTATAAATCAAAACCTCCTTCGGGAGGTTTTTTATTGTCACTGGTAGAAAGTGATAGCGAATTAGAACCTTCTCAGCATTGAATTTGTTGAGTAATTATATGGAGATAACCTTGATCTTTCCACACCAGCTGTTCAAAAAATATCCTGCTTTGCAGAAAGAGAGGAAAATTGTTCTGGTTGAGGAGTGGCTTTTCTTCAAGCAGTTCCAGTTCAATAAACAAAAACTTGTATTTCATAGAGCTACTATGAAATATTACCAGTCGCTGTTGTTGCATAATGGTTTTGAAGTTGAGTATATAGAATCAAATGAAGATCAAAGTGATGTTAGAAAACTAATTTCAAAAGTTTCAAAACAGAAAGTCTCGTCGATCCATTTTTCCGATGTGGCAGACAACTGGCTTAAAAGAAGATTAGTTTCAGCTTGTATTAAACACAAGGTTGAGCTAAAGGAGTATGAAACTCCGGCTTTTCTAAATTCAATGAAAGAAGCCAATGACTATTTTGATGGCAGGAAAAGTTATTTCCAGACAGATTTTTACATAGCTCAACGAAAGAAAAGAAACATATTAGTTGAAGCTGGCAAACATCCTGTTGGTGGAAAATGGAGTTTTGATGCTGATAACAGGAAGAAGTTTCCAAAAGGTGAATCAGTACTAACCCTGCCACTTCCTAAACAAAATGAGTTTGTTGCTGAAGCAATTGATTATGTAGAAAATTACTTCAGCAAAAATCCCGGCAAAGCCGGTAATCCTTTTTCTCCAAACACCTTCTATCCTACCACACACAAAGAAGCAGACAAATGGTTAATGAAATTTCTGGAAGACAGATTTGAGAAATTTGGTGTGTACGAAGACTCCATTGTAGCCGATGAAAAAGTGCTTTATCATAGTCTACTGAGTCCGTTGTTAAATACAGGTTTACTTAAACCGGAAGATGTAATAAAGAGGACACTTGAGTTTGCATCTAAGAACAATATTCCGCTGAATTCACTTGAAGGATTTATTCGACAGATCATCGGCTGGAGAGAATACATAAGAATAGTCTATGAACGTGAAGGACGCAAACAAAGAACTCGCAATTACTGGAACTTCAGTAGAAAAATCCCTTACTCATTCTGGAAAGGTGAAACAGAAATTGAGCCAGTTGATACCGTGATCAAACGTTTGCTCGAATGTGGCTACACTCATCACATTGAACGATTAATGATCATGGGAAACTTTATGTTGTTGTGTGAGTTTGATCCTGATGAAGTGTACAAATGGTTCATGGAAATGTATATAGATGCTTATGATTGGGTGATGGTGCCAAACGTTTATGGAATGACTCAATTTGCTGATGGTGGTATAATGACCACCAAACCCTACATCAGCAGCAGCAACTACATAAAAAAGATGAGCAATTTTAAAAAGGGGAAATGGGAAGAAATCTGGGATGCACTATTCTGGAGGTTCATGAGTGTGCATCGCCATTTTTTTGAGCAGAATCCGAGAATAGGAATGCTACTGAATACCTGGGATAGAATGCCAAAAGAAAAACAGCGGCTCTATTTCGATACCGCTGAAAACTTCTTAAAACAACTAGACAAAGCAAGCTAGACTTTGTGTATCTCTGAACTGAAGTGAAACTGTATATCTGGATTGTTCTGGATCTCAGTATTAAGGAACCACTCACTTTGAGCCAGGTAAACCGGATTTGAATCTTTATCTTCTGCAGAATTGGCTTGCTTGAAACGAAGAAAATCTTCCAGCTTTTGTTTGTTATCTGAGGTGAGCCAGCAAGCTTTGAAAAAAGGAAGCGTTCTAAATTCTACAGAAGCCCCATATTCATGCAGCAAACGATATTGAATTACCTCAAACTGAAGTTCACCCACACAACCAATGATCTTTTTTGTTCCACCGAATTGAGTGAATAGCTGAGCAACACCTTCATCAGTTAGCTGCTGAATACCTTTTTCCAACTGTTTGGTCTTCATCGGATCTTTATTCACAAGCTCCTTAAAAATCTCTGGAGAAAAAGTAGGAATACCAATAAAGTAGAAATCCTCACCTTCAGTAAGTGTGTCGCCGATCTTAAAGTTTCCTGTATCGAACAAACCAACTACATCACCCGGATAAGCATCTTCAATAATGTCTTTACTTCTCGCCAGGAAAGAGTAAGGATTACTGAAACGAATGTCTTTATCTAAACGAACGTGGTGGAAGTATTTATTCCGCTCAAACTTACCGCTACACACACGCATGAAGGCAATTCTGTCTCTGTGCTTTGGATCTAGGTTGGCGTGAATCTTAAATACAAAACCGCTGAACTTATCTTCATTAGGATTCACTTCTCTTGCATTGGTCTCTCTCGGCTGAGGCAATGGAGCGATCCGAACAAAAGTATCCAGCAACTCGTTTACACCAAAGTTGTTTACAGCACTACCAAAAAACACCGGAGCTACTTTTCCAGCAAGATATTCTTCAGCATTCAGATCACCGTGAACAGCTTCAATTAACTCCACATCTTCTCTTAGCGTTGCAGCATCTCTTTCACCGATCTTTTCATCTAAAACCTTGTCGTTGATATCGCTGATCGCAATTACATCTTCATCATCAGCTTTAGTGCTGGCAGCAAACAGTCGAATACTTTTATTATCCAGGTTAAAAACACCCTTGAAATCTTTACCGCTATTGATCGGCCAGGTCATTGGGTGCAATGCCAACTTCAATTCCTTTTCAATCTCTTCCAGCAGATCGAAACGATTCTTACCATCACGATCCATTTTATTCACGAAGACGATCACCGGAGTATCTCTCATTCGGCAAACTTCCATCAGTCTTCTTGTTTGTGCTTCAACACCATTCACGCTGTCGATAACAAGAATTACTGAATCAACAGCCGTTAGGGTTCTGTAAGTATCTTCAGCAAAGTCTTTGTGACCAGGTGTATCGAGTAGATTGATCAGGTGACCTTCAAACTCGAAAGTCATTACAGAAGTAGCAACAGAGATACCACGCTGTCTTTCAATTTCCATAAAGTCTGAAGTAGCATGTTTTTTTATCTTGTTGCTCTTAACTGCTCCTGCAACTTGAATGGCACCACCAAACAACAATAATTTCTCGGTAAGTGTTGTTTTACCAGCATCTGGGTGAGAGATAATGGCAAAGGTTCTGCGACGTTCGATTTCTTTTTGATACTTCATAAACGGCGGCAAAGGTAAGGCTCAACATTATTTGAAGAGAATTGTTAATACAGAGTAGGCACTTTCGGCGTTAAGGTGATGCCAAAAGATATGGAGATGAAGTGCTTGCGACGCAACGAAGATGCTATGAAAATCAGGTGCTGGTATTGAAATTGCCTCAGTTTAACGGATAGACAATAAATTTGCGGTATGTGGATGAATGAAGATGCAAAACCATGGAAAGAGGAGGATACGGATACGTTGGTTAGCAACGAATCGCCGTATTCGCTGATCGTTTGGAATGACGAGGTGAATACTTTTGATTGGGTGATTGAAACATTGATGGAAGTTTGCAAGCACACACAGGAACAAGCTGAGCAATGTGCAATGCTGATTCATTTTCAGGGGAAATATGCTGTGAAGCAAGGTGAATACGATAATTTAAAGCCAATGTGTGATGCTATAACCGAAAGAGGCATTGGTGCTACCCTGGAAGTGATGGCGGAATGACCTTGAAAGTACGAGGTAAGAAGTAGGAAGTACGATTAGAAACACAGGGATTAATCTCAAATATCAAATTACAAATCTCAAATTTAAAGTTGCCCTTACATATACTTGATGAAAAGATATGGTTCCCTCCAGTTGAAGAATCTTTAGAAGATGGTTTATTGGCTATCGGTGGCGATTTAAGTACAGAATGACTTTTACTTGCTTATACAAAAGGAATTTTTCCGTGGTATGAGGGTGATGTTCCGTTGTGGTGGAGTCCTGACCCAAGATGTGTTGTGTTACCTGCTGAATTGAAGATCAGCCACAGTATGAAAAAATTACTGAAGAAGGATGCATTTGAGTTTAAGATGAATACTGATTTTGTTGAAGTGATGCTGAATTGCAAACGAGTTGAACGAAAAGATCAACCTGGAACATGGATCAGCGATGAAATAGTTGAAGCTTACTCAACATTGCATCAAATGGGACATGCACATTGTTCTGCTGTTTACCTTACCGGAGAAATGGTTGGTGGATTGTACGGATTGAAAGTGGGAAAAGTGTTCTGCGGTGAAAGTATGTTTAGTAAAGTGAGCAATGCCAGCAAATACTGTTTCATAAAATATGTGCAGCAGCTTACAACAACTGGAATTGAATTAATCGATTGCCAGGTGCATAACCCTCATTTGGAAAGTTTGGGAGCAAGAATGATTGAGAGAAAGGAATTTATACAGTTTTTAAAGTAATCACTTCCCAATATTTTTATTCAAGTAAGAGGAAGTGGTTACTGTTTAAACTTATTTTTCAATGCTGATAAGGCATCATCCATTGAAGCAGGCTCTTTTTCTTTCTTCGGTTGTGGCTTAAAGCTGGTTTTTCTTTGAGGAGCTTCTTGAGTTTGTTTGATAGATAATGCGATACGCTTTCGTACCACATCAACTTCCAACACCTTCACTTCAACCTTCTGGTTTAATTTCAATGCTTCATTCGGATCGGTGATGTACTGGTGAGCAATTTCGCTAACATGTACAAGTCCATCCTGCTTCACTCCAATATCAACGAAAGCACCAAAACGAGTGATATTGGTTACAATTCCTGGGACCACCATTCCAATCTTCACATCATCAATAGAGTAGATATTGGCAAACTCAAACTGTTGTGCTTCACTTCTGGGATCAAGACCGGGTTTCTTCAATTCATTAAGCACATCTTTTACCGTGTGCTCTCCAAACCTTTCAGTGATATACTTTCTATGATCAATCTGACTGATGAGTTTTTCATTACTGATCAGTTCTTCAACTTTCACATTATTATCGGCTGCTACTTTCTCAACCAACTCGTACGCTTCAGGGTGAACAGAGCTTTTATCTAGAGGATTAGAGCCATCTTTTATACGCAAAAATCCCGCCGCCTGTTCAAAAGCTTTATCGCCAAGTCTTGCCACTTTCAGCAATTGTTTTCGTTCATTGAACTTGCCAATCTCACTTCGGTATTTGATGATATTATCAGCCAGCGTATTTCCTATTCCACTTACATAACTCAGTAAGTGTTTGCTTGCAGTATTCAGGTTCACTCCTACCTGGTTCACACAACTCACAACAGTTGCATCAAGCTTTTCTTTTAACCTGAACTGGTTCACATCGTGCTGGTACTGACCAACACCAATACTTTTAGGATCAATCTTAACCAACTCAGCCAAAGGATCCATCAATCTTCTTCCAATGCTTATTGCTCCTCTTACAGTTACATCTTGATTGGGGAATTCTTCTCTAGCTGTTTCTGAGGCTGAATAAACTGAGGCTCCATCTTCATTCACAAGAAATAACGGCAAGTTTAGATTGAGTTTTTTGATGAATTGCTCAGTTTCTCTACCTGCAGTTCCATCACCAATGGCAAATACTTGGATCTGGTATTTGTCTACCAGTTTTTTTATAATATGCTCAGCTTCGAATTGTTTATTCCCTTCGTGGATATAGATCAGGTCATTGTGCAGCAACTCTCCCTTCTCATCAAGACAAACTACTTTACAGCCTGTCCTATAACCTGGATCGATGGCTAACACTCTTTTACTGCCGAGCGGAGAACTCAGCAACAGCTGACGCAGATTTTCTGCAAATACATTGATTGCTTCCTCATCAGCTTTCTGTTTTAATGCAGTTCTGAATTCAGATTCCAAACTCGGTTGCAATAATCTCCTGTATGCATCTTTTATCGCTTTGCGAACCTGGTCTGTGGATGCATTCTGCCCTTTGATATATAATTTTTCAGGAATATACAATGCATCGTCTTCAACCGGGGCAATAGAGATTCGAAGAAAACCTTCAAGAAAACCTCTTAATGCTGCAAGAATTCTGTGAGATGGAATTTTATGTATCGGCTCAGAGAAATCGAAGTAGTCTTTGTACTTGATGCCTTCCTGCTCTTTATCAGCCAATACCTTGCTTTGCAGCGTTGCAGTATCTTCAAACAACTTACGAAGTTTGGCTCTTACCTGGGCATCTTCATTCACCGTTTCTGCAATGATGTCTCTTGCACCTTGTAAAGCATCATCTGTAGATTTCACTGTCTCTGTAATGAATTTCCCGGCTTCAGCTATAAGATCAATTTCTTTTTGCTCCAATATCATCAACGCCAAAGGTTCCAAACCATTTTCCTTTGCTGTTTGGGCTTTGGTTTTACGTTTTGGTTTGTACGGAAGATAAATGTCTTCCAGTTCAGTGATAGTAATGGCTTTGTTGATCTTATCCTGCAGAGCTTCAGTCATCTTGCCTTGCTCGGTGATGGTCTTTTCAATGAAAGCTTTCCTTTCACTGAATTCCTTCATCGCCTTTGCTTCTTCCTGTACCTGCTGTATCTGTACTTCATCCAAAGCACCGGTTCTGTCTTTTCTATATCGTGCAATGAAAGGGATTGTAGCTCCTTCTGCCATTAATGCCAATACTGCTTCAGCCTGTTGAGTTCTGATGTTGAGCTTACCTGCTACCTGTGATGCAAATTCTATCATACCGATTCCAAAAATTTAGGGGTGCGAATGTAACAGGAGGATTGGAAAAGAAAAAATCAGATGATGATCTGATTAGGCTAGCTTATGCTTGACTTTAATATTCGATTGTTTTGTATGGTGTTACAGAGTAGAAAAGTTTTCCACCTAAGCAAACTTCATCACCTTAGCAGGATATCGTTCTACATACTGCCTGATCATTGATTTGATCACTTCATTCTCAGGATAAGGAGTGAGTTTTTCTTTTAATAAACCGATATCTGAAATGGAAGTTTCTTTCAGCTTTCCCATTCCATAAAATTTTCCATCCTCCACCAACACACAACTTTCTTTTTCTTTGATGGCAAAAGTTTCTTTCTGGCTCTTTAGCCAAGCCAATGCTTCCTGAACAGCATCATTGTATTCAATTATTGAAGGAAGGTCGTTGTTCTTCGTTTTATCCAAAAAACACAAACCTGCATGTAACTCAAATCTCCTAACCAATTGCCAGAGTGTTCTATGAGCATCAGCCATCAAACCAAAAGAAGCTACAGGTTCTAAGTATTTACGTTTTTTATCAACCGCTAATCTCATGTAACCTCGTCCATCTTCAAATAAATAAATTCCCCAGAGTTGCTCAAAACGTTTCTGGCTGTAATTATATGCCGGCCAAAGCCGTTTGATCTCAACACTCTCTAATATCGATGCAGTAAACTCTGTCGGACAAATATTATAAGTAATGGAATGAATATCTTTTAAGAAAGCCTGTCTCTTTTTACTGGTATCTAACCCTGTAAAATGGCTAACGACTCTCTGGCGTAAGCATTTTGCCTTTCCAACATAGATCACCTTCCCCTTTGCATCATGGAAATAGTAAACCCCAGGTTCGTAAGGCAGATTTTTCATTTGCTTTTCAGGCAGGTTTGGCGGAAGAATCTGTTGACGACCTTCTTTTTTCAGGAAATCTTTCACCATTTCCTCACCACCTTTATCAAGTACCATCTCAAAAAGGGTGGTTGTTGCCAAAGCATCACCTGCAGCTCTGTGTCGCTGTTCGTTGTTGATACCGAAATGATCACACAAATGCCCTAATCCATATCTTTTCAATCCCGGAAAAGCCTTTTTAGCCATTCGAATGGTGCAAAGCTTCCTGGCTTGCCAATCAAAACCAGAATCTTTTAACTGGCTTCGTAGAAATGTATAATCGAAGTTCACGTTGTGAGCAACGAAAATTCTTCCTTTTAATAATGAATGGATATTGGATGCTACCTCAGTAAAAAGTGGTGCATCAGCCACCATGTGATTGTAAATTCCCGTTAGTGATGACACATATTTAGGAATAGAAGCCTGAGGATTGATTAATGTTTGAAACTTACCCTCTATCGTTTTTCCATCATGCAGAATAATGGCGATTTCGGTAATTCCATTGCCGCTGGCATGAGTTCCGGTGGTTTCGATATCAACAATTGCGTACACTGTGACGAAATTCTGCTATTGATCTCAGACTTGTGCTTAAAAGCATAACTTTTTTTGGAGTCTACCAAGCTTCTATCAATGTGGAAAACTGAGGCTGAAATTTTAGTAGAGATATTTGAAAAATTCGACAGGTGTTTCTACTTTTAGAATCCCTTCTAAAAACAAATACGGAATCAAGACCTAAAGATTGGATGATTTATATCCTATGGAAAGATGTTTCTATCACCTTTAAACGTTTGCCACTATGGAAAGAACATCTACGAGGTTTCAGATGAACGAAACAGTAAAAAGCACCCTGATCGCTGCTGTTATTTTTGCGATCATAGCCTTAGCCTCTTATATTCAATGGAGGATTAGATTTCTTTAATTGTCAGAATACCCCCAGTTTCTGCTGCAGTTTTCCCCCAGATAAATCGGGACTACCGCTCATTTACCACAACTCAGCAAGGTTGCTTTTCCTTAGTTTTGCAACCCATCATTATTTTGGATTGAAGCATGGAACTGAGCAAAAACTATATCCCCGAACAGGTTGAGAACAAATGGACTGAGCTTTGGAAGCAGAAAGGCTATTTCAAAAGCGTTCCTGACGATAGAAAGGCATTCACAGTTGTAATTCCCCCACCGAATGTTACTGGTGTGTTGCACATGGGTCATACTTTGAATGAGACCGTTCAAGATATACTTGTTCGTAAAGCAAGGATGAGTGGGTTTAATGCATGTTGGGTTCCTGGAAGTGACCATGCTTCCATCGCTACCGAAGCGAAGGTTGTGCAAATGCTGAAAGAAAAAGGGATTGATAAGAACAACCTCAGTCGTGAAAAGTTCCTGGAATATGCTTTTGAGTGGAAAGAGAAGTATGGTGGCATCATCTATAACCAGATCGAACGTTTGGGTTGTAGTGTTGATTGGGATCGGGTGAACTTTACTATGGACGATCACTACTACCAAGCTGTGATCAAAGTGTTTGTTGATCTGCATGATAAAGGATTGATCTATCGTGGAGCAAGAATGATCAACTGGGATCCTGCTGCAAAAACTGCTTTGAGTGATGAGGAAGTAGAATATAAAGAGATCACCGGAAAGCTTTATTACGTTAAATACCAAATTTCTGATAGTGACGAGTACATCGTTATCGCTACTCAACGTCCTGAAACGATAATGGGCGATACTGCCATCTGTGTAAACCCAACCGATGAACGTTATCATCACCTGAAAGGAAAACACGCCATCGTTCCACTGGTTAACAGAAAAGTGCCGATCATTTTTGATGAATATGTTGACAAAGAATTCGGAACAGGTGCTTTAAAGGTTACACCGGCTCACGACATCAACGACTACAATCTTGGTTTGAAACATAACCTGGAGATAGTTGATACGTTGAATGAGGATGGAACACTTAGCGAAGCTGCACAAGTGTTTGTTGGAATGGATCGCTTTGAGGCAAGAAAAAAAGCCGTTGAACAATTAGCAGCTGAAGGGCTATTGTATAAAGAAGAAGAGTACACTACACGGTTAGGTTTCTCTCAAAGAACAAATGCTGTTGTTGAGCCTAGAATTTCTACCCAGTGGTTTGTGAAGATGAAAGAATTTGCTGAGCCTGCTTTGAAGGAAGTAGTAGAAGGGAGAATTCAAATTCACCCGGGAGACAAGTTTTTAGCAACTTACAAATATTGGCTGGAAAATGTAAAAGACTGGTGTATTTCTCGTCAGCTTTGGTGGGGACAAAGAATTCCTGCGTGGTATGCACCAGACGGAAGTTTTGTTGTTGCTGAAACCAGAGACTCAGCGTTAGCCAAATTAAACAATGTTCAGTGGACGGTAGACGATCTAACCCAAGACGAAGATGTTCTCGATACCTGGTTCTCCTCATGGCTTTGGCCGATAGAAGTTTTCAATGGCATAAATGAGCCAAACAATAAAGAGATCAGCTACTACTACCCTACTTCAGTATTGGTTACCGGGCAAGACATTATTTTCTTCTGGGTTGCCAGGATGGTGATGGCTGGTATGCAGTACCGAAATGAGAAACCTTTCGAGCATGTTTATTTTACCGGTATGGTGAGAGATAAGCAAGGAAGGAAGATGAGTAAGCAACTTGGCAACTCCCCAGACCTGCTGGAATTGATTGACAAATACGGAGCTGATGCAGTTCGTTTCGGTATCATGATCTCGTCCCCTGCAGGTAATGATCTTTTATTTGATGAAGCCAGCCTTGAACAAGGAAGAAACTTCAACAACAAGCTTTGGAATGCCTTGAAGCTGATCAGGATGTGGGAAGGTAAGCAGTCGACCGTCAAGGGTGGACAGTCCACAGAAAGCTTCGCAGTAAATTGGTTTGAGAATAAACTTAAAGATGCAAAAGCTGATGTTGAGGGCTACTATAAATCATTTCAATTAAGTGAAGCACTTAAAACAATCTATTCTTTAATCTGGGATGACTTCTGTAGTTCGTATTTGGAATGGGTTAAACCTGGAATAGATGAATCTATCGATTCCGATACCCTCAAGATGACACTCTTTTTTTATGAAGAATTGATACAATTGCTACACCCTTTCATGCCTTTTATCACCGAAGAAATTTATCACCTAATAAAGCCACAGGAAGATGACCTCTGTGTGAAGCAGTATAAACTTTTTGATAGTGCTAGTAGCATTATACTTGATGGTGCTCATTTAAAACTTGTTATTTCTAAGATTAGAGAAGTAAGAGCAAAGAACAAGTTGCCTAATAAAGAGCCAATATCATTGAGCTGTAATACTCAACTTCTTGATTTTTATACGAACCCATCAATCCAAAAAATATTATTGAAACAGGTTAATGCTTCAAGATTAAAAATAAATGAAGTCCAAAGCACCAATTCCATAGTCATTAATGTTGGAACTGATAAGATTTATATAGAAACTGAAAAAGTAGTTGACTCAAGATCTCAAAAGCAGGAACTGCTTAAAGATCTTGACTATCAGAAAAACTTCTTGAATAGTGTGTTGAAAAAACTAAGCAATGAACGTTTTGTTCAAAATGCCAAAGCAGATGTTGTTGAACTGGAGCGTAAAAAACAAGCTGATGCTGAAGCCAGAATCAAAACGATAGAGGAAAGCCTTGTAAACTTGTAGCTTCTCGCTGAAAACGCAGAAGCCGCTGAAGTATATCATAGTATTCTGTGTTTTTTGTGAATTCTGCGAGACATACACTTGGCACTGTTTTTCCTGTAATTCAATTAGATGGACCTTTTATTGCTCTCTATAGCTCCCGGTTTTTTGATTTGCCTTTTCATTTATTGGAGAGATAAGTACAATCGTGAACCAATTCCATTGCTTCTTGTAAGTTTTATCTTGGGAATGGTAGCTGCTATCCCTTGTATCTTCATAGAAACAGTAGCATCGAAATTTCTGGGTACCGCTTTTTCAGATGCACAGATCCCATCTTACGTAAATGTGATTTTTCAGTCTTTCCTCGTTATAGGATTAACAGAAGAAGGTTTGAAGTTTTTAGTGGTAAGAAAATTCTGTTTCCGATTAAAGTCTTTCGACGAGCCTTTTGATGGTATCGTATATTCAGTAATGGTGAGTATGGGTTTTGCTACAGTTGAAAATGCGGGCTATGTGTTCATGCACGGTTTCAATACAGGATTGATGAGAATGTTCCTGAGTGTACCTGCACATGCTGCTTTTGCAGTTTTGATGGGCTATTACATCGGTTTGGCGAAATTCAGTTTGCAGAAACGACGTATTTACTCACTCCAGGCTTTGCTTTTAGCATTGTTCTTTCATGGTATATACGACAGCTTCCTTTTCCTTGCAGAAAACAAGACAGTTACGCAGTACGTTTCAGGAGCACTGCTCATTAGCGGAGCATTGCTTTCGTATTATGTTGCCATCCGTTTATCTTTGAAAGCAATCAGGCAGCAGGAAAAACTATCAAGACTGATCAATGAAAGATCAAAACTCACATCTCTCGATTCGGATAGCAACGCAGCATGATATTGCTACAATAAAAGATATTGCTTACAAAACTTGGCCAGAAGCTTATCAAACTATCCTCACCAACGAAGCCTTAAATTATATGTTGGATTTTTTTTACTCTGAAGCTTCTTTGCAGAGGCAGATGGAAGATGGTCAGCAATTCTTTATTGCAGAAGTGGATAATAATCTAATTGGATTTGGAGCAGTCAGCCAATATTCAGCAAGCACTTTCAAACTTAACAAGCTGTATGTTTTACCAGGTCTTCAAAAGTCGGGAGCAGGAAAAGCATTATTGAACTATGCTGTTAACTTAACTAAATTACAAGGTGCAGATGAGTTCATCTTAAATGTAAACAGAAACAACCCTGCAAAGTTCTTTTATGAAAAAAGAGGGTTTAGAATATTAAAAGAAGAAGATGTTGACCTTGGAAATGGAATTATTCAGGAAGATTATGTAATGGGAATTGATTTGAACGAATACAGGTATTAAACATTATGGCAGGCCACACAAAATAAAATATCTAACTGGCTGTAAGTTCCCACCGAACAAAACAATTGTAAGACTGCTCAAGTAGTAATGCAATCCATGCACAATTAATATCATTAGGTTTTTGTTGACTAACAACAGCAGCTATTTCTGATATTTTCAAAGCCGAGCCATGCGTTTCAATCCAGATCAATCTAGTTTCTGATGATGCTAAATTGAAAACATTATCAACCCTTAGCGGATCAACATACTTCACTTTGATACCGTGCTTCTCAATAGTGGTATAAGTTCTTAATGCATCAATACCAATTACCTCGTTACCAGGTTGCAATAGATGAACCAAAGAATTTAATGTTGAGCCAGAGCCAAAAATCACACCTATGTTGCCCTGATCAAGGTTTGAAATGATCTTGTTGAGTTTAGTCAGCGGCAAATTAGCACTTGTTCGATAGAGCCGGTCTTCACCTTTTGGAGCATCTCTAAATACTGTAGCAGTTTGGTAAACGGGTACTGAAATTACGGATGCCTTTCTGCTTATCGCACTTTTTTGGATCAGTTGTGTTGCTGTGCTCATTGGTTAATTGATATAAGAAGATTTGTAACGCTTCTTCAGAAAACACTACCAGAAAAGCTTACGGGAGAGCATAAAAAAAGCTCATCCGTAAGTCAGATGAGCTTGTATATAACAACGACGTTGTATGATCAAACTTTTACTCTGACTTATCTTTCCGACTGATTTTGTCGGAAGGATTTGGCACCTTCTTACAGTTGAGTTACCACCGTAAGGGTTGCCAAGGCTTCATCGGGCCATTTCCCTCTGCCTTTCTTGATAAGTTATTTTGAAGAACTTACACAAAGATATAGGGGCTGATTTTATTCAGCCAAAAAATCTTTCATGCTAATGTTTGCTTATTCGTTGCCGAAGTCTTCTAACGTGACTTTCAATTACTTTCCATGTTGATAAGTCTGAATCAAACACACCATACAAACTTTGTTCTTCCATTGGGGGGTCACCCATATAATCATTACCTGGTTTCCAGAACAGCTGATCTTTCTTCGGACGAGCCTTGCCATTGAATGACCAGTAGTTAATACCTGCTATTTTAAGTAGCGAGTCTTTAGTTAAGGTAGATAGTACCAGATCGTAGTACTTATCTCTAAGCAATGCTGTTGATCCTGCACTAAATTGAAGTCCATCTCTGGGTAAACCAAATTCCTCTATCACCAAAGGTTTGTTTAGCGTGATGGCAGTTAACCAGTGATCAGTTATGTAAAACTTGGTAAGCAGATGCATTGACTTCATGCTTTCGTTCATGCTTTTAATCCAACCCCAGTTCTTTGGCCAAATATGGATAGTGAGATAATCAATATTCTTATCTGCATGAATCTCTTTGTAAGTATCATTATCTGCTGCGATATTTCCTTCATGTCCGATTGAGAGTAAATGATTCTTGTCTTTTGATTTGATATAAGCCGCAACATCTGTGATCCACGCTTTATAAGCATCATTCGCAGCCGGTCTCATTGATCTTGGTTCGTTTGCTAACTGCCAGCTCATGATAGTTGGATCGTCAATATATCTTTTCTGATTGACTGAGTTTACTCTGCTCATCACAACATCAACCTGCTTAAGATAGTCTGCTTTGCAAGGTTCGCAAGTATAGTACTTGCTGATGTTATCTCGCATGTCCTCCCACTCCATTTTCTGCTGCAGAACAGAATCTGGCACTAAGCCGTTCCAGTTGAGATATTGCAGAAAGCCTCCACTCCACTCCCAATTATTACTGAAGAAAATTACAGCTTTCATGCTCCGCTTGCTCATTTCATCTAACAAAACATCCAAGCCATAAAGTACAGATGTATCAAAAACACCTTTAGTAGGTTGTAATGGAGGACCAACACGATAGTTACCTAAAATCTTACCTGTACCTTCTGCCCCGGCTAATATTCTAAGGTTTGTAACTCCTTTTTCTTTTAGAAAATTGAGTTCATACTCCAGCCTCTTGATACCTCTGGCTGTGTCTTTTTGCAAAGGGAGATAAATGCCATACCAATAATTTGTTCCGATGTATTTATACTCACGAGCACCAATGTAGAATTTCCCATTCTTCTGCTGAACAAAGTGGTTTTGAGAAAACAAAGCATTTGTAACATTCAGAAGAAACAAGATCAACAGTATTCTCATAATGCAGTGGATGAAAGTTCCCCAATGTACTGAAAGATGAAGTGATTTCGATCCTTTGACAAGCTCAGGACAGGCTACACAGAAATGAAATCCGAGGTGAGATTCTTACTTCGTACCTCGTACTTCTAATGAACCAACTGGTGCGTTTGCTTTATCACTCCCATCACAAACACACTCTGCACTTTACCCATGTTTTCGATCTGTGAAAGCTTGTTCACATGGAAATCGTAATAAGCATCCATATTCTCTGCTACCACTTTCAACATGAAATCAAATTCACCTGAGATGTTGTAGCACTCAATCACTTCATTCAGCTCATGTACCGTCTTAATAAATTTATCTCCTGCATTCTTGCTGTGTTGTTTCAGACTTACATAGCATATCACCATTAACCCTCTCTTCACTTTAGCAAAATCTACTAACGTAGCATATTGCTTTATCACACCACTGTCTTCCATCCGTTTAATTCTCTCGTGAACAGGGGTAGTACTCAAGTGTACTTTATCGCTTATTTCTTTAACTGTTATCCGTGCATTTTGCTGCAACAACTTCAGTATTGCAAGGTCTTTAGTATCCAAAGCGATACTGCTGCTAGGGGATTGTTCTTTTTGAGGGGCTTTTGGCATACCAAACAGGCTATTTGTCCTGCTAATATACCCATTAAACCTATTTTATCCTTAAATCTGTCCAGATAGTAGAATATTTCACTACTTAGTTAGCTTTGCCTCTTGAAAACAAGATGGTGCAATCAAAGCCCATTAAATTTCAAACTTCAAATCTCAAATTCATAACATGTCAACACTTACAAAGTCAATCGACTTTACACTTCCTTACAAAGTAGCCGATATTAGCTTAGCTGAATGGGGCAGAAAAGAAATTCGTCTTGCAGAAGCTGAGATGCCAGGTCTTATGGCAATTCGTGCTGAATACGGACCAAGCCAGCCTTTAAAAGGTGCTCGTGTATCATGTTGCTTACACATGACTATTCAGACTGCGGTATTGATAGAAACTCTTACTGCCCTTGGTGCTGAAGTTAAATGGAGTTCTTGCAATATCTTCTCAACTCAAGATCATGCTGCTGCTGCAATCGCTGCTGCAGGTATTGGTGTTTATGCCTGGAAAGGACAAACACAGGAAGAAGCTGATTGGTGTATTGAGCAGACTTTATTCTTCGGTTCTGCTGATAAGCCTTTGAACATGATCCTTGATGACGGTGGTGATCTTACTAACATCGTTTTCGATAAATACCCTGAGTTGATCCAGAACATCAAAGGTCTTTCTGAAGAAACAACCACTGGTGTTCACCGTTTGTACGAGAGAATGGCGAAAGGTACTTTACCTGTTCCTGCGATCAATGTTAACGACTCAGTTACCAAATCTAAGTTTGATAACAAATATGGTTGTAAAGAATCATTGGTAGATTCTATCCGTCGTGCTACTGATGTAATGATGGCTGGTAAAGTTGCTGTTGTTGGTGGTTATGGTGATGTAGGTAAAGGTTCTGCAGCATCATTACTTGGTGCAGGTTGCCGTGTTATCGTTACTGAGATCGATCCTATCTGTGCTTTACAAGCTGCAATGGATGGCTTTGAAGTAAAGAAAATGGCTGATGCAGTTAAAGAAGCTGATATCGTTGTTACTGCTTCAGGTTGTCGTGACCTGATCACTGAAAAACATTTCCGCTCAATGAAGGATAAAGCGATCGTTTGTAACATCGGTCACTTTGATATTGAAATTGATATGGCATGGTTGAATAAGAACTATGGTAACACTAAAGATACCATTAAGCCACAGGTTGATATCTACAATGTAGAAGGTAAAGACATCATCGTTCTTGCTGAAGGTAGATTGGTGAATCTTGGTTGTGCAACTGGTCACCCATCATTCGTGATGAGTAACTCTTTCTCTAACCAAACACTTGCTCAAATTGAACTTTGGACAAACAACGATAAATATGAGAATCGTGTTTATGTTCTTCCTAAGCACCTTGATGAGAAAGTTGCAAGATTGCATCTTTCTAAGATCGGTGTTGAACTGGATGAATTAACCTCTGAGCAGTCTGAATACTTAGGCATTCCTAAGGATGGTCCTTTTAAATCGGATATGTACAGATACTAAGAAGACCATGGACAATTGTCCATAGACGATAGTAAAGCCCGTTTCGAAAGAAGCGGGTTTTTTGTTTGCCGTTGTTGCGAGAAGAACGTGAGGTCCCGATAATTCGGAAAAGCAATCTCCTGAAAAGGAGGTTTATGAACTTAACTGTAATGAGAAGCAGATGATCTACAGCAATTTCTTGATTAAGTTCTATTCATATTGTTTCCTACACAACGAAATCATTTCAGCCCAGGAAATTTCATATCAAATCCTTTCAGGGTCTTATGTAAAGTTGATGCTATGATATACTCTTTATACCAGTTTTGATCGGATGGTGTAATGATCCAGGGAACTTTGTTACACTTATCAAAACATTCCTCATACATCTCCATGTACTTGTTCCAAAGTTTCGCTTCTTCAAAATCCTTTGCATTGTATTTCCAATGTTTC
>JANPIB010000004.1:0-9499 GCA_031424775.1 Chitinophagales bacterium | reverse complement strand
TAGTCTTTCAATTGAGCTCCTGTTGCTTCGCACTCTTCAACTTTCAGCACTTTAATCATCAAGGTTTCTTGTTTTTGGTTTCTCGTTCTTTCGTTTCTCGTTCTTTCGTTTCTCGTTGGCTGTTGAATTTTAATCAAAGTCTATAAAAATTCAGCAGAACGAGAAACAGTTAACCAGAAACAAGGAACCAGAAACTGTTCTCTAGTTTCTTTTCTCCATTTTACTGATCTTTCTATCAAGGTTCAGCAAATAAAGGAACAAGCCGATTACGATCGTCACTACCACAGCTACAACAACGTATATCTTACCATTGCTCCTCATTACATCTGTATTTTCCTGTGCATTGGCTGCTACGGTTAAGATACACAATGCAATAACGCCGGCGATTTTCTTCACACTATCCATTTACCAATCTATTTTGTAGGGTACGATATCTGATTCTCAACGTTGTTATCCAAACTCCAAGCAATGTCCATCCAATTACAGCCGGCCAAAACACCAATCTCATAGAAGGAGCAAGGTCTCCACCATTTAATGCAGGATTTCCTTCACTTCCTTGTCCACCAGGATGCAGTGACTCTGCAAGCCTGGGTAAGATCCAGATCGTTGGAAATAACATAAAGAATGCAAAAATATTATAAACAGCCCCGATCCTTGCTTTCTTTTCATCATCATTCATTGAACCACGAAGAACAAAGTAAGCGAAGTAGATAAGGATGGCTATTAAAGCTCCGTTTTGTTTTGGATCGCTACTCCAGGGTTGTCCCCATTGGTAGTTAGCCCAAATTGCACCTGTGATCAAACCCAGAGAACCGAAAATAGTTCCTGTTCTGGCATATTCTACTGAGTAGATGTCGGCTTTGGAGTTTGGCCTGTTCAGGTAAATAACAGCATAAACCACAGAAACGATGAAAACGATCATCATTCCAAACCACATTGGTACGTGAAAGAAAAGGTTTCGAATGGTTTCCTGCAAACGACCGTCAAGCTTTGGAATCTCAACCAGGAAACCCATGGTGCAGGTGTACATCAATAATACAAAAGCCAGAATTTTCCACCAGGATTGTCGAATCATTTCGAATTGTTTATAAACGATTTATGTGGTTGAATCGTTTAAAATGTGGTGGCAAATTTATGGTAAGGATGCTAACAATTGGCAGTTTTTTCAGTTTGAAGCAAGTTAGCCACGGATTTCACAGATTTTCACGGATTGAAGCTGAGGTAAAAAGAACTCATCAGTGCTAATTCGTGTTATCTGTGGCAAAAAGCGATTCTATTAATCCGGATATTCATCAGACCCCATCACCCAAAGAAAAGACTGGATGTCCATCATATCTTTTGGTTTCAGATCAGCCAGATCGCTGCCAACCTGTTCTGCAAAAGCCAGGTAATTTTTATAGACTTTCCAATCAGGTTTTGAAGTGTACTTGAAGTCGTAACCATATTTCTCAGCTGCGATCTTCGTTACCCTGGGTTTAAGAAAAATATGTTCATCTGGGTTAGCAATAAAGCCAAATACTGTTACTAAAGGCCAAGTCAGCACACGAGTTTGTTTTCTGGGAAGATTTGAAACAGCCTCCACCCATCGGTTGAAACGTGTTTCCAGCTTTGCCGTTCCATAAACGAACTGGTATAACCCTTCTGCGAAAATTTTGGCTCCTGCCTCTGTTTTTACAGCATCTCGTAAAGCCATCTTTTCAAAAGAGAATAAGAGGTTTGTTTTTGATTCTATCCGGGCAGCTCTTTTGGCTATTTCTAAGAATTCTTCAGCTATTAGCAATCGTTGAAATTCCTTTTTGTTAAGTAGCTCCAGCCACATTATGTGAGCATTCCATTTATAGCCTCTTTCCCAATCATCGTATTTAGGCGTAGCAAATCCTTGCTTGAAATAAAAGAGGAATTTTTTACGACAACGCTGTGCCGCTTTATCATTACTGCTGCTTACTGCCTGATTTACTCTCATACGGCTTTTTGTAAGCTGCATTAAGAATCAAGCCAAATAAATCGTTTTTAAGCCAGGGATTCCACAGATTTTCACGGGAAGAAAATCTGTGCTAATTCGTGTAATCAGTTGCAACAACTAATCCTTCCAAAGAAATGGGAAGAGGATGATTGCCAAAGCTATTACCATGATATCCAGACCAATCAGCAGCAGTATCATCTGCCAAAGTCCTTCCTGAACTACTGCAGCAAAAGCAACTTCAGAGATCTTCATCAGCAGCATGAGCTGAGGAATAATGATCGGAAAACCCATTATTGCCATTAAAGCCGCCTGTTGCTGGGCCTTAGCAGCAATGGCAGCAAGAAAAGTGAAAACTAGGCTAAGGCTTATGCCACCCAGGCAACAGATGCCAACGAACTTCCAGAAGAACTCAAAGGGATTTCCAAGTAATATGATGAAGACGCCAAGACTGAGTAAGCTCATTACCAGCATCAGCAGCAGGTTGAAGATGAGTTTGGATATCACAAAATCTTTTGCCCCGGCGATAGAGTAGAAGTAGAGCATCCGGCCACGACTTTCCTGCAAAAAAGCTTTTGCAACTGCATTTACACATACAAAAAGCTGTACGATCCAGAACAAGCTATTCCAAACCTGGTTTTCCGGCTGATGCATGGATGCATACACAATATATATAGTGGAAGCAACGTACAGGATCACGCCATATAAGCTATACTGCTGCCGGATCTCCAGCATTATATCTTTTTTAATGAGGGCTGCTATTTGCTTTGCCTGGCTAATATGAAAGTATTTGCTGCAAATTAACTACAATAAAACGGGTTGGCAGAACCAGTAGTTATCATGTTTCAGTTTTGCTTTCACTTCAACATTGATGGGCTGGGAGAATAAAGCACAATCCAGCACAAGCGTATGAAACTCTCCATTCTCACCACAAACATCAATATCAATCGCTTTGAGTTCCTGCACCAGTTGTTCATCTAAGATTCTTCCCAGGAAAGCTTCACCCATGGTTTCATTACAGCTAACAATCATGGTTTTTATTCCACTGTTCAGCATTTGCATCACCAATGCTTCTCTGTCTTGCTGCCATATTGGAAGTACAGCTTCTAAGCCTGCATTATTGCAAACCTTTTCTTCCCAATCTCTGTGTGCTTGCAGATCAATATCACCAAACACAGCAGCTTGCAGATCGTATTGAGACTTCAATTCTTTCAATGCTTCTGTGAAAGTTGGTTCATAATCTTGCCAGGAACTTGAAATAAGATGGATAGGTAAACCTGCAGCTTGTGCTTGAGCTTGTAATATAGCTGATGGTATTCCGTGTGATCTTGAGATTTTTCCTTCTTCGTTCAATACGTTCAGCAGCACTTTTGGGATGTAGCCTTGTTCTTTGGCTTTTATTAAAGCAAAACAACTGTCTTTACCGCCACTCCAACTGCAGAGAACATTCATATTGGTTATTTGAGAAGATCAACTTCATTTTCGTAGCCATAATCGATCTGTAAACCTCCACCATCAGCAGCTGAGGTTGCCAATTCATCACAACGATTATTGTGTGGATTGTTAGCATGACCTTTCACCCATTGAAACCTGATCTGGAAGTTTTTCGAAAGCGAATAAAACTGCATCCAAAGGTCTTTGTTCTTTTTACCACCTTTAAAGTCTGTTGCGATCCAATTCTTCAGCCAGCCTTTTTCAACTGAGTTCACTACATACTGGCTATCGGTATAAATGGTGAGTGGAATGTTTTTTTTGGTGAGTGCTTCCAATGCTTTGATCACTGCAAGCAACTCCATTCTGTTGTTGGTGGTTAGCCTGTAACCTCCCGAAAGTTCTTTGGCTTTATCGCCCCACATTAATATCGCTCCATAGCCACCACGACCTGGATTACCACGGCTCGATCCGTCTGTATATATGATTAGTGGGTGAGAAGTTGACATATCAGTTTTCTTCCCTCCTTACTAGTTTCACATTTATGTAATCCTTAATAATAAACCTTGCCTTATTGGATCCAAGGTGACCATAGCCACTAAGATTTTTGCTCTCATAAACTCCTGTCATCTCTATAGATAAATAGGTATTCCAATAAGACATGGATGCAGCATTAAAAAGCGACTGATATTTTTCTGGAATGGACGTTCCCTCTTTATCATCTAACTCTACATTAATTCGTCTCTTACATTTTTTTTCAGAATTTAAAGCCCAGTATTCATCAATACCGCTATAAATTGCTTTTGTATAAACTAATTTTCCTTCATGGGCAGGCAAATCGCAAAAGTTGATGATGGGAATTCCATTATAAGATTTTGATTGAGAAAGGTGAGGCTTAGGGTGACAACCAATTAGGATTGTCAATATAACAGCTAAAAAAACAATCTTGTACATAATCATTGCTAACGTTAATACTTCATTGCAAAAATTCTCAAATAAAATACTCTCCCTTCATATACAACCTTACTTTTCCACTCATCAACACACGATCACCTTTAACCTGGAGCTGTAAGAAACCTCCACGTTCAGAAAGTTGTTTAGCGGTGAGTTCTGTCTTACCCAATTCTTTGCTCCAATACGGTGTGATGATCGTATGGGCAGAACCGGTAACAGGGTCTTCATTAATTCCACTTTGAGGGAAGAAACATCTGGAGACAAAATCAACATCATTTCCTTTAGCTGTTGCTGTAACACCCCTGGCTTTTACTTTGCCGAGTGTTAGAAAATCAGGATCAAGTTTTTCGACTGCTTCTTGTGAATCAAGCACTACAACATAATCCCAACCACCAAACATCACCTTACCAGAGGATATTTTCAATCCTTCAAATAAACCTTCAGGAACTTCAACCGCTTCAGGTGGGTTTGCCGGAAAATCTAAAGTGATCAGATCTCCATTTCTTGTAACGACTAACTCACCACTTTTACTTTGGAAACGGATCACATCATCTTTATAACCCAGGTCATGAAACAATACATACGCTGAAGCCAAAGTCGCATGTCCACATAAAGCCACTTCAACAGTAGGAGTGAACCAACGAATGTAGAAGCTGCCATCATCTTGCTTTACAAAGAATGCAGTTTCGGCAAGGTTATTCTCCATACCGAGTTGCTGCATTAATTCATCCGGCAACCATGTATCTAAAGGACAAACAGCAGCTGGATTGCCTGCAAAAAGTTTATCTGTGAAAGCATCGACCTGGTAAATTTTCATTGCTACATTGTTGTATTGCTAAATTGTTTTTTACAGTCTGACCGTCCCGGTCTGACTGTAATGCTGATGCAATTTTATTTATTCATCGTCAGACCGGGACGGTCAGACGATGTGTCATACCTGGAATACGCCCATTTTAAAATCAGGAATGTTAGGATTGCTGTTGGCTGCTTTGATTCCTTCCGAAATCACTTTTCTTGTATCAATCGGATCAATAATAGCATCTACCCACAACCTTGCAGCAGCATAATAAGGTGAGGCTTGTTTATCATAACGACCTTTAATTGTGTCGAACAAAGCCTTTTCTTCTTCCGGAGTAACTTCCTTGCCTTTCGCTTTCATGCCAGCAACCTGTATTTGTGCTAAAGTTTTGGCAGCTTGCTCTCCACCCATCACAGCAATCTTAGCAGATGGCCAGGCATAAATAAATCTCGGATCATAAGCCTTACCACACATGGCATAGTTTCCAGCACCATAACTGTTACCAGTAATGATCGTGATCTTCGGCACAACTGAATTGGCTACTGCATTCACCAGTTTGGCTCCATCTTTAATAATGCCCGAATGTTCACTTCGGCTGCCAACCATGAAGCCTGTTACATCTTGTAAAAACACCAAAGGAATTTTCTTCTGGTTACAGTTCATAATAAAACGAGCTGCTTTATCAGCACTATCATTGTATATCACACCACCAATCTGTACTTCTCCTTTCTTCGTTTTACTAACCAATCGTTGGTTGGCAACAATGCCTACAGCCCAACCATCAATTCTGGCATATCCACACAAAATGCTTTTACCGTAATCCTGTTTGAATTGTTCGAATTCTGAGTTGTCAACGATCCTTTCAATGATCTCTAAAACATCGTAAGGCTTCAGATTTCCCTCAGGTATCAGTCCATAAATTTCTTTAGGATCTTTTTTAGGTGCAATAGGCTTTGCTCTATCAAAACCAGCTTCAGGTTTATGACCAAGTTTGCTTATGATCTTCTTCACCTGGTTTAAGCACTCTTGTTCGGTTTTAAATTTATAATCTGCGATACCCGAAATTTCTGTGTGAGTTATCGCTCCACCCAACGTTTCATTATCAATGGTTTCACCAACTGCAGCTTTCACCAGGTAAGGTCCTGCCAAATAGATCGAGCCATTACCTTCTACCATTATTGTTTCATCACTCATAATTGGCAGATAAGCACCTCCTGCAACACAAGGTCCCATAACAGCAGCAATTTGGGTGATACCCATTCCACTCATCACAGCATTGTTTCGAAAGATTCTTCCGAAATGTTCTTTATCAGGAAAGATCTCATCCTGCATTGGTAGAAAAACACCGGCACTATCCACCAAATAAACAATTGGCAATCTATTCTCCATAGCAATCTCCTGCATTCGAAGATTTTTCTTTCCTGTGATAGGAAACCATGCACCGGCTTTTACCGTTTGGTCATTAGCGACGATAATACATTGCCTGCCGCTAACATATCCAACTCCAGCAACAGTTCCACCTGCAGGACATCCACCTTCTGCTTCATACATTTCAAAGCCGGCAAAAGCACCGATTTCAATAAACGATGCATCTTTATCACACAGATATTCTATCCTTTCTCTTGGAGTAAGCTTATTCTTTTCACGCTGTTTTTCAATAGCTTTTTTCCCTCCACCCTGGTATATCTTTTCCAGGTGTTGGCGAGTTTGACTAACAGACATCTTCATCCAGTCTTCGTTGCGATTAAATTCAAGGTTCATTAGCAGTTCGTTAGCTGGCAAAGATAAGGGCAGAGACCTAGCAGCCTAATGGCTTGGTGAATCAGGCTAGTGTTTATTCACTTGACTTTTACTTAAAGTTTTGTAAGTATTTGGCTGATAATGATTGTTGGTTTGATTTGATTATATATTTGTGGTGTGAAGAAACGCAATAACTATATCCCTTCTTTGTACAACCGTCTCCTACGACGTGGGTGCTGATAGGACGAACCGCTAACCAAGGTCCCTATCAGTGAAGCATTGTCAAGCAAATTCTCCGGATTGGTTATCCATCACTTTTTTTGAACTTAAAGCCTAAAGTGGACAATCAAGACATTATTATTCGTGTAGCCATATCTGATGATAAGCAGTATTCCAAGACTATCACAGATGAGATGGAATCTTCTGCAAAAGCACGTGGTACCGGTATTGCCAAACGTTCACCTGAATATGTTGATCAAAAGATCGATGAAGGAAAAGCTGTTATAGCTGTAACAAAAGATGGACAGTGGGTTGGCTTTTGCTACATAGAAACCTGGAGTCATGGTGAATACGTGGCCAACTCTGGGCTGATAGTAGCTCCGGAATTCAGGAAAAGCGGTGTTGCAAAGTCAATCAAGCGGGTGATCTTTAATCTGTCTAGAGAAAAATATCCTGACGCTAAAATTTTCGGTTTAACTACAGGGCTTGCTGTGATGAAGATAAACAGCGATCTAGGGTATGAACCTGTTACTTACTCTGAGCTTACACAAGATGAAGCATTTTGGGCTGGCTGTAAAGCATGTGTGAATTATGATATTCTCATGGGTAAGGATCGAAAAAATTGTCTTTGCACCGGTATGTTGTACGATCCAAAGGATCATTACGAACCTGAAGAAACGAAGGAGCATTTTCTTAAGAAAAGCAAAGTGTACGAAAGGTTAATCAGTCTTAAGCAAAGCAGGTTCATGACTCGGTTGATGAAAAAAGATAAGGAGAAGAGGGGTAATAGAAAACTCAAGTCTTTATTGACACATTTGTTCAACTTATAATAATTCCCTTTGATGAGTAAGAAAGTTGTTCTTGGTTTTAGCGGAGGACTTGATACGTCGTACTGTGTAAAGTACCTAACTGAAGAGAAAGACTACGAAGTACACAGTATTATTGTGAATACGGGTGGATTTAGTCATGATGAACTGAAACACATCGAAGCTCATGCCTACAACCTTGGAGTAAAATCTCATACAACTGTTGATGCGGTACATAGTTATTACCATAGCATCATTCGTTTCCTGATCTATGGAAATGTGCTAAAAAATAATACCTATCCTTTGAGTGTAAGTGCTGAGCGATTAAGCCAGGCATTGCATATTGCTTCTCATGCGGAAGAACTGAATGCTGATGCAGTAGCTCATGGAAGTACAGGAGCGGGGAACGACCAGGTAAGGTTTGATATGATCTTTCATATCATGATTCCGGGAGTTGAGATCATTACTCCGATACGAGATCTACAGTTAAGCCGTGAGGATGAAATTCAGTATCTCAGGAGTAAAGGCGTTGATATGAATTTTGAAAAAGCGGTTTACTCTATTAATAAAGGACTTTGGGGAACGAGTGTCGGTGGAAAAGAGACATTGAAGTCGAAAGGAATGTTACCTGAAGAAGCATGGCCAACTCAAGTAACAAAAACAGAGGCTGAAGAAGTGAAGTTAAGATTTGACAAAGGTGAGTTGAAAGCTGTAAATGATAAGCATTTTGATCATCCTGCTGAAGTGATTCAGTATTTGCAAACTTTAGCCGGACCTTTTGGAATAGGTAGAGATATACATATTGGGGATACAATCATTGGTATAAAAGGGAGAGTTGGATTTGAAGCTGCAGCACCAATGGTGATCATCAAAGCCCATCATGCTTTGGAAAAACATGTGTTGACCAAGTGGCAGCTGAATTGGAAAGATCAGTTAGCTCAGTTTTATGGAAACTGGTTGCACGAAGGACAAATTCTTGATCCGGTGATGAGGGACATTGAGCAGTACCTTGAAAGTTCTCAGCGAAATGTAACAGGTGATGTATTTGTTCAACTGAAGCCATATCATTTCCAGGTTATCGGGATAGAATCTCCATTTGATCTCATGAATAGCAAGTTTGGAAATTACGGTGAGATGAATACAGGTTGGAGTGGAGAAGATGTGAGAGGCTTTAGCAAAATATTCGGTAATCAAACATCTATTTATTACCAGGTAGCCTCCTCAAACTCCTCCAAAGGAGGAACTTAAAAAAGCCTCCCTAAATCCCTCCCTAAATCCCTCCAAGGGAGGGACTTTAAACGATGTGTTTATGAGCAACGTAAAAAATAATGAACAGGTTCCTTCTTCAATTCCCCCTTTGGGGAATAAGGGGGCTATTAATGTTGGTATTGTTGGAGGTGCAGGTTATACGGGTGGAGAATTGATACGATTGCTCATTCACCATCCGTATGTATCTATATCTTTTATTCATAGTCGTAGTAATGCAGGAAAGAATGTTGCTTCAGTTCATGCTGATCTGATTGGAGAAACTGATCTGAAATTCTTTGGTGAATTAAGTAATGATGTCAATGTTTTGTTTTTGTGTGTAGG
>JANPIB010000003.1:0-6962 GCA_031424775.1 Chitinophagales bacterium | reverse complement strand
GTACCAGTATGACCTTGTTAGCGGCAAAGTGAATCATGTAGCCTATCAACCGAAGGAACCTGATGCTTTCTACCATAAATACTATTATGATGCAGAAAACCGGATTACAAATGTTGAAACAAGTCAGGATAGTATTTACTGGGAAAATGAAGCATTTTATAAATATTATAGGCATGGGCCATTGGCCAGAACAGTTTTAGGGCAACAGCAAGTGCAAGCGACCGATTACGCTTATACGATACAGGGTTGGCTAAAAGGTGTAAATAGCAGTGCGTTGAATCCTTTGCTTGATATGGGTGCCGACGGCACAAATCTAAATGTCGCCCGTGACGCTTATTCATTCAGCCTGTATTATTTCGGCAATAGGGATTATACTCCAATTTCTGGGACTAATCCGTTTGCATACGTTGATGTTGATAATGTACCTGATAATCATTTCAAGCCTCTTTTTAATGGCAACATTGCAGCAATGAGTACTCACCTGCCGGATGTTACAATAGAAGAAGAAAAACATCTAATAAACTTCTATACCTATGATCAGTTGAACAGACTAGTAGGGATGAACGTTTACAAAGGCTTTGATAATAATGAGAATACATGGAGCTTAACTGCACTTGATGCATTCAAAGAGTTGATTAGCTATGATGCGAATGGGAATATTTTAACGTATAATCGAAACGGGAATAGCTCTGAAACTAGTATGGATGATATGACTTACCATTATATTCCAGGATCTAACAAACTTGAGTATATCTCCGATAATGTGGGTCACTCTAAATATGATGTGGATATTGACGATCAGGGATCATCAAATTATCAATATGATGAAATTGGGAATTTGATTTCAGATGTCCAGGAGGGTATTGATAGTATAACCTGGACTGTTTATGGAAAAATTGCAACAATTTACAAATCTGGGGGTGATTATATTAAGTACTCTTATGATGCAGGAGGTAACAGGATTAGCAAGTTTAGGTATAGTAGTGGAATAACTACCTTGTATGTTCGAGATGCTCAAGGTAATGTAATGTCCGTGTATAGCAAAGGGGAAAGTGGTATCAATGGAGGTGATCTGAGCCAAGTAGAAATTCATCTGTATGGAACTAGCCGATTGGGCATTTTAAAACCTAATGTGAATGTGCAGCGACCAGAAGAAAGAACTACCGTTGAACTAAACGAATTTGAAGATGGATCCGAATTTCTTTTTACAAGAGGTCAGCGTTATTATGAACTAAGTAATCATTTAGGGAATGTACTAGTTTCTATAAGTGATAAGAAACTCGGTCATGACGACGGTAATGGGCATGCGGATTATTTCGAAGCTGATATTTTAACAGCCACCGACTATGCTCCGTTTGGGATGCAGTTAGTTGGTAGATCTTACCAGGCTAGTGATTACAGATATGGGTTTAATGGACAGGAGAGATCGAATGATATTAAGGGAGAAGGTAACAGTTATACGGCGGAATTTTGGGAGTATGATCCTAGAAGCGGACGACGATGGAATATAGACCCTGTTGTTAAACATTATGAAGGTCCCTACACTACGTTTAGCTGCAACCCGATTATATATGCAGATTTATACGGGGATGATCCCCAGAAGCCAACTGCAACCGGCACTTCTGAAGGACAGTCCCAAACTACCAGCGAAACCAAATTCGTAGGTTCTGCTGCTGCACGAGGAGGAACTTGGCAAACTAAAAGACAAACATGGTATTGGCATGCAGGAGGTGTTCAAGGGTCGGAGGCTGGATGGTACACTTCGGAACAATATAGCGAAGTTCTCAAGCCACTAGCTACAGTTATAGCTGTGGAGATGAAGATGGTATCAGGTGCTGGAGAAAAGGTGGCTCGAGCTGGGTATGAAGTTAATAAGAAGCTTTTGGAGAAGTTTGTGGGCAATGGTCTATCTGATAACACTACCAATCATCTAATAGCTGCAGCCAGAACTTTCTCCGCAGAACGGAATCTTTCTGCTTCTGGCTTTACTGAGCCTTCAGGTTTTAACGTGGAAGATGTGTTAGGCTTTGGACTATTGGCAAGAGGTGTTTCAAAATTATTGGGAACGATAGTCGCTAAAAATATTGTAGGAAAAGAGACACTCAGTGCTCTTGTGAAAAATACAGTAGACGATTTTGTAAAGCTCTTCAAACCTAATAACGAATATGATGTTGCTAAAACCTTATATCGGGGAACTTCAGGATCGGAGGGAGCAGGGAATTTCCTATTTTTAACTGATGACGCGGCAGTTGCAGCCACATATGTAAAAAACGGAGGAAAAGTGATGAAATATGAAATATCTGCATACGCACTAAAAAATCTGGAGCAACGCGGTATGTTGCAAATGCTCAATGATATTCATATGATTGGAGGTAAACAGGTTTATCACAATACATATAAGTTTGTTGGATCTAATATTCGCCAAGCATTAAACACCATTGCAAAACCCAACTAACATGAAATTTTGTTGCCAAGAATTTAAACAAGACTGGGAACTTACACATCACGGAAGACCTAATATTAGAATTATTAAAATTGATCCAGCGGAAATTCCAGAAGTTAACCCGAAATATCTTTACAGATTTTTTTTTACTGTAGGATATCAAGAAGGCGAGATTAACGTGCCTAGAAGACTCTTCAAATTTTGCCCATACTGTGGCATTTCATTATTTAAGTATTATAAATTGGACAGTTACGTTAATGAAAAAAATCATGGTTTCATAAGTTTTGTGTAATAAATGAAAATATTTCATGCCTCGCAATATCTTTCATTTTGAAAATGTATTGCATAGAAATACAGTTAGACACTCATACAAGTTGGCGTTATGCTCTCTATTAAAGCTGTGGAGGCCAATTCAATCTTAATGCTGCAGTCTCTGGAGCGGCATTGGAATTTGCAGGTCAAAATTTTGGTGGGGCCATACAGAAGCCCTTGGGAAAGTGGGGTGGTTTAAAACCGTTAGAAAGTAAGATTACTGGAGAGGTACTAAGTGGTGCAGTGACTACACCCGCAAACACAATTTCAACAAACGCTACAGCTAAACCTTAAAATGAAAAACAAGATAATCATACTCTCTATTCTAGGGGTTTTCCTATTATTATTAGCTTTTATTTTTTACAGAGACTTTCAATTGTAGGATGAGGGAATTATACTTCCACGTCATACTCTCAACTGGGCTGTTGGCTCAAAAATGAGCTTAGATCTAAAATATGAATTCTATTATAAGGGTAATAAATATTCTGGCAATTCACCCTTTTCTACCATTCGGGGGAATAAGAATTTTCCCGTCTTGTATAGCGTCCGGTACGGTACCATAAGTTGTTAATTGAGCCTAAGGATTTTGAGGATATAGACTTAGCAATGCCGGACTCTATAAAATAGGTGCTACCGTATTTTAAATAGCGTGGCACTACCTAATGAGCGGAGATAGGGCTAAGTGTTAAACTAGTTATCCAAAAAGGAGAACAACAAACGGTACTGTTACGCCAATAAAAAAAGAAGGACTTTCGATTCCATCATTCAAGAAATAAATACATCAGGGTTCAAAGCAAACACAGTCTACTAGTCCAAATCAAGCGACTTCTTCACAGACGGCCAATCAGAATCGATAACATTCTTGAATATTAAAATGTAAGCCCCATAATTTTGCATGTATGACAAAGAATACAAATAGTCTCATGTTATATCTTCTCGTGTTACTAGTAGCTACACAATGCAAAAACAATAATAGTAAGTTTCCGACCGATTTAGAAAAGACAAAGAGAGAAATTCAACCCATTCTAGATTCCGCAACTACAACAATCGCTCAAGAGAGATTTTTTCTAGATAGTTTAGAAAGTCAGATTGTGATCGCATATCGCCCAGAAACGGAATCTTTCCTCATTCATCTAGTTAATCAGAATCCAGACAATAAAAGACTTCATGTTCTTCTAGGTATGATTTATACCAAGAAAAACGTTTTTGACTCTGCTAATCTCGAATTTAATAAAGCGATGTCAAAGTACGAATATCCCTATGCACTTGACAAACGAGCAAAGATGCATCTGCAGCAAGGCAACTTAACAGCCGCTACTTTTGACTATCACAAAGCGTTTTTAATAAATTCTGATTATGCAAAGGAGTTAGCCGAATGTTACAGTAAGAGAAATATGCGAGATAGTGCTACTAAATATTTTTCCATTTATAAAAATCTATACAGAGAATAATGCTAAGCTATTGTAGCGAGCAATTCGCTGTACCATTGACATACCTTTTGCACTATTTAAATGGGTCGTTCCATATTTTAAGAGTCTCGAATCCCACAACCCACCCTTGGTTTTTAATTAATAACTGTAATAAAGTCTTTCCGGTATTTAGTTTTCTTTTTGGTTACACCATGGAATTTTACCTGTTTTAATAATCTCCTCCCAGACATCCCCTACTTCGTACCAGTCATAGGTAGACTGATTATTTGCATATATACTGTCAATCGCCGCACTTTCATAAATTGGGTGTATTTCTTTTAATCCATTTATCTGAGTTATTGCGAGAGCAGATTTAATGTGTAACACCTTGTTCACAATGACATCTTCAGTGATTAAAATAAAGGAATTGTTCTTGCAGTTAATTCCTACTCTTTTTACATTCATAAAGGCTGAAAGAACAGGTGAATCAATTTTCGCCCTTGCTGGAGAAAAAGCCCAAATAGTATCTCCATTTAAGCGTATTAAGTCAGCTGACTCAACCAATGGAATTCTACAATAGTCTTCATAGCAAAAATTATCTTGTGAATTTTTATTCGTAGACTCACAGGCTATTGACCATAATAAAAAAAACATAAATAATTGGATTTTCATTGTCATTGCTTTACTGTGTAAAATCACCTATAACTCTCATTGATTCGCTTCCTTCCAATAATTTATGGTAAGCTTTACCGAGTTTGTCTGCTAGCCAATTATAGACGCCGTCTTTGCCTGATTTCGCCGGCTTCAAATCAAAAGGATCACTGAATGTATACCTTACTCCCATGATATGACTACCTGTTTTGCTGGCCTGAGCTGTCACATATGTGTTTCTGATAACCCAAGTTAATTCATTTTGTGCGGCATGCCAAGCCTTGAATGCTTCCCAAATAGCTCCACTTACACTCTTTTTAGCATTGTTCATGTCTAACGGCGGACCTCCGAAACAAACCAAATCCGTATAGGCTGATTGGTTTGTAGTTTGAAATTTGCGTTTGAAAGCCGCAAAACCAGCATCCTTTTTAACTTTGTCAAGTAGTTGCCCGTCTACCTTTACTTCATCGGCAATTCTCTTCAAAGAATGATACAATGTCTCCTTAAAAGAAGATGTTGTAACATTCTGAGCAACTCCATTTTCAAAATTGTATTCAATACTTGTGACTGGAGGAGTAGCTGGAGGATGAGAAGGAAATTCTGGACCAAACGCTGTTTCAATAGCGGCATTTCTGGTAAATTCTTTTGTAGTCGCATGGAATTTTCTAGAGTTGGAGGATATTGAGCCGTCTTCGTTTGTTACTATCCAAGTCATGGTCATATTACCGCTAATCCGATCATCGTACAACTTAAAGCTAGTAATATTATTGTCTTTAGCATACTTTTTCACTCGATCAATTGGATTATCCCCGTTGGGATCAATGTAAATGTTGGGGTTATTACTGAATGAAACATATGGGCTTTCCCAAACTTTTACAACCGGGTCAACGTTCCACCTCCTCCCGATACGTGAATCATATTCCCAAAACTCCGCTGTATAACTATTGCCTTCAGCTTTAATGTCATCAGATCTCTCCTGTCCATTAAATCCATATCTGTAATCACCAGCCTGGTAAGTACGCCCAACTAACTGCATCCCAAACGGAGTAAGTTCTACATAGTGTCAGTTCAAAGAGCATTAAGGTTTTGCACCTTTTCAATACTGTACAATTTAATACTTTTTATCCCGAAACCGCCTCTTTTTCCATCAGTTTTTTCTCTGGTGTTAGCTTGTCAAACAACTTATTTATTTCTTCATCTACCAGCTTCTGGGCAAGTTCTACATACCTGAAAAACGACTTACTGTTACCTGCATGTCCACTGATCTTTCTTACCACGTGTTCAGGCATACCTGCATACAGCATATTGGTAATGCAGGTTCGCCGCATAGTATGGCTGCTCACCAGGTCACAGAAACGGTAGCCTTTATTTCCTCTTTTCATTTCTACAATCCTGCTTCCCATTTTCCGATACTTAGGCATCTGCCACGTCCATTCTGCAATAGCACAAAGTTCCTTCAGGTGCGTATTAAATCGGGTATCAATTACAAGAGGTAAGAGTACATTCTTCTGCAACCGATATTTTTTTATGATCTTAATACAATGCGGTGCAAGCCTTATCAAAGTTTCGTACCCTGTTTTCTTAGTACTGATATTTAGGTAAGTAATTCCGTCTCGGCTAATCACATGTTGTGCTTTTAATCTTCTTAGATCGCTTATACGCAATCCGGTGGTACAGCCAAATACAAAAACGTCTTTCACCCTTCGTAGGTAAGTAGGCAGCTTAGCTTCGAATGCCTCGTCATAAATTAAAAAATTAAGTTGCTCTAATGAGAGGGTTGTGATAGGTATTTCTTCTATTAATACATGAAACTGTTTTTGAAAATTACCACTATTTAGTCCTAACTCCTGATTGCACCAGTTAAAAAAAGTACGGATGATTTTAATATTATGACCCACATAATTGTGTACGGCTTTGTGATCTTTCGTAAGGTAGTCGCAGAAGTCCTTGTAGAATCGTTTATAATAGCGTTTAGCCGTTTCAAAATCCTTTTTACTTTTACCTTTTAGTTCGCAGAATAACAGGCTGTGCTTTTTCGAAAAACCTTCCAATAGCTGTTGTGTAATGCTATAATTACGAATAGTAGACTCAGTAATTTTCTCCCCGTTAGGCTTTCTTCTTTTACCTTTTTTAGATGCGGAAATAAA
>JANPIB010000002.1:0-36706 GCA_031424775.1 Chitinophagales bacterium | reverse complement strand
AATAAGTAATGAGAAATAAGGAATGAGAAAGTTTAATCAGCGTGATGGATCTACTTTCTTATTCCTTATTCCAGCTTTCTTATTTCTTATTCTTTTTCCTTCTAACCAAACTACACTGCTACTATTAAACTTCCGTTGCGTCGCACTCTTGTACTTTCTCCTCCGCTTCACCGTGTCTGTAAAAGTTCTTTCAAACTCAACTGCATTGGTGTCACTTTCTTATTAAAAAGAGAAATCCCGGGTAATAATTAACCGGGATTGAATGTTTTGGTTTGTGTAGTCTCAATTTTCTCTTACATAGCAGCTAACTGAACCTTTTGCGTTAATTCCATCACGTTTTCACGGAAAATGGAATCAGTATCCATGAGGTCCTTCACAGTCTGGCAACTGTGGATTACAGTAGTATGGTCACGGCCCCCAAAGTGCTCACCGATCGTCTTAAGAGAATTCTTTGTAAAAGCTTTAGCCAAATACATAGTGATCTGTCTTGCTTGTACAATTTCTCTCTTACGAGTTTTCTGGAGCAGCTTATCGTAAGAAACATCAAAGTATTCACACACCATCTTTTGAATGGCGTCAATTGTGATCTCTTTGCTGCTTGTCTTAACAAAGTTGCGAAGTACTTTTTTCGCAAGCTCAAGGTCAATATCCTTTTTATTCAAAGAAGACTGAGCCAACAGCGATATCAAAGCACCTTCTAGTTCACGAATGTTTGTGTTAATGTTGTATGCTACATACTTCACCACTTCTTTAGGCATATCCAGACCATCGTTCTTCATCTTACGCTCAAGGATCTCGATCCTTGTTTCATAATCAGGAACCTGTAAGTCTGCACTCAATCCCCAACGGAAACGACTGAGGAGTCTTTCCTGCATTCCATCAAGATCTTTTGGAGATTTATCTGACGTAAGTACTAATTGCTTTCCACTCTGGTGTAAGTGATTGAAGATGGCAAAGAAAGCATCCTGTGACTTCTCAGCTCTGGCAAAGAACTGCACATCGTCAATGATCAAAACATCGATCAACTGATAGAAGTGAATGAAATCATTGATTGCATTGTTTCTGCTGTGGTCTTGAAACTGGTTAATGAATTTCTCGCTGCTCACATACAGAACGATCTTGTTCGGATGTAAACGCTTCACCTCGTTTCCAATTCCCTGGGCAAGGTGTGTTTTACCCAAACCAACCCCTCCATATAGAACTAAAGGGTTAAAAGAGTTTGCTCCTGGCTTCTCAGCAACAGTTTTACCTGCTCTGCGAGCTACACGATTACAATCTCCTTCAATAAAAGAATCGAATGTATATATAGGATTGAGCTGCGGATCAATCTGCATTTTCTTCAATCCCGGAATAACAAAAGGATTTTTTACAGGATTATTGATCACCAATGGGAAATCCATTTCATTATTAGAGTAGATCTTCAGATTACCGGCAGGCACATCCATTGAACCATTACGGCCATTACCGCTATCAACCATAATGCGGTATTCTAATCTTGCTTCTTTACCTAATTCTCTCTTTAAAGTTTTAGCAAGCAGATTTACGTAATGCTCTTCAAGGTATTCGTAGAAGAATTGACTAGGTACCTGTATAAGTAATACGTTACCTTTTAACTCAACCGGCTGAATAGGTTCGAACCAAGTCTTAAAATGCTGCCATTCCACAATGTCTTTGATGATCTTTAAACAATTGCTCCAAACGGATTCAGCATTTTTAGCCATAAAAATTAACGTAGTTTATATCAAGTTAGATATGTATCCAGGTTGCTTTTTGTACTACTTTTTCCTGTGAAAATTGGTGGTATGAAAAAAGTAACACGGGGATGCGAATATGGATAAATTATGTTGAAAAAAAAATTTTTTAATTGCTTGTTTTTTTGGCAATAACAACAGTACTGCTTTGAGCCAAACTTTTCTTTCCTGACCTGTTAAAAACATAATCCAATCTTCCCAAATGTAGTCCCATCCAACCTACCTGGTTCACTATCACATCACTGTTTTTTCTATTCCGATACTTCCTGGGCTGCGAAAATAACTTATGTGTATGTGCACCTATTATAAGATCGATGTCATAACTTTCTTTTGCAAGTATCTCATCACTAATTCTATCGTCTTCATACTTATCTCCCAAATGAGAAAGGCATATAACCATATCGCATCTGTGTTTTGATTTTAATTCTTCCGCTACAAGATTGCTGCTTACAATTGGATCCTGATAAACTGTTTTTCCGTAAAGATTTTCTGCAACATTTTCTTTTAACTGAATGCCAACACCTGTGACGCCAATTTTCAGTTTTCCTTTTTGAAATATCTTGTACGGCAGCGACTTTCCCTCCATTAAAGTGCCTCGAAAATCATAGTTAGAGATCAAAATAGGGAAGGTTGCATGTTGTAGTTGAGTAGCAAGGTTATCCACACCGGCATCAAAATCATGGTTGCCAATTGTGGCTGCATCATACCCTAACAGGCTCATTGCTTTAATCTCAGGCTCACCTTTAAATACATTAAAATAGGGTGTACCCTGGAAAATATCGCCTGCATCCAGCAACAGCACATTTGAGACTTCTGATCTTACTTTCTTTATGATCTCACCTCTTGCAGCTATACCACCTAATCCGGCATTTCTACTTCCATCATTAGGAAAAGCATCTAAACGACTATGCGTATCGTTGGTATGCAAGATGGTAAGGGTTTCTGCAGTCTCATCTGCTGCCTTAACTTTCAGTAAAGAGGAAGAAAAGATACCGGCTGAAGCTAAACTTGTCTGCCTTATAAAATTTCGCCTATTGATCACCATTCACAACCCTCCTTTCTATTGTAGCCGTTACAGGTTTACCTTGTCTTGTGAACTGTTCAATATATTCTGTAATAGCATCTCTCAAGAGGTAACCTACACTCTTTTGAGGAATATCCTTTAAAATCGTTTGATCTGAGCCACCTTTAATAACATAATCAGTGTTTGCAACTGTGTAAGTCGCATTCTCGTCAAGTAGTTTATCACCTATATATATGGTATCTGTTTTTCGGTCTTTAATCTGTAATTTCATTCCACTAACACTCCAGCCACCTTTATTCACAGAATAATCAAGGAATTTCTTCAATACTGATCCTTTCAGGTCCTGTAGAATGATCAGATTGTCATAAGGCATTAGCTCAAAAGTGTTTTGCAGCGTAATCTCACCTTTTGGTATATATGCTCTGGAACCACCATAATTCACTAAAGCAACATCTATTTTCTTTGCAAACTTCTTCTCACCCATAGTCTTCATCGCATCAGCCAAAAAATTCCCAAGCGGACATTCTGGCTGTTTTTGATAAAGCGTAACTGTTGCAAAGCCAATCACCTTGCCCATTGCTTTTTGCATACTATCACGGTATGGCTTAAGAAAGTTTAATGCTGATGAATCTTTTAAGTCTTGTTTTGTTACCTGCTGGTAGCTGTATTGCACTTCAGTTGGTATGTACTTTTGAGCTGTTGCACATAGCTGGCAAGTAAGGAGTATTATACAAATAAAATAAGGCAGACTTTTTTTCATGATGCTTGCGGAAGGTTAAAGTACAACCTTTTGAATTGCGAGAACAAGGATTTTCCAAATCTAAAACAGATTTTAATGTTAGGTTTGTCGCTTATAAATCCTTATTAAAATGTCTTACGAGCTAACGGGTAAGCTAGTTGCCAGATTTGATATCATTCAACGAACGGAAACTTTCAAAACAAGAGAGTTTGTGTTGGAGAAGAGTGAAGATATTGGCGGAAGAACTATTACGAATTATGTAAAGTTTCAGTGCGTGCAGGATAAAACAGCGATGCCTGATAGATTTTCTATTGGTGATGAGGTAAAAGTGCTCTTCAATATTAAAGGAACAAAATGGACGAAAGAGGGCAAAGACAATTATATCACTAACCTTGATGCCTGGAGGATGGAAACTGTGAAGCTGGGCGGAACCAGCATTGATGAATCACCTTCTTTTTCTTCTGATGTAGTTCCAAGTGATAATGTGGACGACCTACCGTTCTAGGTATTTGATACTTGTTTCTGGATGCTTGATGCTGGTTCGTTGCTCAGTAGCGAACCGAAACTTCAAGTGAGTGACACAACGGAAGATCATAGTAGTACAAGTGCTGGTTAAACAAGTATCTAGCATCCAGTTACCAGAATTGTTTTTTAGGATAAATACCTAACAACATGCAGGAAATAATCTCCATTAAACTTTCGCCTTCTGAGGCTGCCGATGAATCTATCATCAGGCAATACATATCTAAAGCGACAGGAAACAAGGTTTCGAGTATTACAGGCTTCAATGTTTTGAAGCGATCCATTGATGCAAGAAGTAAACAACCCTGGATAAATCTAACCCTTCAGGCTTTTATTAATGAGCCATATCTCTCAAGAAGTATCACTCCTGTTCAATTTCGAGAAGTTAAACATTCAAAGAAGCGAGTGATTATTATTGGTGCAGGTCCCGCTGGATTGTTTGCAGCACTCAAATTTCTTGAACAAGGTATTCAGCCGATCATTTTGGAACGAGGTAAAGATGTAAGGTCAAGAAGACGAGATCTTGCTCAGCTGAACAAGGAGGGAAGTGTAAACCCTGAAAGCAACTACTGCTTTGGTGAAGGTGGAGCCGGAACGTATAGCGATGGAAAACTATATACGAGGAGTAACAAACGTGGCAGCATTGACAATATTCTAAACCTGTTTGTGCAGTTTGGTGCTGAAGAAAAGATTTTATTCGAGGCTCATCCTCATATTGGTACAAATAAGCTGCCACAGATTATTACCTCAATGAGGCAGCAGATCATTGATTCTGGTGGAGAATTTCTTTTTAAGAAGAAAGTGACGGATTTTGTTGTAGAAAAAGAGGAGATCGTTGCAGTTAAAACTGCTGATGGAGATTTTCTGAAAGCTAATGCATTTATCTTAGCAACAGGTCACTCAGCAAGAGACATCTTTAAATTACTTCATCAAAAAAATATTCTTATTGAAGCAAAGCCTTTTGCTTTAGGAGTGAGAGTGGAGCATCCACAGGCTTTAATTGATTCCATACAATATCATTGTCCGGTACGTGGTGAGTTTTTACCGCCGGCTTCATACAGTGTGGTGGAACAGGTGAATGATAAAGGCGTTTTCAGCTTTTGTATGTGCCCAGGTGGCATTATTGCTCCGGCTTCAACAGAAAACGATGGCTTGGTGGTAAATGGATGGAGCCCAAGCAAGCGAAACAATCCTTATGCAAACAGTGGAATGGTGGTGAGTGTTGAGATTAAAGATGCCCTTCCTTTTTTGAAATCCAAAATCCAAACTTCAAATTCCAAGCTTGACGAAAGTGATCCCTTGTTGCTGATGAACTTCCAGTATGAGGTTGAGAAAGCCGCTTTTCTTGCAGGAGGAGGTAAACAAGTAGCTCCTGTTCAGCGATTGGTGGACTTTTGTTCTGGTAAAACTTCTTCTTCTTTGCCAGATTGTAGTTATTTGCCAGGCGTTAATTCTGTTGATCTAGCTAATGTACTTCCTGCATTTATCCATCAAAGACTTCAGAAAGGGTTTAAAGCTTTTGGGAAAAAAATGAGAGGCTACTATACCAATGATGCAGTGGTGGTAGCTACAGAAAGCAGAACTTCTTCACCTGTTCGTATTCCACGGAATGAAACGAGTCTCCAACATCCGCAAATCAAAAATTTATACCCCTGTGGAGAAGGAGCTGGCTATGCAGGAGGAATTGTAAGTGCCGCCATGGATGGTGAAAAGGTGGCTTTAGCTATTTGTGAGAGATTGCAAGCATCTACACTTTAGAAAAATCTAGAGATCTGTAATATTCTCAACAATTTTGGTACATATAATATAGCCTTTCGTCAGAAAAAATAGCTGTTGACCAAAGGTGAATTACATTTGAACTTTAAACCATCCTGCTCATGAGTACGATACTGGAACTACAGCATCTTAAAAAATATTACGCAACACAAAAAGCAGTTGACGACATCAGCTTCAATATTAATTCAGGAAGCATATTTGGTTTACTTGGTCCGAATGGAGCAGGTAAAACAACATTGCTTAGAATGATCACTGGAATTTTCTATCCTGATAGTGGTCAGATCTTGTTCGATGGAAAGAAATTCGATCCATTAAACGATGTTCAGCTGATCGGTTACATGCCTGAAGAACGTGGATTATATAAAAAGATGAAGATTGGTGAGCAGGCTGTGTATTTAGCTCAGTTAAAAGGCATGAGTAAAGCAGATGCGATCGAAAAGATCAAATTCTGGTTCACCAAATTTGAAATGCAAAGCTGGTGGAATAAGAAAGTGGAAGATTTGAGCAAGGGTATGCAACAAAAACTCCAGTTTGTTATAACAGTTTTGCACGAACCAAAGCTGATCATCCTTGATGAACCTTTTAGTGGATTAGATCCCTTAAATGCAAACCTGATCAAAGACGAGATTCATCGTCTTGCACAAAACGGAAGTACTATTATCTTCTCTACACATAGAATGGAGCAGGTTGAAGAGATCTGCGATCATATCGTATTGGTAAATCTTGGGAGAAAAATTCTTGATGGAACTGTTGACCAGGTAAAACAAGCTCATAAGCAGAATCTGTTCAGTATTAAATTTGACCAACCTATTTTGCCTGAACACCTGGCTACCTATCTTTTTGAAGTAAAGAAAACAAAAGGTAATGAGTTGATACTTCAGAAACATGCAGAGTTCACCAACAACGACATTCTTCAATATTTCCTGGGTAAGGGGTTAACTATAAATGCTTTTAACGAGATACTTCCAAGCCTGAACGAGATATTTATCAGGTTGGTTGAAAACACCAATGCAACAGCAAGAGCATTTCAGCCGGTAGCTTAATATTAATACTTCCAAACTACGTATATGAATAAGACCTTACTTATTATAAAAAGAGAATACCTCAGCAGGGTTAAGAAAAAGACTTTTATTCTTTCTACGGTATTAACGCCACTATTTTTTGTGTTGTTGATCACGGGAGTAACATACATCTCTGTTCAGGATGTTGACCAGGAAAAGATCGCTGTCGTTGATAGGTCAGGTTTGTTCAAGGGTAACCTTGAGAATACCAAAGCCCTTACGTTCGAATTTCCAGCAGGAGTTGATACCAGTAACTACGATGATAAAGGTTATTCGGCAGTTCTATTCACGCCTAAGGATTCATTGAGTAACTACCAGCTTTTTTCTAAAAAGCAATTGGGTGTATTTGCTGCTTCCCAGGTCGAAAATCAAATCAACAAAGTAGTAGAGAACAATTTGCTTAAAGAGAAATATCGCATTAGTTCTAAAGACATTGATACAATTCGAAAACAAGCAAGCGAAGCCAAGGTTGACAAATTCTATGGCGAACGAGCAGAAGTAAAGAAAGGCAACAGCGGACTTGCTTATGGTATTGGTTATGGTGCAGGCTTCCTCATCTACATCACCTTATTCATTTATGGAACAATGGTGATGCGTGGTGTAATGGAAGAAAAAGTTAGTCGTATTGCAGAAGTAATGGTTTCATCTGTAAAACCTTTTCAGCTAATGCTTGGTAAGATCATAGGCATTGGTGCAGTAGGTCTTACACAGTTTTTGATCTGGATAGTACTTATCGTTGGACTTTTCTCCGCAGCATCTGCTTTTCTTTCGCCTGAAACAATGCAACAAGCAGGCGAAGCTTCTCAGCAAATGAATGGTCAAAGTGCAATGGCCGCAAAAGCTGCTGCAGGGTTCAACATTTCAGAATCATTAAGTGGTGTAAACTGGTTCCTCATTATTGGCTGCTTTTTATTCTACTTCCTCTTCGGTTATCTTTTTTACGCAGCACTATTTGCCGCTGTAGGAAGTGCAGTTAACGAAGACCCACAAGACGCTCAGAGTTTGATGTTGCCGATAACAATGCCTATTATTATTGCCATCATGCTCATGATAAAAGCCGTGACCAGTCCGGCAAGTTCGATGGCAACATGGGCTAGTATGATTCCTTTCTTCTCACCAATTGTTATGATGGCTAGAATTCCTTTCGGTGTTCCTGGAACAGTTCCATATTGGCAATTAATTACGAGTATGCTTTTGTTAGTAGGTGGCTTCTTACTCACAACATGGGTCAGTGCTAAGATTTACAGAACGGGTATTCTTATGTATGGAAAAAAAGCCAGCTGGAAAGAAATGTGGAAGTGGGCTTTCAGAAAAGCATAAATCAATAAAGTAAAATACGAGGTACGTTGTAGGAGCATTTTCTACTTCGTACCTCCTTTTGTTTTTACTACTTTCTCCATCGTTTCCATCACCTTTTCAGGATGAACATCTTTCGATAGTTCTTGAAGCTCATCATTCAACCCATGTTCAATATTCAGCTTCCTGGCAATCTCTGTAATCAATGAGATAAGCCTTGTTACTTCATGTTCTGAAAGTAAACTCACCTGCAGGTTCAGTTCAGCTCTTTTGTCAGCCTGGGCATTCATTCTGTTTTGACTGATGAGTATAAAGGTGGAAAGAAATATAGCCTCAACTGAAGCACACATGGCCAGCACACCAAAACTGGAATCAAATTCTTTCAAACCTAACCAACCAAGATTCCAGATGATCCAAGTTCCAAATAAGAGAAGGTGAAGGTAAACGAACAACATGCTACCGGTAAATCTTGTGATGGTGTTTGCAACTCTAACTTCGGCAGACATTTCTGATTCTTCCCGCTTTCGTTTATCAAGCAAAGCTGTAATGTTACGCTCCACTATGCTTACTATTCCACTAGTTGATTGCTGGTTATCCATCTACTTTTTTTGCAAGAAGATGGAAGTTCTATGCCAGTTTTTTCTTTACCAGCATTTCAGCCTTGTGGCAACGTCTCTTGTGTCACTCACTTGTACATTCTGTTTTCATGGCAACACGAAGCAGCACTAAACTATAGGGTTATTTTGCTGAGCAATCAATTTCAAAGTTCTCCCTGATGTGCCTTTGCAAGCATTGAGCTCTCAGAGATGAGAACGGGTGTGTTCTAAAGAAATCCTCGAACTTGTTATACTGGTTTTCCATTTTAGCCATCTCTTTCCAAAAGATTACGGCTGAACAGATATCCTGGTTTAGGCTGTTAGTGAGATCGGTTCCAAAATAATCAGCTTCCAGCTCATTTCGTTGGTTGAAAGTTCCGGTTAAAAGTTTTGTCACCTGCAAAGCCGTTTCAGCATTGTCTTCGCCAAATATTTTGTTCGCCACCATCATTTCATGGATCGTCTTTTTAATGTGCCCCAGTTCTGAATGCCCAATCTCATGCCCAATAATGGAATACAGCAAAGGTGTTTTCCCGCCACATTTCTTGTACATACCCGTAGTAACATAAATTCTTCCTCCAAAGGTGAAAGCATTTATAACAGTGTCGTTAATGGCATAGATCAGGTACTTTATTTTGCTAGGCTCTTCGATCTTTTGAAGCAGCTCGTTCATCGTAGTTTTCAGATCGTTGTTGATGCCAGGCTCATCAAGCAATTCAAATGTCTTACTCTCAATCACATCTTTATGAAAAGCTTCGCCGTACTGGTTCTGCAGATCATCGGTGATGCTCTTTTCATCTACAGTTAGATTTCTGAAAATGCTTCCAGCCTTGTCTAACGTTTTATTTGACTTGCTACCTCCCAGGGCACTGTCAAGGCAAGAGAAAGAATAATTCATCTTTCTCTTTTTTGCGTCAGTATTATCGCATGAGCTGAAAGTAATTGCAAAAAACAGGATGATAAAAATTATACGCATAAAAAGCAAGGTACAAAGCTCCTGCCAGCAGTAGGCAAAAGAGTACAGAATTTCAGTTCGGGCAAAATAAATCGTTAGACTTACATTTGCACAAACGCATTTTATGGCAGAGCAACAACCGCAACAAAATCAACTTAATATCGAAATCAGCGAGGAAGTGGCAGAGGGTTCTTATGCTAATTTGGCGATCATTACCCACAGCCATGCTGAGTTTGTGATGGATTTTGTAAACGTCATGCCCGGTACACCAAAAAGTCGTGTAAAAAGCCGAATCATTTTTACGCCAATGCATGCCAAGCGTTTTATGAAAGCTCTGGAAGAAAATATTGATCGCTATGAGGCTGCTAACGGGCCAATTAAAGATCTTGAGCAGATCGAAATTCCTTTAACTTTCGGTGGACCTACCGCTCAGGCCTAGTTTTTAAATTCCTGGCTTATCATTAAGCCTCTCAAGCCTCCATCCATTACACCAATACCAACTCTGCCGTAAGATTTGTGCAGAATGTTAGCTCTATGTCCTGGGGAATTCATCAAACCGGTGTGGCAGATTTTAAGTGTTGGACCAAGTGCTAGATTTTCTCCCGTTATAAGGAAACGGATTCCTGCACTCCGAACTCTGTCTGCTGGTGTAGTGCCTTCTGGTGAAACGTGAGCAAAATAGCCACGAGCAAACATATCTGTTGAGTGAACTCTTGCAACATGGGTTAAAGCAGTATCAGCAACTAATTGCGACAATCCTTCTTTAGCTCTTTCTTCATTCACCAACTCCAACATTCTTGCTTCAAGATCAGGACGAGGCTTTGGATTATTTACAATGAAGTTCAGTTTTACTGTTTCGTTCGATTCGATGGTCATCTTCGTCATTGACTTTCGAACAGCTTCATCAAAAACGGGGAGAAAGCTTTTCATCGAGCCACGCAACTTGATTACCAAACTCAGTTGCCACATTGCTTTCTCTGACTGAAGCTGATAATCCATCGCTAAGGGGTAAAACCAACAACAGAGCTGAAAGAATGATGGCATAAAGCACTCCATTTACGGCACCTGGAACTAAGCCCAAAAGTTTATTCGCTTTTGTTTGATGTGAATCGCTGTGTGCATGTCTAAGAATCGCTGTAACGGTTATTGAAAAAATGATTCTTGCAATGATGAGTGTAATCAGGAACGCCAAAGGCATTGTCCACATGCCTAAAGCCGGAATGATCATCTGGAGAAACCTGGCGAGATATTGATACAGCCAAAATGCTGCTGTCATACTTCCGAGCCAGCTCAGAAGTTCGAGCGAACCTAAAATGAAGCCTCTTTTAAAACCACTCCATGCTGCAAGAAGAATAACAATAATAAGTAGGAGGTCAATCCAATTCATGGCGGTTCATTTGCAAATAGTGTGCAATGTTGAATGTTGTTCTGAAAGATAACCGGAGCGTCGCAAGGGAAGCTTAATAGTAGTACTGCTGCTTGCTAAAACATCAATTCTTTGGGAAAATTTTGCCTTAAAGAAAATGAATTGCCGCTGCATCCCCATGTTTTTCAAGGGCTAGAGAATCAGCATATATTTTGTTGAAGATCTGTTCTAAATAAAAATAAAAGTTATGGCAGATTTTAACCGTGATCGTTGGGAAGACCGCAACTCACAACAAAACAGAGATTCCCGTTATCAGAACGACAATAACAGAGACGACTATACTAGCAACTATGGCAATAGCCAGAGTTCAAGATATGGCGGTGAAGATTATAGAAATGAAAAGCCGCTGAGAAATGACTACGATAGTAAATCTCTGTACCCTAAAAATGAAAGAAGAGATGATTACTCCAACTTAGATAGCAATCGTGAACGATCAACCAATATGGGCAGTGGTTATGATCCATACAATTATGGACAAACGATCGGCAGCTTTAACCAAGGTAAAGAAGGTAGTTACAGTCAAAGGTTTGATTACAACGACCATAATAACCGTAGCAATACTGATAACAGAAATTCTGGTTATAACAGTGACTACAATCGGAGTTACGGCAGAGGATCTGGAAGCAGTTCAAGCGGGAATAATCAACACAGAGACCGGAACCAAGAAAACAGGCATGGTGGTAATGGAAACAGAGATTGGTGGGATAGAGCCACTGATGAAGTAGCATCCTGGTTTGGTGATGATGGTGCAGAAAAAAGAAGAGAGGATGATAAGCGATTTGGTCCTCACAAAGGGAAAGGTCCAAAAGGTTACACTCGTTCCGATGAACGAATTAAAGATGATGTGAACGATCGTTTAAGTGATGATTCATTTATTGATGCTTCGGAAATTGATGTGACTGTGGAGAGTTGTGAAGTGGTGCTTACCGGAACAGTTGACAGCAAAGAGGAGAAGCGTAGAGCCGAAGATATTGCTGAACGAGTTTCTGGCGTGAAGAATATTGAGAACCGCTTGAAAGTAAGAAATCGTGATAGTAGAAGTGATGGTGCTGCGATCTACAAAGACAGCAGGGCTTAAGAATAAACGAAAAGTCCCGGTTGATCCGGGACTTTTTTATGATTTTTTGTTTGTTTGATCATCAGCTTCGTCATCCTCATCATTTTCTTCGTCGCTAATCTCATTCTCGTTTGGTTTCTCAATCACTAACAAGCCTTCTTCATTTATTGTAAGAACCGGATCTTCGGGAACAGTTTCTTCAATCGGTTCTGCAGGTTCGGTTTCCATGTGTGGTTCAGCAAAGTCTTCATCAGAATCGCTGTGCAAAAACTCTGTTGTTTCTGATTCAGCATGGCGAATAGCGGTAGGCTCTACCAGTTGATCTGCAAAAACTTCTTTAATCTTTGGGAGATCATCGGCTGAGTTGATGCCGAAATAATCCATGAAAGTTTTTGAAGTAGCATATACCAATGGATGTCCCGGAAGCTTCTCATTTCTACCGGAGATAACGATCAGTTCTTTTTCCAGCAATTTTTGAACACTGTAATCACTGTTTACACCACGAATAGATTCAATCTCACCTTTGGTGATCGGTTGTTTATAAGCAATGATCGCTAAAGTTTCCAATGCAGCATTAGAAAGACGTTTCAGGAATTTTTCACCATTAAGTTGAGCTATGGTCTTGTGAAAATCTGTTTTCGTAAGAAATTGCCATCCACCACCACTTTCTTTTACTTCAAACGGATAAAATTCTGAATTGTACTTCTCACGAATGCCGTCCATTGCACTTTCTACCTGGTCAAGTGAGATCCGCTCTTCCATAAAGCCAAAAGCATTGTTGATCAGCTCAACTATTTCTAATGGCGTTAGTGGCTTTTCGCTGGCGAAAATTAAAGCCTCTATATGTGGTATAATCTCAGATAATTCCATGATTAAATATGCTGGTGTGCTAATATGCTGATTTGCTAATGTAAATAATTAGCAGAAGAGCACATTGGCTAATTAACCTTGTAATGCTGCCGCTCCACTTACGATCTCAGTCAATTCAGTGGTAATTGCAGCTTGTCTAGCACGGTTGTAAGAAATCTTCAAGGTTTTCAGCAGTTCGTTAGCGTTTTCGCTGGCTTTATCCATTGCCGTCATCCTTGCACCATGTTCACTGGCATTTGCATCAAGAACAGCTTTGTATAATTGAGTGTTCAGGATCTTCGGCATAAGCTCAGCGATCAGCAAATCTTTTGCAGGCTCATATATGAAATCTGCTTTTTTGGCACCTGCTTTCGGCTGAACTTTCGGAATTGGCAGAAATGGCTCTACCACAAAAGCCTGGGTTGCAGCATTTTTAAATTGGCTGTAAACCAGCTCAATTCTGTCGAATTCTTTGTTTTCGTAAGCCTTGACTGCAGCCTGGGCAGCAGCCTGAACGTTTTCAAACGTCAGGTTCAGGAAAATATCTTTATAAGTAGCATCAGCATTGTAACCAGCTCTTAGCATGGCTTCATGTCCTTTTTTTCCGATGCTCCAAATGGTAATGTTCTTTTTGGAGTGCTGAGCTGAATAATTATCAACCACAGCCTGTTTTGCAGCTTTTACAATATTGGCATTGTAAGCACCTGCTAATCCACGATCACTGGTAATAACGATCAAAAGAACTTTCTCAACAGGTCTTTCAGTTGCCAAAGCAATGTTTGTGTCGCCATCAGAGTTGCTCACAATGTTGCTGAGCATTTCCTGCAACTTTTGAGCATAAGGACGCATTTGAGTGATAGCATCCTGTGCTCTTCTCAGTTTAGCAGCACTCACCATTTTCATGGCTTTAGTGATCTGCTGGGTACTTTGAACACTTTTGATCCGGTTACGAACTTCTTTTAATTGACCAGCCATATCTGGAGTTTACAGTTTTTAGTTTGCAGTTTGAGCTAAAAACTCAAACCTTATTTTGGCGGCAAAAGTAGCAGAAACACAGTGAAATTCCACGTTTGAGGTAAGATTCTTTAGATACCAGCTTCAGACTTTGTGGCATCGTCTGTTGCATCGCAATCACTTCATCAGTTGCATATAAATGAGCTGTGAATAAGCTTTATCAATTAAATGCTTTCCAGTTTTTAAATTTGAGATATGAGCAATGTCAAGCTTTTCGAAACCAAAAAGGTGAGAACGCATTGGAGTGAGGAAGATCAGAAATGGTTTTTTTCTGTGGTGGATGTGATTGAGATTCTAACCGGAACCGATAGACCAAGAAAATATTGGAGCGATTTGAAGGCTAAGCTTAAAGTGGAGGGAAGTGAACTGTCCGAAAAAATCGGACAGTTGAAGTTAAAAGCCGAAGACGGAAAGTTGAGAGCTACCGATGTAGCTGATACTGAAGTTCTTCTCCGAATTATTCAGTCAATTTCATCTCCTAAAGCAGAACCTTTTAAACAATGGCTAGCGAAAGTAGGCTATGAAAGAATGCAGGAAATTGCTGATCCGGAACAAAGTGTAGATAGGGCATGGGAAAACTGGGTGAAGCTCGGCAGAAGCGAAAAATGGATACAGCAGCGAATGTCAGGTCAAGGGACCAGAAATAAGCTAACCGATTACTGGAAAACGAGTTGAGTTGAAAAACAGGATGAATTTGCTTACCTCACCAACATAATTCACCAGGAATGGTCTGGCTTATCAATAAAGGCACAAAAACTTGAAAGAGATAAAATCTCAAAACCTGCGAGATCACATGTCTGAAGCTGAACTGATCTTCACTGCTTTAGCTGAACTTTCGACCCGGCAAATTGCCGAAACCGATAACGCAAAAGGAGTTCAGGAAAATGCCTCAGCCGGAAAGAAGGGCGGAAAGATTGCTAAAGACGCAAGAGTTGCATTAGAACAAAAAACCGGAAAGAAAGTAGTTACCTCCGAAAACTATTTGCCGCCAGTTAGAGAAACGAAGAAGCTTGATAAAAAGTAAACCTAGCTTGGGATATCACTTACCTTCTTGAATCGTTTCATTTGCCTCTTTTTCAGTGTCCTTATCCGGTTGAACCTTTTTCTGATCATGCTTTTCTTCCGGTGCATATTGAAGCTGAATAAACATCGGAAAATGATCGCTACCTACATTTCCTACCCTTTCAATTTTCAGTAATTTAAAATGATTGCTATGGAAAATATGATCTAACGGCCAACGAAAAATGGGAACCTTTGCATGGAAAGTATTAAAAAATCCCCTGCCACGCCTTGGATCTAAATAACCAGTAACCTTTTGAAATAATTCGGTGTTCTCTGACCATGCTACGTCATTGAAATCCCCAGCTACGATCACTCCTCCTTGCTCCTTTCTCGCCTCTTTACCTACCATAATTATCTCTGCATCCCGGTCTTTACTATCCTTACTTTCTCCTGGCACAGGAGGTCTTGGATGTACAATAAATAACGTTATCCATTCACCGGACCTTAGTTGAACATTCGCTCTTATTGATGGAATATCCGGCTCTACTAAGTAACGTACCTGAAGATTAGATAAAGGCAGTCGGGAATAAAGGTGCATTCCATAGAGATTTTCCAAAGGAACGGGTTGTCGGTAAGGATAAGTTTTTTCCAGGAAGCTGAGATGCTGCTGCCAGGTAGTATTGGTTTCTGTGGTAATGATGAGATCGGGTTGATTTTGCTCAATTTTTGTCAACACCTTGTGGTAAGCCTTATTGGTTTGGAGCACATTACAAATAAAAAGGCTGATGCTGCTATCATTCCTTACACTTGTTGCCTGAAGTACTTGTTTCTTACCAAAAGGTGTATAAGGAGCAGCTTTATAAGCCTGCACTACAATTATGATCACAAGGATTGATACGACAAACCAGTTCACTTTCGAGCTTTCGAAGTAGAATATGAGGTACCAGCTCAAGGCTAATACAGCTATAAAGAATGTTTGCAACCTGGGATAATCAAATATTTGTACATACCATTGCTTAGACGGAATCAGTGGTATTAGAGTTGCAGCCAGAGCGATTACCGTTAATAAGCCAAAAATCACTAGTCCCATAAAATTTTAAAGGTAGTTTTGTGAAATTCATTTGTGGAATATCTTGAACTGTTGCTTAGCTCTTGGCAAAAGTTGAACCATTCCTTTTTGTTCACCTTCAAACAGATAGCTCCAGGGATGGAGTACAGAAAACCGCTGTCCCCTGCATATTCAAATTAATTACCTTTGGCAGCTTCAAAAACGCCTGTCATTTTGGCTAAACCGGCTGGATAGCAGGATTTTTGACAAACTCAAAGTTCATTTTACGACCATGTTGCTGAACAAAGTCTCACCGTCTCGGGTCTGACCCAGCTCAGTAAAGAACTCAAGTACAAGTGTGCGACGCAACAGACGATGCCATGACTACTTAAGCCGGTCTCATAATATCATTACTCTTATGCTAGGTTTTTTAGGGAAATTATTCGGTGGCAGCAAGTCTGAGAAAGATGTTAAGCTAATACAACCAATCGTTGGACAGATCAGCCATTTTTTTCAGCAATATCAATCGTTGACGAATGATGAGCTTCGTGGTAAAACACAGGAGTTCAAACAAAGGATCAAAGATCATTTGAAAGATATTGATGCTGAGATCGAAGCAAGAAAGCAATCTGCGGAAGCTTTAGATATCACTGATATTCAAGGTAGAGATACTATTTACCAGGAAGTTGATAAGCTGAAGAAAGATAGGGATGCAAAAATTGAGGAAGCCCTTAAGGAAATACATCCTGAAGCTTTTGCGGTGGTGAAAGAAACGGCACGCCGTTTTAGCAGTAACAAGGAAATAATTTCTACGGCTACTGAACTTGACAGAGCGTTGGCTGTTCGTAAAGAACATATCAGGATAGAAGGGGATAAAGTGATCTTCAAAAACACCTGGACAGCAGGTGGTGGAGCAGTTACCTGGAACATGGTGCATTACGATGTGCAGTTGATTGGTGGTAGCGTTTTACATAGCGGCAAGATTGCTGAAATGGCAACAGGTGAAGGTAAAACCCTTGTTTCTACTTTACCTGCATACCTGAATGCGTTGGCTGGTGAAGGTGTTCACATTGTAACTGTGAATGATTACCTGGCTCGTCGTGACTCTGAGTGGAACGGTCCAATTTTCGAATGGCTTGGCTTAACGGTTGATTGTATTGATAAGCATCAGCCCAACTCAGAAGAAAGAAGAAAAGCTTACCTATCAGATATTACTTACGGTACCAATAACGAATTTGGTTTCGATTACCTAAGAGACAACATGGTGCATTCACCTGAAGAAATGGTGCAACGTAAGCATCACTTTGCTATGGTGGATGAAGTTGACTCAGTTTTGATTGATGATGCCAGAACACCTTTGATCATTTCTGGTCCGATAGGAAAAGACGGTTCAACCCAACAGTTTTTTGAGTTGAAGCCAAGGATTGAAAAGATCGTTGATGCCCAGAAAAGAGCAGTGAACCAATTCTTACAAGAGGCGAAAAAGAAGATTGCTGAAGGTAATGATGATCCTAAAGACGGAGGTTTGGCTTTGTTCAGAGCTCATCGTGGTTTGCCAAAAAGTAGTGCTACCATTAAGTTTTTGAGTGAGCCAGGAATTAGGGTAAAACTTCAGAAAGCGGAGAACCACTACCTGGCAGATCAGCAGAGAGAAATGCACAAGGCTGATGCTGAGCTATATTTCTACATCGATGAAAAGAATAACTCAGTTGAGCTTACTGATAAGGGTATCCAGATGATCACGAGGGCTGGAGAGGATCAGAACTTCTTCATCCTGCCTGACATCAGCATTACATTGAATGCGATTGATACCAACTCGTCTCTTACACCAGAAGAGAAGCTTCATAGCAAAGAAGCGATCATCAACGAATATTCAGTTAAAGCAGATCGAATTCACACGGTTCAGCAATTATTGAAGGCTTATACTTTATTCGATAAAGATGTTGAGTATGTGGTGATGGATGATGCTATCAAGATCGTTGATGAGCAAACGGGTCGTATTCTTGAAGGTCGTCGTTATAGTGATGGTTTGCACCAGGCACTTGAAGCGAAAGAGAATGTAAAGATCGAGGCTGCCACTCAGACTTATGCAACAGTTACATTACAGAACTACTTCAGGATGTACCACAAACTAGCGGGTATGACCGGAACAGCTGAAACTGAAGCTGCAGAGTTGTGGAGCATTTACAAGTTGGATGTGGTAACAATTCCTACAAACGTTGTTGCAATAAGGAAGGATGAGCAGGATCTTGTTTATAAAACAAAGAGAGAGAAATACAAAGCTGTAATTGACGAGATCGAAAGACTTCGCAATGCCGGAAGACCGATTCTTGTAGGTACAACTTCAGTTGAAATAAGTGAATTGATCAGCAGGATGCTGCGTCAAAAACAAATTCCTCATAACGTACTTAACGCCAAGCAACACCAGCGTGAAGCTCAGGTTGTTGCCGAAGCAGGTTTTGCAGGTGCTGTTACGATTGCAACCAACATGGCTGGTCGTGGTACAGATATTAAGCTTGGACCAGGTGTAAAAGATGCTGGTGGTTTAGCGATTCTTGGTACTGAGAGACATGAATCTCGGCGTGTGGACAGGCAGTTGAGAGGTCGTGCTGGTCGTCAGGGTGACCCGGGATCTTCTCAATTCTTCGTTTCATTGGAAGATGATTTGATGAGGATGTTTGGTTCTGAGCGAATTGCTAAAGTGATGGACTTTGCCGGATACAAAGAAGGTGAAGTGATTCAGCATAGCATGATCACGAAGTCAATAGAAAGGGCTCAACGAAAAGTAGAAGAAAACAACTTTGGCATACGTAAGAGATTTCTTGAGTATGATGATGTGATGAACAAGCAACGTACGGTGATCTATGCAAAAAGAAGTCATGCTTTGTTTGGAGAACGACTTGCTTTAGACTTGGATACAGCTTTCTACGATGTAGCTGAATCAATTGTAACCGGGACCAAGGAACAGAACGATCATGAAGGATTTAAGTTTGATGCAATAATGAACTTTGGGATTGAAACTGCTATTACTGCAGATCAATTCACTAAAGAAAATCACCAGCAACTTTCAGAGAGATTATACCTTGAGGCGTCTGAGAATTACCAACGAAGAAAGAAAGAGATCGGACAGAATGCTGTGCCGGTGTTTAAGAATATCCGACTAACGCAAGGAAATCATATTGAAAATGTAATTGTTCCATTTACTGATGGAAAGAAAGCACTTCAATCACTTGCCAACCTTGGAAAAACATTAGAAACTGAAGGAGTAGAGCTAGTGAATTCACTTGAACGTTCTGTTACTCTTGGTTTGATTGATGATGCCTGGAAAGAGCACCTGAGAGCTATGGACGATCTGAAGCAGAGTGTTCAAACAGCTACTTATGAGCAGAAAGATCCATTGGTAATATATAAGGTAGAAGCTTTCAATCTTTTCAGCCAGATGAATGGTGAGGTGAACAAGAACATCGTTTCATTCCTTTGCCATGCAAACATTGCTGTTGAAGAGGAAGCACCTGTAAGAGAAGGAAGGCAAGAGAAAACTGACTTGAGTAAGCTAAGAGCTAACAAAGAAGAAATTGATAATGCAGGTCAGGATTATGCTGCTAACGAGAATGATTATTTTGATCCAACTCCTGTAAAGCAGGAACCGATCAAGGTTGGTCCGAAGGTGGGTAGAAACGATCCTTGTCCTTGTGGTAGTGGTAAGAAATTCAAGAACTGTCACGGACGTGAAGTATAAGTTTGAAAATTCCGCATGGCTGCGGAATTTTTTTTTTAACAAGTTTAATTTAAGCCTTAGCATGAATTTTTCATCTGACGATGCAAATTCTCCTATGAAAAAACTTATTCTCGCCGGCGGTTTACTTTTCAGTTTTTCATTCTTTGCTGATGCTCAGCAATCTCCACCAGTTCAAAAAGCAATTAAAGATCAGAACAGGAAAGCCAATGAAGCTAAAGCTGATAAAGTTGTGAGCGACTCAACTAAAAAACAAATAAACACACCTGCAACTCCTGGATCAACACAAAAGAAAAAGAGTTGTTGTACGAAAGATTGTTGTTCTAATAAAAAGAAAAGCTCCTGATCCAGGAGCTTTTCTTTTTTAGCATGCAAGTAGAACTATTGTTTAAATCCTCTCGGATCGATCGTTCCTTTAAATTGATTTCTGTTTAGCCTGTCATCTTCATTCACTTCTGCAACCAACTCCGATGTGTTGGTCATTGCTCTACCTGCATTGCCTGATATCAGGTTCAATGCTGCTGCAAGACAAGCCTCGTTCGTATCACCCCAGTTTGCATCAACTCCATCTCTCACTCGTGTTGTTATCGGAAAACCATTGTAGTAGTTGCCCTCTCCATTTTTATTCACAGTTTTAAACGAGACGGGAAAAACATACCAGGTTCCAACTGGAATTGGGAAAAAGCCAACAGGTTTACCATGTGTTGCGGTGCTTGGTCCGATCAAGCTCACATTAATATATGGTTTCAAGCTGTTGATCACTAACTCACTTGCAGAAGCAGTATTGTTTGAGACGATGAAGTAGATCTTACTAATATTCAAGTTGCCAAGCTTCTTAAATCGTGTTGTCTCGTTATACTGGCTGTATTTGTCGTTATAGGTTTGATTCATCATCACCTGACCATTAGCTGATGAAGGAGCAAGATAATTAGCAAGTTTTTCAGCTACATTAACATAGCCACCACCATTGTATCGCAAATCGATTACAAGTTCATTCACATTATTCTGGCTGAAGCTGGTGAAAACACGATTGAATTCGTTGTAGGTATCTGTTGTATCACCCATAAAGGAATTGAAAACCATGTAACCTACTTTCTTGCCATTTGATAATGTATAAACATTATCGGCATAAACAGGATGTTCTTCATAAGGAGTTGCTGTAAGACTAAGCGTAACGGTATTGCCATCAGGTTTTTTAAATTTGAAAGAGCCCGAGTTACTGTTGAAAACAGAATTAACGATCATCTGGATAGTTGCAGAGGATGTATCTATGTTGCTGTTGCCATTAATCGAAAGTATCTGCCAGCCTCTTTGAATTCCAGCTTTGCCAGAGGCACTTTCACGTTCAACGTATTTTACTCTCAGGTCATTTGCATTGTTGAAGAAAACACCGAAGCCAAGATCATTGTCATTTCCGGTACCGAGATTGTCCCAATCTGCTTGTTTAACAGCAAAACTCCAGCGGTCCACTGATTGAGAAAAACCAGTTTCAATACCGTAAGGACGAATCGCAGTCATAATAGCTGAAGGATCAGCATACTGGCGAGCATTGAAGGTGCTTGGAATTTGCTTGTACCACAGATAAATATCTCTCGCAGCAATCAAAGCTGAATCCTTTACCAGATCATCGTAGTTGATCTCTGTTGGTGGAGTGACAGAATTAGATGAAACAGGTGTAGTCACATCATTTTTGACAACTGAACAGAATTATGGCAATTGCCAGAACGTAAATGGGATTTTTCATAGGTGTGATTCTTTGAAACGTTCGTAAATTTCTTAGAAACAGTTCAGGATTATTTGTGAATTCACATTTGTTTTTGAACTTGGCAGTTGACTGCTCAATTGAAACGCATGATCGCAATAATCCTTACTGTTTTTTTGTTCCTTTTTGTTTCTACAACAATAGGATACTTGATTAACAAGCGATGCTTTCAAAAATCATTGACTTCCTTATTTGATGATTTTCTAGTTGGGATATCTGCTCAATTGGTGTATTTCAATATATGGTCGTTCTTCTTCCCAACAGATTACATTGCTCTGGTTATTCCATTGCTAATTGCAGCTACAGTAACGATAAAATCAGGATATCTCACGTCTGTTAAAGAATCTTGCAGCCTGATCAAGGATGTACTTTTTTCAAAACAGCACATACTAGTAACTGCTGCTGTTGCTATTGTGCTTCTAACTTTTGCCTGTGTAGTGCCCTATAATGAAGACAGTGCCGGGTACCACTATTTATCCATCTTATGGAGTGAGGAGTTCAAGATAATTCCGGGGCTGGCGAATCTAAGTGCTAAGTACGGAACTCACTCCTCGTTCTTTGTTCTTTCCGCTGCTTATTCCTTTTCCGATGTTGTGGGATATGCTATCTATCCAGCAAATTTTGTGATCGTTCCAACGTTTTGTTGTTGGTTGTTGTACAAGAGTTTTCAGATGAATGATGTAAGAAGATATTTCCTCTGGCTGATGCTGTTGATACTTTTTCGTTACCTACTCATCAATATAACATCACCTTCGCATGATGCACTCTCTACAAGCATCCTGTTTTATGTATTGTTCAGTTTTTATATTGGAAGTTGGAGAAACCAAACAGGGTTGATGATCGTTCTTGCCTTTACTGCTGTAACACTTAAGCTGAATACAATTCCAATTTTACTATTAATTCTTTATGTACTGTTGCATCAACCAAAGCGTTCTTTTAATGTGATTGTATTTGTTGGAATACTCATTTTTATTCCATGGTTTGCAAGAGGAATATTCATTTCAGGATACCCTTTGTTTCCTTCAACTTATTTTGATTTTTTTAATGTTGATTGGAAATTACCTGCTGCAGTTGCTGAAGCAGAGAAAACACATATTACTATGGCTCCGAGGTTATTAGGCTTGGATTTCATAAGCCTGAAAAGCCTGAGTGTTTTTGAGTGGGTACCAAAATGGTATGTCAATCTCTGGAAAGACAATATTGTAAATGCTACTGTTGTTTCCATGGCATTGATCTCCCCATTTTTTTGGTCCATAGCTAAATGGAGATCAGATAAAGTGAGGCTCATTGTGTACCTCATTTCTTACATCGGCGTTTGGTTTTGGATACTCACTTCACCAGATATTCGCTTTGGAATTGTATTTAAGCTATTCTGCATTTTTATTCCGCTTTCCTTGATGGTACGGAAAGTACAGCTGAGCAAACCATTTCAATACTTTGCTGTTGTAGCGATGATGATGGCTTGTATTTATTATACCAGGATCGGTTTTCAAAAAATCCCTAATAAATTTCTATCAAGCAATCTTGTCTTACCACCAAGAGATGTATGGTATTACAAAAACAATGATCTGAAAACATTTCGTTACATCATGTTGAATAACAAGGTTAAATTATACGTATGGGATAGTGCCCATCATTCTGTAAATGCACCTTTTCCGGTATTTTCAACTCCAGACAGACATGGAATAGATACAGGTGTAAATGTAGAATTAAGGGGAGAAGATGTGCAGCACGGATTTAAGTATAAGAAACGTTAGAATAAGCTGATAGTGACGGAAAGGTCTATTTATCTATGCAAAAGCGGCATATTTTGTTTTATTTTGATGTTCATTTTCGAACGATATGAGTGTAACTACTTTGAATGCATTACCAGATTTCAGTATCTCTCCAAGAATTGACCAGGTTGGAGTGGAGGAAAGAGCAAAAAAATTCACTACAAGAAGTATAAAGAAAGAAACAAAGATCGAGGGCATGAAGATGGTGCTCAATATGATTGATCTCACTACTCTTGAAGGAAAAGACTCAGAAGGGAAGGTGAAACAGATGTGCTACAAGGCAAAACATCTGCATGATGCATATCCTGGTTTGCCTACTGTGGCTGCAGTTTGTGTTTATCCATCAATGGTTAAGCTGGCAAAGCAAAGTGTTGGCGATAGTGGAGTTAAAGTGGCTTCGGTTTCTACTGCATTTCCAAGTGGTCAGGCACCAATGAGTGTGAAAATTGATGATACAAAATTTGCAGTTGAGAGTGGAGCTGATGAGATTGACATGGTGATCTCAAGAGGAAGATTCTTAGCGGGTGATTATAATTTTGTATTTGATGAGATCGCTGCAATCAAAGAAGCTTGTGGTAGTGCAAGATTGAAAGTAATACTTGAAACAGGTGAATTAGTCACTTATGATAAAGTAAGAAGAGCAAGTGATATTGCCATGTATGCCGGAGCTGATTTTATTAAAACTTCAACAGGAAAAATTCAACCTGCTGCAACAATGCCTGTTACATTGGTAATGCTGGAAGCGATAAAGGATTTCTATTATAAAACCGGTAAGATGATCGGAATGAAACCAGCTGGTGGCATTTCAAAATCTAAACTGGCTTTGCATTATTTAGTGATGTTGAACGAAACACTCGGTGCTGATTGGATGACCAACCAATGGTTTCGTTTTGGTGCAAGTAGTTTGGCTAATGATGTATTGATGCAATTGATGAAAGAGAGGAGTGGGGTGTATCAAAGTGCTGATTATTTTTCTGTTGATTAATTTGCCACGAAGGCACAAAGACACAAAGTTGCACTAAGCTCTTTGTGTTACTTAGAGCCTTAGTGTCGATAGTTGAGTAACGAATAAAGCGTACAAGTGAGTGACACAACGAAGTTCAATAGTAGTTCTGTCGCTTGTCAAATAATTATAAATTATGAGTAAGTCAAATAAAGAAATTCCAAAGTTGAAGCTGAACCAGGGTTGGGCTTATGCACCAGCTCCGGAAAGTGCAAGTCATGTAAAGTTGAAAGATCGTTATGATCTGTTTATCGGTGGCAAGTTTGTAAAGCCAACTTCAGGAAAATATTTCGATACGATTAATCCTGCTAACGAAGAAAGGATTGCACAAGTTGCTGAAGCAAACACTGCAGATGTTGACAAAGCGGTGAAAGCGGCAAGAGGTGCATACGATAAAGTTTGGAAGAAGATGCCGCCGAAAGAACGTGGCAAATACATTTATCGAATTGCCAGAATGATACAGGAGAGAGCAAGAGAGTTGGCTGTGATTGAATCAATGGATGGAGGCAAGCCGATCAAGGAAGCAAGAGACGTTGATATTCCTTTGGTGGCAAATCATTTCTTTTATTATGCAGGCTGGGCTGATAAGTTGCAGTATGCATTTCCAAATAGAATTCCGCAACCATTAGGTGTTGCAGGACAGATCATTCCATGGAACTTTCCTTTACTCATGGCGGCCTGGAAAATTGCTCCGGCTTTGGCTTGTGGTAACACCGTTGTATTGAAACCTGCTGAGACAACTTCGCTAACAGCATTGAAGCTTGCTGAAATTATTCAGGAAAGTGGTTTGCCTGATGGGGTTGTAAACATCATTACAGGCTTTGGTGAAACGGGTGCGGCAATTGTTAATCATCCTGACATAAATAAAATTGCTTTCACCGGTTCAACTGATGTTGGAAAAATTATTCAGAAAGCAATTGCAGGCACCAACAAGAAAGCAACACTGGAATTGGGTGGTAAAGCAGCCAACATTATTTTTGATGATGCACCAATCGACAGGCCGTTGAAGGTATTATCAATGGAATTTACTTTAACCAGGGACATGTTTGCTGTGCAGGCTCACGTTTGTTTGTTCAAGAGAGTGTGTACGAAGAAGTGATTCAAAAACTGAAAGACAGAATTGAGACTTTGATAATTGGTGATCCGTTGGATAAGAACACAGATATTGGTGCAATTAATTCAAGACAGCAATTAGATAATATTAATAAGTATCTGAAGATTGGTGCTGATGAAGGTGCAGAAATGTTTCAAAGCTCTTGCAACTTGCCGGGCAAAGGTTTTTTCTGTAAGCCAACCATCTTCACCAATGTTGCACAGAGTAGCAGAATTGCACAGGAAGAAATTTTTGGTCCCGTGTTAACGGTGCAAACTTTCAGAACAGATGATGAAGTGATAGAAAAAGCAAACAACACTCCATTTGGTTTAAGTGCCGGTATTTGGACTGATAAAGGTTCAAAGATTTTCAATCTCACAACTAAGATGAGAGCCGGTGTGGTTTGGGCTAACACTTACAACAAGTTTGATCCAACTTCTCCTTTTGGAGGATATAAGGAAAGTGGTTTTGGGAGAGAAGGTGGATTACATGGATTGGGTGCTTATTTAAAAGTATAATATTATGAAACCAGCGATAGTGCTACTATTAAGCATCGTTGTGTCACTCACTTGTACTGATAGAATTTAACTGAACAAACAAAAACAATGTCAACATCAACTATAAAAAAGAAAGCAACAGCTAAAGCTCCAAAGGTTGAAGAGGTGCAGAGCAACGGAATAGAAGCTCAGCGTTTGGAAGTTTTGAAAACGTACAAGCTGTATATCAGTGGGCAGTTTCCACGAACTGAATCTGGCAGGTACTATGTTGCTAAGAATAAAAAAGGTGAGCAGCTTGCAAATATTTGCCTCAGCTCAAGAAAAGATTTTCGTGATGCAGTTGGTGCAGCAAGAGGTGCTCAAAAAGGCTGGGCTGTAAAAGCTGCTAATAATCGGGGACAGATTTTATATCGCATTGCAGAAATGCTTGAAGGCAGAAGGGCTCAATTCATTGATGAATTGGTAAAACAAGATAGCACCAAAGCACAGGCAGAAGCTGAAGTAAATCTTTCCATAGACAGATTGATATACTATGCTGGCTGGTGTGATAAGTACCAGCAAATATTTTCAGCTGTGAATCCAGTTGCATCTTCTCATTTCAATTTCTCTATGCCAGAGCCAACAGGAGTTGTAGTTGCCATTGCTCCGCAGAATAATTCTTTGATAGGCTTGGTTTCCATTATTGCTCCTGTAATTACTGGAGGAAATAGTGTTATCGTATTGGCTTCTGAAAACCTGCCATTGTGTTCTATCACTTTCGCTGAAGTAATTAATTCATCTGACGTTCCAGGTGGGGTAGTAAATATTCTTACAGGCAAACCTTCAGAACTTGCAACACAATTTGCTTCACACATGGATGTGAATGCAGTTGTCTTTTGTGAAAATGATGAGCTTCTACAAAAAGATATTCAGCAAAAAGCTTCATTAAATGTAAAGAGAGTGTTGTTGTATAATGATGTTGATTGGTTTTCTGAAAAAGGTGAGAGCCCTTACTACATTATGGATACACAGGAGATCAAAACAACCTGGCATCCAATCGAAAACATTGGTTCTGGTGGAGGTAAATACTAGTTAACAAGACATTTGAATCTGTTCTAATAACTTCAGACAAATATTAATAATGAATAAGGCTCTAACTCTGATAATCGGGTGTGTTGTTGCACTTTCGTCATTATCTCAGGATAGTATTGTGGTTAAGAAAGATCCTCGTTTGGATGTACTTACCGCAAAGCAAGCTGCCATCAATAAAAGAACAGCTGGTATGACCAGTAACGGTCACTACAAGGGCTTCCGAGTTCAGGTATTAAGTACAGCAGACAGAGCAAAAGCCTTAAATACAAAAGCTGAACTTCTTACCAAATACCCTGACGAAAAAACGTACACCGTTTTCCAATCTCCATACTTCCGTATTCGAATTGGTAATTTTCTGAAGAAAGAAGATGCCGAGGCTTTCAGAAAAACTTTGGTCAGACTATTTCCTGAGGGTATGTATGTCGTAGCCGATATTATCGAGTACACACCTGCAGAAGATGAGGAAATTATAGAGTAACTTTCCGGCATGCTTAAGGAAAGAATCAAAGCACTTGCACAACAATATTCTGCAGAGTTCATTGATGTTCGTCGTCACCTCCATGCACATCCTGAGTTGAGCTACCAGGAGTTTGAAACAAGCAAGTACATCCAATCCAAACTAACTTCTTTTGGAATTTCGTTTGAGGTAATAGCAACTACTGGTGTGGTTGCTTTGATCAAAGGCAATAACCCCGATAGCCGTTGCATTGCTTTAAGAGGTGATATGGATGCTCTTCCTATCAATGAGCAAAATTCAACTGAATATAAATCACAGAACGAAGGTGTGATGCATGCCTGTGGTCATGATGTTCACACAACTTGTTTACTTGGAACTGCAAAGATCCTCAATGAACTTAAAGATGAATTTGAAGGAACAATAAAACTCATCTTTCAACCAGGCGAAGAAAAAAATCCTGGTGGAGCTTCTTTGATGATCAAAGATGGAGTGCTCACAAATCCAAAACCCCAAGGCATTATCGGGCTTCATGTAAATCCTGCTTTGGAAGTGGGTAAACTCAGCTTTAGAAAAGGAAGAGTAATGGCAAGTGCCGATGAGATATATATCACAATCAAAGGCAAAGGTGGACATGCAGCTGCTCCGCATCTTACTCAAGACACTATTCTCATCGCTTCTCACCTGATCGTAAGTCTGCAGCAGATCATTTCAAGAAATAATAGTCCGGTAACTCCTTCAGTTTTGTCCATCTGTTCTTTCCAGGGTGGACATACAACCAACGTTATTCCCAGTGAGGTTAAATTGATGGGCACCTTCAGAGCTATGGATGAAACCTGGAGAAGGAAAGCACATCAGCTTATCACTAAACATGCAACGGAATTAGTGCATGCCATGGGTGCTGAGATCGATCTGCATATTGATGTAGGTTACCCTTGTGTTGACAACGACGACGATCTTACTGAAACGTCGTGGAGGCTTGCCGAAGATTATATGGGCAAAGAAAATGTTGAAGAAACAGAGATAAGAATGGGTGCTGAAGACTTTGGCTACTATACTCAAATAATCCCGGGTTGCTTTTATCGGCTAGGCGTTCGTAACGAGAAAAATGGAATTGTTCATAACGTACACACTCCTTTGTTCGATGTAGATGAAAGAGCAATTGAAATCGGAATGGGAATGATGGCTTGGCTCGGTGTTTCTGCAAAATAGCCTGACTGTCTCGGGTCTGAGTACTTTATTTAGTCAGCGATATAACTTTACTCATCGTTCCTTGTGTCACTCACTTGTACGTTCTGTACTTTATTCAGCTGACGTGAAGCGTGAATGATGAGTTGTGAATCCCAAATTTGACGATTGACGATTCACGAACAAATTGCACAAGTGTCCCGTACGTACGGGAAGAAAGCCAGATACATGCACCTCAGCTGGCTCCCAAAACCTTACGAAACTCCCCGTATATAAGATTTTACTATATTTTCAGCCAGATAGCCAGCTATTTTGCCTTTAATCACGAATGGGCAAGGTGTTAACTTTACAGCAAGTCTATATTTATTGCACATGAAAAATAGGGTGAAAGGTTATTGGTGGTGCCAGGTTCTTGGTTGGAGTGCTTATGTGCTGGTGTACATCTTTTTTTATTTAACCATCAGCTCAAGGCGATATGATTTCTTTTACGACGTACTTTTCCTTGATGCTGCTTTAGGTTTTGCATTTACTCACCTGATGCGTTACCTGTACAAGGTTACAAAGCTGTTATCACTTACGATTGGTTTTCAGATTCTTTATGTATTAGCAGCCACATTGTTTTTTGCATTCTCCTGGGCTTTTACAACGGTTTTCTTTGAAAGTTCTTTGGGTTGGGAGATGGAGCAAATGCAGCAATACTCTCTGATGAACAAAACCATCAGAACCTCTCTTGGTTTTTTCCTGATCCTTGCCATTTGGAATCTGATCTACTTCTCTTACCATTTTGTTCTCAAGAGCAGGCAGGAGCAACTTGACAGAATGCGACTCCAGGGAATGGTAAAAGAACTTGAACTCAAAACCATTAAAGCCCACATCAACCCTCATTTCATTTTTAACGCCCTAAATAGTATCAGGGCTTTGGTAGATGAAAATCCGGGTAGAGCAAGAACAGCCATCACTGAACTGAGCAATATTTTACGAAGCAGTATGCAGGCTGAAAAGGCAGAAACTACCTCGTTAGAACGAGAGCTGAACATTGTAAAAGATTACCTGGCTTTAGAGCACATTCGTTTTGAAGACAGGTTACGTGTAGAGTATGAAATTGACGACGATACACTTGATCAGCCAGTTCCACCGATGATGTTGCAAACGCTTGTTGAAAATGCAATCAAACATGGTATCAGCAAACAAAAAGATGGCGGCTTGATTAAGATCATCTCAGATTTTCGTTATGATAAGCATGAGCTGATCATACAAAACACCGGGAAATTAAATGGCAACAACAATCCTGATGGCTTCGGACTTGCCAGCACCAGAAATAGATTAAAACTCCTTTACGGATCAAAAGCAAGCTTCCAGATCAACGATAGAAATGATATCGTAGAAGCTAAAGTGCTGATGCCAGTAGAACACAATTACAAAACTGTTTAAACTAACTGAATATGCCGATAAAAACCCTAATTATTGACGATGAACGTTTAGCCAGGAATGAACTGCGAAAGCTTTTATCTGAATTTCCGGATATTGAAGTGGTTGATGAAGCTACTAATGTTGATGAAGGTGTTGAGAAGATCGATCTGCTGAATCCTGATCTTGTTTTTCTTGACATTCAAATGCCGGGTAAAACAGGATTTGATCTTTTGCAGGAAGTAGAAAAAGCCCCTCGTGTGATCTTCACTACAGCCTACGATGAATACGCTTTAAAAGCTTTCGAAGTAAATGCATTTGATTATTTATTGAAGCCTGTTGAACCGAAAAGACTTAGTGATGCAATTCAAAAGCTCAGCTATGAGATCAGTCGTGAAAGAGCCGGAGAAGGTGGATTTTTAAACAGAGGACCACTTACTGAGCATGACCAGGTTTTTGTAAAAGATGGTGAAAGATGCTGGTTTGTTAAATTGAATGAGATTAGATTATTCGAAAGCGTTGGGAACTACGCCAAGGTTTTTTTTAGTACCCACAAGCCTTTGATCTTAAAATCACTCAATGCACTTGAAGAAAGGCTTGATGAAAGAATGTTTTTCAGAGCTAACAGAAAGCATATCATTAATCTGCGGTGGATAGAAAAGATCGAACCTTACTTTAACGGAGGTTTGTTGGTTGAGTTGAAAGGAGGAGAAAAAATTGAAGTGAGCAGAAGACAAACTGTGAAGTTTAAAGAGATGATGAGTCTTTAAATTGTTATCGAAATAGCGGCTGCTTTTAGAGCAGCCTTGTTTTTAAAAGTATTTATGAAAAGAATTATAACGATAGCTGTAATTGCTGCAATTGCCTGTCATAGACCGATCAATAAAGTTGCATCGCCCGATAAAATAATCAGCGTTGCAGAAGTAGAACGAATTGAAAGCGTTCTGGCTGCTGATGATATGCAGGGACGAAAAGCAGGTACTCCGTCAATTGATAAAGCGGCTGCATTTATTGAAGGCGAGTTTGCAGCTACAGGGCTTGAAAAGTTCAATGGACTAACAACTTATCGACAGGAATTTAGCCTGGTTCAGTCGAAGCACATTGCAACATCAGCAACCATAAACGGTAAAGAAGCTGATAAGAGTAATGTTTTTGTGATCACTCAACAGCAGGATGTATCTGTAACTGAGCAATCGGGTCTTGAAAAAGGGTATATCAAATCCACGGATCAACTTGGTGCAACTGCAAGAAAGTTTACTAACTCTGGCAAGAACATGATCATTGTAGTAGATACTGCACACAGAAAAAATTTCGGTAGATTGACAAGTCTCCGAAGACCATCTGATGCAAGTTCAGCTTCCACCGTTTTCATTTTAAGCGATGTTGATGTGAATAGCTACTCCATTACCAGTAAACATTCTGTAAATAAAATCAATTATGCTAATGTGATAGGAGTGCTGCCTGGTAAAAGCAAGACAGACGAATATGTGATCTTCTCAGCACATTACGATCACCTGGGAATTGATAAGCCTTCCGCCGAAGGCGATTCCATTTACAACGGTGCTAATGATGATGCTGCAGGAACAACTGCAGTGATGATGTTGGCTAAATATTTCAAACAGCAGAATAATAATGAACGTACACTGGTGTTTGTAGCTTTTACTGCAGAAGAATCCGGTGGCTTTGGATCAACATATTTTTCTCAGCACATTGAGCCAAATAAAGTGATGGCAATGTTCAATATTGAAATGATAGGCACCGAAAGTAAGTGGGGTAAAAATTCTGCTTACATTACCGGTTTTGATAAATCAGACATGGGTGCCATCTTGCAAAAAAATCTTGAAGGCAGTTCTTTTACTTTTCATCCTGATCCTTATCCTGCACAAAATCTTTTTCTGCGTTCAGATAATGCAAGGTTAGCAATGCTTGGTGTGCCGGCACACACTATTTCTACTTCAAAAATGGATGTTGAGAAATATTACCATAAACCTGATGATGAAGTTGAAACCTTAGACATGCAGAACATGGCTGCAATTATTAAAGCCATTGCTTTAAGTTCAAAAGGTATTGTTTCAGGTATACAAACACCTACACGGGTTAAGAATTGATGCCTGGATTGTAAACCTGGCGAAAGCTCTAACTTGCTGGTCTGGTTAAACTTGTATTGTTTTCGGCAGTCCGAAGGAAAGGCTACACCTTGTCGTCTAATTCTCAAAACCCACTGCTGATGCATTACCCTAAATGTGCAAGAGTGATCACCGCAATAGCTATTGCTTGCACTACTTTCATCGTTGCCTGTAAAAAGAATGTTGATGTAACCTCCAATTCAGCAGCTTGGGTCAATGTGCTCAATCTTCCTGAACAGCCCTATAACTATTCCAACATTACCCTGCCGGCTTACCTGAGTACGCCAAACATTGCAGGGCAGATCAATACACCTGCGAATAACCCTGTTACAGACTGGGGATCAACTTTAGGTAGAGTTATCTTTTACGATAAGCAGGTATCGCTGAATAAAGCCATTTCCTGTGCATCTTGCCATAAACAAACACTGGCTTTTTCTGATGACCAGGCTTTGAGTAAAGGTTTTCTGAATGGTAATACCGGCAGAAATTCAATGGGTCTGGCAAATGCAAAGTATTATCCTAACGGAAGATTTTTCTGGGATGAACGTGCTGCAACATTAGAGATACAAACATTATTACCTATACAGGATCATGTGGAAATGGGAATAACATTAGACACCCTCGTGAACCGTTTTAAAGCCACTACACATTATCCTGCTTTATTCGCCAATGCATTTGGAGATGCTACTATCAGCAGCGATAGAATTTCAAAAGCCTTATCGCAGTTTGTTCGTTCAATTGTTTCTTACGAATCTAAATATGATGCTGGCAGGGCTACTATAGCAGTGAATACACCTCCTGCTAATTTCAACTTCAGCAATTTTACTGCTCAGGAAAACCGGGGAATGCAATTATTCAATTCTCCACAACTGGCTTGCGGTGCCTGCCATGGTACAGAAACATTTACGGCTCCCGGTGCAAGAAACAATGGGCTTGATTTAGTTACTACAGATCGTGGGGTTGGCGCTGTAACCAATAACACGAACGACGATGCCAAATTCAAAGTGCCATCACTTCGAAATGTAGAACTCACTGCACCGTTTATGCACGATGGAAGATTTGCCACACTTGAGCAGGTGATTGAACATTACAATAGCGGAATTAAAGCACACCATAATTTAGATCCGGTACTAAGGCTTCCAAACGGCCAACCGAAACAGTTCAATCTTACCGTTTCAGATAAAGCTGCACTGGTGGCTTATCTCAAAACACTTACGGATACTAAAATGCTTACTGATATAAAGTATTCAAATCCTTTTAAATAAAAAAGAGAGCAGCAAAAGCTGCCCCCACACCTGCAATGGATTTCTGCCGAAGCCATTTTCAGGTAGTTTATATATCTTTTGAAAAATTGTGCCAAACGTCGGCTATAAACTACCTGTTAGTGGTAACCGGCTGTAGAATTTTATGGCATCGTTCCTGGCGTCGCACTCTTGTGCAATTAGTTCTTTATTCAACTGATGATAGCCACAAAGTCACAAAGACACAAAGTTGCACTAAGCCCTTTGTGTCACTTAGAGCCTTAGTGTCTTAGTGGCAAAGAAGAATAGAGAATCAGTTGCGGTAAAAAAGTAGCCTGCTTCCAACTAATAATTCAACAACTTTCCAATCCTATCCACCACTTTCTCAGTTGTAGGCAACATCGCAGCTTCTAAAGTAAGATTGATTGGTACGGCAGGTAAGTTCAAAGCACCCATCACTTCAACTCTTGCATCTAAGAAATGGTAACAGTTATTAGTGATGCGTAAAGCTAGTGCTTCGGAAAAAGAATTGTTCTGCTGTTCTTCTGTAAGTACCATCACTCTGCCGTGTTTCTTTCCGCTTTCAAAAATCAATTCTTCATCAAGTGGATAAAGTGTTCTCAGGTCTATGATCTCAACCTGTCCTGGAAAATGTTGTGCAGCAGCTTTCGCCCAATATACACCCATTCCGTAAGTAACAATACAGCAGGATTCTCCGTTCTTTATCTTATCTGCATCGGCATGTAACACAATATTGCCTTTGCCAAGTGGCAGAATGTAGTCTTTCGAAGGCTCAATGGTTTTTGCCTCTTCAGTACCGGGAACTTTACTCCAGTAAAGTCCTTTGTGTTCTAACATCACTACAGGATTCGGATCGTAGTATGCAGCTTTCATCAGCCCTTTCATATCTGCTGCATTGGATGGATAAACTACTTTGATTCCCTTGATCGTCAGTAAAGTGCTTTCAACACTTCCACTGTGGTAAGGTCCACCACCACCATAGGCACCAATAGGAACACGCAACACCATTGAAATTGGAAACTTACCATTGCTGAGATAACACGATTTGCTGATCTCTGTTACGAGTTGATTCAATCCTGGATAGATATAATCAGCAAACTGAACTTCAACGATCGGCTTCATGCCTAAAGCAGAAAGTCCGATAGTAGAACCAACGATGTAAGCTTCCTGTATTGCCGTGTTGAATACACGATGATCTCCAAATTTCTCAGCCAATGTTGCTGCTTCTCTGAATACACCACCGAGTCTTCTTCCAACATCTTGCCCGTATAAAATTGCTTCAGGGTGGTCTTGCATGATCTCTTCTACAGCATGCAAAGCAGCATCTACCATTATTGTTTTCTCACCACCTTTCGGAAAACGTATTCCTTTTTCTTCTTTAACAGGAGTAGGAGCAAACACATGATCTGTTACAGATGATGGATCTGGATCTGGTGCAGCTTGTGCTTTGGTAAAAGCATCTGCGACTTCTATAATACAGGATGTTTCTACATGTTTCAGTTCATCTTCACTTATACCTGAATTGATCAATACTGATTTCAATTTTGGATAGGGATCATCCAATCCATGTTTCTCCAGGTCTTCTTTTGACCGGTAGAATTCTTTTCTTACTCCACTGGTATGATGACCAAGCAAGGGAACTGTAGCATGAACAAGGATCGGTTTCCTTTCTCTTCTAACATACTCAACAGCTTCTATCATTGTTACGAAGCTCTCAGGGAAATCACTTCCATCACACTGCACTCTTGCTAATCCTTTGAAGCCAGCAGCATATTCATAAGCATTCATGGCTCTTGCCTCATCAACACTTACACTAATGCCCCATTGATTGTCTTGCACCAAATAAATGATGGGCAACTGCTTCAGCACTGCAAACTGGAAAGCCTCACTTACTTCACCTTCTGTGATGCTGTTGTCGCCGAATGAACAAACAACAACCGGTGCTTCACCATTTTCGCCTTTTGGTAATAGATCAGGATTGTGCTTTTCTAAATATTGAATGGCTTGTGCTAAACCGGTTGTGGGAATTCCCTGCATTCCTGTTGCACTGGATTGATGAATGATACCTGGTCGTTTTCCATCTTTATTTGAGGGATGGCAGTAGTATGATCTGCCACCAGAAAATGGATCATCTTTTTTAGCCAGCAATTGCAACATCAGTTCATACGGAGTAAAACCAGATGATAGCATGATGCTGTCATCACGATAATACGGACTTACCCAGTCATAATGCTTCAGCTGTAAACCGGTAGCTATTTGTATGGCTTCGTGACCTCTGGAAGTGGAGTGAACGTATTTGCAGATCTGTCGGTTGGCATCGTAAGTCTCAGCCATGGCTTTGGCAGTAGCCATCAGCCGCCAGGCTTTCAATAAAATATCCGTATTCAACATGGCTTGCAAATATAGCCACGGATTACACGAATTACACGGATTTCAAAGCATTCTAAACAAGTGTAATCTATTACTATAAGGAATAAAATCAGTGGAGATCTGTGATTCGTGGCAAAAAATTATTTCACCTCCAGCTCAAACATTTTCTCACCTTCAAGATAACCTTCAAGATGATCTGCCACTACACATTCACCAACACCAGCCGGCGTTCCGGTGTATATCAGATCTCCAATGTTGATTGAGAAGTATTGGGAGATGTTCTCAATGATCTTATCGAAACTAAAGATCATATCAGCCGAAGTTCCCTGCTGTACAATGTCTCCATTTTTCGCAAGTGAAAACCTGAAAGGGTTCTTTAGCATATCAGGAGTTAGTTCTCGCCATTTTCCCAGGATAGCAGAATTGTCCCAGGCTTTTGCTTTTTCCCAAGGCAGTCCTTTTTTCTTCAATTCTGCCTGAATATCCCTGGCGGTGAAATCTATACCTACAGTGATGGCATTATAGTATTTAGAAGCTTGTTTTTGCTGAACGTACCTGCCATTCTTACAAATACGAAGCACCAGTTCTGCTTCATAATGCAGCTCATTACAAAATTCAGGATAATAAAAGGGCGTTGGTGGCTGAAGCAATGCAGATTTTGGCTTCATAAAAATCACCGGCTCTTCCGGTACTGCATTGCCCAATTCTTTGGCATGCTCAGCATAATTTCTGCCAACACAAAAGATCTTCATGTGCGTGAATTTTATAGGTGACCTTTCTTACTATTTAAGACAGGCTGGTTAGCTAATTTAAAAAGGATTTAGCAGATACTAAAGATTGATTTCC
>JANPIB010000001.1:0-4002 GCA_031424775.1 Chitinophagales bacterium | reverse complement strand
ACGAGAAAATGCAGCATCCCTCATCTTATAGTTCACCTTTCGCTCACCAATTCCTAATTCCTCAAGTTTATTGATCACTACTTCAATGGCATCTCTCAACACCATTCCGTTTAAAAAATCACTGTTGCTAAGTTTTACATCTTTGGTAGGATTTGCTTCTTCACCATCGTAAGCATCACCAATAATATTCGTGATCGGAATATTGAAGTGCTTTGCAAACTTGTGATCCCTTTCGTCACCACAAGGCACAGCCATTATAGCTCCAGTTCCATAACCAGCCAGAACATATTCCGATATCCAGATCGGAATTTCTCTGCCATCGAAAGGATTCACTGCATACGAACCTGTAAACACACCACTGATCTTTTTCTCAGCCATCCTTTCTCTTTCGCTTCGGCTTTTTACATAAGCGATGTACTCTTCAACAGCTTGTTTTTGTGCTGGAGTTGTTATCTCTTCTACCAAATCATGTTCAGGAGCAATAACCATGAAGTCCACTCCGAAGATGGTGTCGGGACGAGTTGTGTAAACTCTCAATCGATTGACCGTTGACAGTTGACCGTTGACCGTAACAGCAAAATCAATCTCAGCACCACTACTTTTTCCTATCCAGTTGCTCTGCATTTCTTTCATTGCATCGCTAAAGTCAACTGTGTTCAAGCCTTGCAACAACCTGTCAGCATATTCAGTAATTCGCAAATACCACTGACGCAGTTTTTTCTTCACTACAGGATGTCCACCTCTTTCACTCACACCATTCACTACTTCATCATTAGCCAGAACAGTTCCCAATGCTTCACACCAGTTCACTTCTCCAAAACCACAAAAGGCAATTCGATAATGCATTAAAATGTCGTGCTGCTCTTTATCCGTAAACGCTTTCCATTGAGCAGCTGAAAATTGAACTGAATTATCTCCAGGGCAAGTATTATTCAGATTACCTTCAGTTTCGAAGATCTTTATCAACCCATCAATTGATTCAGCTTTATTTGATTGGCGATTAAACCAGCTTTTGAATAATTGAAGAAATATCCACTGTGTCCATTTATGGTAACCAGGTTCGGAAGTATTCACTTCACGATCCCAATCGTAACAAAAACCAATATTATCCAACTGCTTTTTAAAGTTGGCAATATTCGCAGCCGTAGAAATCGCAGGATGGATACCATGCTCAATAGCATATTGCTCAGCCGGTAAACCAAAAGCATCAAAACCCATTGGATGCAGTACATTAAACCCTTTCAATCGTTTGAATCTTGCATAGATATCAGAAGCTATATAACCTAACGGATGACCTACATGCAAACCGGCACCACTGGGATATGGAAACATATCCAACACATAAAACTTTGGTTTGGAAGAATTATTTGAAACTTTGTAGGCATTTGTTTCTTTCCAATGCTGCTGCCATTTCTGCTCAATATTTCTGAAGTTGTATTCCATTCTATCGCTGATGTCTGATTTATGATGTTTGATTTATTAACCCAGCCTTGATTGTTTACTCATCGTTCCTTGCGTCGCACTCTTGTACAGAATCTCATTGGGGAACATTTTTTGAACCACAGAGACACAACGGCACAGAGTAACACAACGTTGAGAACCGTAAGTGACGTTGTGGTTTGCCTGTTCAGTAATGTTCAGAACGTACAAGTGAGTGACACAACGGAAGATCAATTATGCACTATCGCTGGTTCAATAAGCATCTCCTAACAAAATTTTAACCGTGCTAAGAACCAGTAAGCATAATTGCCGTTAGTAAACAATCGTTAGAGTGTTGCAAATGTAACGTTTAGGCTTCAATGCCCTACATTTGCACAAGCGAAAACCATTAAATCTACGGCATGGAAAAACAGGCAAAAGGCTCTCTGAAACGTAGCAAACCTAACTACATCTACAGCATTGTTGGGGTTGCATTGGTACTGCTTATTATGGGTGTTATGGGCTGGATGTTCATGAACTTTAACCAGGCAGCCAATATGTTTAAAGAAGATATTCGGCTAAGTGCTTACCTGAGAACGGCTAATAAAGATACGATTGGCCAGATTCAGCAGTTCATCGCCAGCCAGCCATTTGCTAAAAATGTTGAGTACATAAACAAAGAAACGGCTAAGAACATCTGGAATAAAGACAACCAGGAAGATTGGGCTCAGGTTCTGCAAGACAATCCCTTCCCCGAAAGCATTGATTTCTATGCAAAAAGCACTTACGTAAATACTGACAGCCTCGCAAACTTGCAAAAAACCATTTTAAGCCGTTACCCAGACCAGATTACTGAATTACAATACCCTAAACAGTTGGTGAACAACCTGAACGAGAGAGCTTCAAACCTTGGAATGGTGTTCTTGGTAGTAGCAATTATTTTATGTGCCATTGTAATTTTCAGCATTGATAATACCATCAGGCTTGCAATGTTCAGTAACCGATTCCTGATTAAAACCATGCAAATGGTGGGTGCTACCAGGTGGTTTATTGTAAAACCAATGGACCTGAGGGCAATACTAAATGGAGCAATAAGTGCTCTGATTGCCATTTTGTTGCTTCTCGCTCTAATCAAATGGTCTGAAAGCCAGTTTACCCAACTATCGGCTTTGCATAATACGGGAATGCTGATCACTTTGTTTGGAGGAATGATATTAGTAGGAGTTGCTATATCTGTCTTCAGCACCCATAGAAGTGTGATGAAATACTTGAGAATGAAGCTGGATGATCTGTATTAAGATGAATAGTGAATGGGCAATTGTGAGTGGAGCCTTTTTAAAGTCCTAGCTCTCCCATTGACCATTGACTATTGACTTTTCCATATCTTGCGAACCTTAATTAACTGTAATGGCGGAAACGAAAAAAGTTGTTGTTAAAGAAGTTACACCGTTGTTTGGCAAAGACAACTATCTGTGGATGGCAATTGGTGCTGTGGTAATTGCTATAGGAATGTTTGTAATGAGTGGTGGCAAGAATCAAGATCCTAACGTATTTGACAAAAGCATGGTGTACAGTACAACAAGAATTACTGTTGCTCCAATATTGATCTTACTGGGTTTTGTAATAGAGATCTACGCTATTTTCAAAAAGCCAGCTGCAAGAGTAGTATAATTAATAAAGATGTTTGATATTGAAATCCTGCTGTATGGCGGGATTTTTTGTTTCTTTAATCTTCTAAAAGATTTTCATGAGCATTGTTGAAGCAGTCATTATTGCAATTGTTGAAGGGATCACAGAGTTTCTGCCGATCTCATCTACCGGTCACATGATCATCACCAGCTCTTTACTGGGAATTCATAAAGAGGAATTCACCAAGCTTTTTGAAGTATCAATACAGCTGGGAGCTATTTTGGCAGTAGTGGTATTGTACTGGAAAAAATTCTTCCAGTTTAACCGCTACGATTTTTACTTAAAACTGCTTGTGGGTGTTATACCAGCTTTGCTTTTGGGCTTTTTCTTTGACGACCTAATTGAGCAAATGCTTGGAAGCTCAACAGTTGTAGCCATTAGTATGTTGCTTGGAGGGATCGTATTGCTATTTATAGATAAAGTGTTTAAATCTCAGATAAGAAAGCCTTCAGATATACTTGCAACAGAAGTAACTCCTGATGAACTGATTGAAGCAGAAGAAAAGCTGAATTATAAAAAGTCTTTTTTTATAGGTATCTGGCAGGTAATTGCTATGATTCCGGGTGTTAGCCGAAGTGCAGCATCTATTATTGGAGGTATGCAGCAAAAGCTAACCAGGAACTTTGCTGCAGAGTTTTCTTTTTTTCTTGCTGTGCCAACCATGTGTGCTGCTGCAGCACATTCTTTATTTTTAAAAGACTGGGAAGAAGGTGAACTAAAAAGGAAAGGCTACGATATACTACTAGCCAGCAATGACAACATCACTGCTTTTGCCATAGGTAATGTTGTGGCTTTTATTGTAGCGATCATTGCCATCAAATTCTTTATTGGATTTTTACAGAAATACGGATTCAGATTGTTTGGAGTGTATAGGATTATTGTTGGAATCATTCT